>CAXUIS010000188.1:0-10616 GCA_964250915.1 uncultured Ktedonobacteraceae bacterium | reverse complement strand
TGTACGGGTCTGCTTTAGCACACCCTCTTCGCACATTCGAGACGATAGGGTGTGCTAAAGCAGACCCGTACAGGACTTCACTCTTCATCCTGATTGGTGCAGTTCTGTTGATTGCGGCTCTCTGGTCGTACATGTCTTTTACGGCCTCGACGCATCAGACACTTGACCAACATGTACAAAGTATAGGGAAACAATTGAAATGTCCCGTGTGTCAGGGCGAGTCAGTGGCGGACTCGCCCTCAGATCGGGCGCAAGAGATACGGGCGATTATTCGGCAGCAAATACAGGCGGGTCAGTCGGATCAGCAGATCATTCAGTATTTTAGTGATCGCTATGGCACGCAGATAGTGTGGTCGCCGCCGTGGTGGGGCTTCTCGCTACTTGCATGGCTTGTTCCTGTAGCCCTGTTACTTGGTGGTCTCGTTCTCATCTTTTTTACGCTTCGTGATTGGCGTATGCCTGTTGTTAGCATAGCAGCAAACACAGTAGAGCAGGGACATAGCACAACGAGTATGACGTATGAGGAAGACGCGGAACTTGCTACTATAGACGAGATTGAGCTAGCACAGTACCGTGCGCAACTCGAACGTGAACTTGCCACTGAAGATGCCCTCTTCGAGCGACCTGTACGTAAGAGCGGACAGACGGAGGCACACTAATGATACTTTCTATTCTACTTGCACTAGCACTAGGCATTGTTGCGCTTACTTTCGTACTTACTCCACTCTTGCGTTACGCGCCAATGAAGACTACGGGTCAGGTTATACAAATAAGTGAAGATACTGTGCCTGTAACACGTACTGCTATGACCGAACGCGAACAATCGGCAAGAAGTGCGTTGCAGGAAATCGAGTTAGACTATCAACTTGGCAATATTTCGGAAGAGGACTACAATATGTTACGTGAACGCTATATGCGCCGCGCTCTAGTCGCGCTAAAATCGCGTCACGACAACGGGCAAGACATTGCTACCGAAGAGACTGTAGATACAACGTATGACCGTGACAAAGAACTTGACGATCTCATCGAGGAGCAATTGCGCACGCTAAAGGAACAAGGAACTGATGCAACGGATTGAACAGGAATATACGAAATCTGAATATACGAAGCGTTCGATGAATTTTGACGACCAAATGCGACAAGAATGGTCGGTAGGGGCAGCAATTCATTGCGCCCGAAGATGGGTTGGGAGGGGAACACGTTGCCACAGCATTCGTCTTGAGGACGTTTGCCCCTCTCCCCCCATCATTGGGCGCAATGAATTGCTGCCCCTACCGATTTTACCATTTTCGGTTGGCGAAATTTATCAGGTGGTGCGTTTCTCAGTACTCATTCTCTGCATCCTTGCATCGTTCCTCTTTTTCCCGCTTACTGCATCAGCCCACGTATCTGCTAGCTCTGGACATATTACGGGACAACTTCTTGATGGGACAAAAAACAATACGCCATTGGCGGGTCAGCAGGTCACGCTACAGGAGGCGCAAGGGGCTAATGCAAAAGATGTTTCAACTGTAACAACCGACGTTCATGGAGACTATAGCTTCTCTAACCTCTCAACGGATAAGACGATCAACTACGCTGTCTATATGAGTTATCAGGGAGCACAATATCTGAGTGCTCTCGTCGCACTGGACACAGCTTCAACACAAAAAGTGAATTTAACTGTCTACGAGGCGACGAAGAGTACTGCGAAGATTGCTGTGTTATTGGATACTATTTTGATGCATCAACCCGATCCTCAGACGGGTTTAATGAACGTCTCCGAAATACTCTCGTTCAGAAACTTGGACTCGCATACCTATGTTGGCTCATTTGACACAAGCAAGGGCAAGCCTAATACATTACGCTTCTCACTTCCTGGCAATGCGAAAAATGTTACACTAGGCACAGGCTTCGATGGGTATCAAACTGTTCAGGTTGATTTAGGCTTTGCGACAAACGCCACACTGCCACCAGGAATTACACAGTTCTCGTTCTCATACCAGATACCGTATACCGCCGCGGCCTATAACTTTCGCTATGTCGTTGTCTATCCAACATTGCAATTATCGCTCCTGGTACCGCCAACGCTTCAGGTCGATCCAGGCTTCATGTCCTCTGCTGGCATCACGAACTCTGGCGATCATCCGTATCGGCTCTTCCAATCATCGGACTTGCTCGCAAATGACGAAGTTCATGTAACGCTTGAAGGGTTGACAGCACCAACAACGAACAGTTCGACGCCAGTGCTCAATACAAACACCATCTGGCTTATTGTTGGCGGTATTGTGCTTCTTGCAATTATTGCTATCGTTGGCTTTCTCTCTAGCTTTAATCGTCGGAAGAAAAGGGCTGAGACACGCAAGCGGAGTAAAGGCAAGTCAACGACCTCTGTGACTGCGAAAGACACAAAAAAAGAAGTTATTCCCACAACTCCAAAAGACAAGAAAGAAGCACTCTTGCAAGAGTTACTCACGCTTGATAAATCATATGAGTCCGGTAAACTTTCTAAAGCTGTCTATAACGACCGCCGAGCTAAGACAAAAGCACGTCTCCGTTCCCTGCTCAGCGAACAGGAGGCAGCGCGTCGATGATGCACACACCTCCCCTGTACGGGTCTGCTTTAGCACACCCTATAGCATCAGTGCAGCAAGGGTGTGCTAAAGTAGACCCGTACATGAGCATTGTTGGTCTCAAAAAGACGTATGGTCTCAAGCCGATTTTGCGGGGTATCGACTTAAGCATACAACAGGGGGAACGCATCGCTATTCTTGGCTCGAATGGGACAGGCAAAACAACATTCCTGCGTATTCTGGCTGGTTTGACAAAACTCAGTGCTGGAACTATTACCGTAGAAGGGTTCGACAGTATAAAAGATGCGCAATCAGTACGGCAACGTGTCGGTTTTGTTGCACATCAACCTTATCTTTATGAAGAGCTAACGGCGTTGGAAAACTTGCTGTTTTTTGGACGGATGTATAACGTCGAGCATGCGCAAGAACGAGCCATGATACTGCTACAGCGCGTTGGTTTAGAGAAGCGCACACGTGAGCGTGTCAGCACGCTTTCGCGTGGGCAAGTTCAACGTCTAGCATGGTCGCGTGCCTTACTGCACACGCCGCATCTGCTATTACTTGATGAACCTGATACCGGACTCGATCAGGAAGGTCAGACGTTGATAGATGCTTTACTACAGGAACACACGGAACGCAAAGGCACAACACTCTTTACAACGCACCAGTTAGAGCGAGCGTTGAACCTCGGCACTCAGGTTGTCTTGCTCAACAAGGGGCGTATTGTGTATCAGCATGAAACTGTGTCGCTGGCATTAGAGGATCTACAGCGTGTGTATCAGCAGGTGGTGTTGCCATGAACACAATCTTCTTCGAGCATGTGTGGGCGATTCTTGCGAAGGATGTACGTTATGAGTTACGTAGCAAACAGACATGGACAAGTATGGGTATGTTTGCACTTCTCATTCTCGTCATCTTTAACTTTGCCTTTGACCTACATGTTGATAACAAGTCTGCCGTGGCTCCGGGTGCATTGTGGGTAGCTTTCATCTTCGCCAGTCTTTTAGGGCTAGGACGTACGATTGCTGCCGAACGTGAGCAAGGATCAATGGATCGCTTATTGTTATGTCCTGTAGACCGGAAAGCTATTTATCTTGCCAAGTTACTCGGAAATCTGCTCTTTATTGGCGTCGTGGAACTGATTGCGCTTCCTGTGTATGCGGCTCTATTTGATGTGCCGCTTTTCGCAGGCGCGCTTATTCCTATTGTTCTGCTCGGTACGCTGGGTATTGCTGTCATTGGAACTCTGTTCGCAACAATGGCGGCGGCGACACGAGCAAGAGAGCTATTATTGCCAATCCTGGTATTTCCATTAATTGTGCCCGTTGTGATTGCGGCGGTTCGAGCGACGGAAGCTTTATTAGCACCCGCGACGAACGAGCCGCCGTGGTTAGGACTTATTATCGCGTTCGATATTATCTTTTTGAGTGTTTCAACGCTCACTTTTCAGTACGTAATAGAGGAATAAACATATGGCCCTTGCAAATAAAGAGACAACAGAGGTCGCACGACGGCAAGTCGGAAGCACAACAAGCAAAGAACGTTTGTCTGTGGCCTCTCTTCTACTCGGTGGTCTTGCCTTTGTTGGCTTCATGGTTGCTATTCCAATGGCTTTCCTGTACGCGCCAGAGGATGCTGTACAAGGGCCAGCGCAGCGCATTTTCTATTTTCACGTACCAATTGCCTGGATAGGCATGCTCGCCTTCGTCGTGATGACAGTTGCAAGCATTGGTTATCTGTGGAAGCGCGACGAGCGTTGGGATTGGGCAGCGCGTGCCTCAGCCGAAATTGGAACCGTTTTTATCACGCTGACACTTATCACAGGCTCGATCTGGGGGCGTACAACATGGGGTACATGGTGGTCATGGGATCCAAAACTCACCGCTTCGCTAATACTGTGGTTTATGTATATCGGCTACTTGATGGTGCGTAGCTATATGGGACGTACACCAGCAAGCGCGAACGCAGGGGCCGTACTTGCCATCATCGGTGTCTTCGATGTGCCTATCATCTACGAAGCCGTTAACCTCTGGCGTGGTATCCATCCAAGTGCGGAAGTTGGCGTCGCTGGTGCCTTGCCACCATCGGTTGTTCTCACGCTCATGGTCTCGCTTGTCGGCTTTACACTGTTTTACGCATTTCTGATGCTACAACTGTACCAATTTCAAAAACTGCAAACACTAGCGCAGCGTCTGCGCGCAACAGTAGAATATGACATGTGAGGATTATTATGCAAATATATTTAGTAGCAGCCTACGTTGTCGCGTGGCTTGGCATTTTCATCTATCTAGCAATCGTCGCCCTGCGAATTCGCGGTGTGCGTACAGAACTTGTCGCCGTTGAAGAACTTGTGCGCGAACAACAAGCAAAGCAACAGCAAACTACTCTACAACAATAAGGACAAAAAAATATGGATATTAAAGAACGTACAAACGAAACAGGTACGACGACAGCAGAAAAAGTTGGTGTTGGACGTAGTACAGGCTGGCAACGTTCAGCAATTCTCGTGGTTGGAGATATTATCGTCTTCATCGTCTTTGCTGTTATTGGGCGACGTAGCCATAGTGAGGCCGGTGATATATTTGGCCCTGTGATCACAGCTTTACCGTTTGCTGCCGCATGGTTTCTTGTTGCTCCCTTCGTTGGAGCCTTCAAACGTGGCCTTGAGCGAAACACAGGCAAGTTCGCACTAAGAACCTTTCTAGCGTGGCTTGCCGCATGGCCTGTTGCTATGTTGTTCCGTGGTGCTTTTGTAGACAAAGGCGTGCCACCCTGGACCTTTGCGCTTATCACCCTCATCAGCAACACCATTCTGTTGCAGGTATGGCGCGTGCCGTTCTCCTTGTTCTTTAGAAAACGCTGACATTGTATGAACTGTTGATGCGTTTTAACAAAATCCATCAGATGTGAAACGCCTGTAGGGGTCTAATTCTATTACACCCTGTGAGCAATTGAACCTGTTCGAGGATGTATGAAACATTGCATCAAATCCTCCAACATGATTCATCGCTCACAGGGTGTAATAGAATTAGACCCCTACAATTCACGTATTCACGTTGTTTTGTTCTTGTCCATGATTAATTGCGTGCAGGACGTGATAAATTGGTCCTTACACCGTTCTCTTGTGTACAATAATGGTATACTGGTAGTACATGTTGTTTGCTGTTACTTCGGAAAGGACAACAGTATGCGCAATCGTAATCGCAATCATTATCGTAGTCCTAGACGTAGGTTTGTTGGCCTGATTGTCCTCGTGATTGTCGTAATCGCCATCTTTAGTCGCAACGGCTTTGAGTCTAATTTCTTCTTACCGCTACTCATGGTAGTACTTGCATTTACGATGCTTATCGGTTCGTTCTTCACGCTTAATCCACAGCGTATCTATGGTGGTCTGTATGGCTTTGTATGGTTGCTGGGTCTTGCGCTCTGCTTTGCTTTTGGCTTCGGGTGGATATGGCTACCGATATTTATCACTGCCTTATTGAGTATTCTTGCACGTCCCCTTATCGCGGCCTTGCTCGGCTTAGGCATTTTCAGTATGCTCAACAGAAATCAAGCACCGCAACCGATGTATACGCCTCCTATGCAGCCATATCAGCCTCCCGTCCAACCGTATCAACCTCCACAACAGCAACCGCAATACTATCAGCCATATGGCGAAGGCTATCAACCTCCTACAGAACAGCCACCTCTCTATCAAGAAGGTGGGGCACAATATCAACCGTATCACTCTACTCCTTCACCACAGTATGAGCAACCACAATCTCAGTATCCGCAACAGGAGCTTCCACCACAACAATAATTTAACTGCAAATGGCAAAGAGTCTGAGAACAACATTCTTAGACTCTTTGCCGTTTCGTTACTACTTTCACTACGACGCAACGTATATAAGTGGACATAATTTTAAGCGCAAGAGAGAGTAAAACGCTAAGGCAGGAAGGATGGAACCTTATGGGCAGTCAAGAACAGCAATTCTATACTCCTGAAAATTCTTCTGAACGTTATGCCCCAACGCCGTCAAACACGTACTACCAGACGCCTACTAATGTAAATGTTGATCTCCGTGAGCAGCAACAGCAAGAGATGTATGGTGGTCCCGAATACTATACGCGTCCAGGTGAAAAGCTGCAACCAAATCCACCAAGACGTAAGCGTTTTCGCGCACTTTGGCTTGTACCAGTTGTACTATTTTTCCTGATTGGTGCTATTGGCTTTGGAGTTGGGTCTCATGACCGCTCTAACAAACCGTTTGGTAGTTCAATTCATGAGCAAACTTTTAATGTTGGTGCTACTACTCCAACACTTGTGATAAATGATAATTCTGGCTCTATTCATATTCGCACCGATGAAGACAGTAGTAGTGCAGGTACCGTTACGGTACGTATAGACAAAAGTGGAAGGTCAGGGTCAAATCCCACTGTGATCTTTGATTCAGCGAAGGATATCATCACAGTTACGGCAAACACGCAGAGTTTTGGAGATAACGATGTCAATATTGACATAACCACGCCAAAGACAAGCAACGTGCAATTGACTGATGGTAACGGGGATATAAATTTAGAAGGCGTGACTGGTACTACTAACGCGCAAACAACGAAAGGGAGCATTCATGCCGACCATATGAGTGGTCAAGTGACGCTTTCAACAACTGATGGCGATGTATCTCTTGATAACGGAAGTTTGAGCGGTGGCTCATCTTTACAAACTGTGAGTGGTGGTATTCACTACAATGGTTCGCTTGATGCACAAGGAAGCTACAACTTCAAAACTGTCGATGGTGATGTCAATGTGGGATTGCCGAGTAATTCCGTATTTCATCTTGACGCGAAGAGCACCACTGGTCACTTTGACAACGAGTTCGGTAGCGACGATGTTGGAAGTGGCACACGTCCACAAGTCACAATAAGCAGCGTCAACGGCTCAATTCAGGTGAGGAAGAACGGGTAGTGTGAGATGCAGTGTTGTAATATACTGAACTGTAGGGACTCCATTTACGGCGTCCGAGGCGCAATTTATTGCGTGAGATGTTTGTTCCACGTGGTCTTATAGTAATCATAGGCGATAAATCGCCCTCGGACGCCGTAAACGGAGTCCCTACGAAGTTGGTTGTTTGTGTGTTATTATGAGCATAAGCGTTACAGGTTCCCCAGAGAAATCAACCTTTCTCAATCCACGCATGCAGATCAGGAATATGTTGGTGATAATGCTCATACGAATTGCTGGCAATGACTTGCCACGGAAGCCAGCCGGGAGGAATATCGCGCAAACTACCAGCATCGTTCAGGTCTGCTTCAGGAAAAGCTTGTATTGCCTGGACCAGTTGCTCGAACACCTGTTGCGCTTCGGCGTGTACTTCTTGCAGTGAGTAATTCTGCTTTTCAGCAACCATCGCTGCATTTCGTTCTTCCTGCGACACCTGCCAGAGTGGAGACCCAATAAAGGCACGTTGCTGCAAAATGCCTACCGTTTCACGCTCATACCACATCACATGTATAATGATATCTTTGACCAACCACGCTTCACCTGCGACTCCTGGTTGCACCATACGCTCCTCGCCAATTTGTGCTAGCAAAGACTCCCATTGTTCGCGCTCTGTCCGTAGCGTGTCAATAAGTACTGTCTTTTCCATCTCGTTTCCTCCTGCTTTTGTTTTTGTTAGCTCCTTTCAGTATAGAGCATAATAAGGACATATCCCGTCCTGTATTGTATTAAATAGAAATGCTCGCTTACAACTTCAGCACATCGCGTGGGGAACTCTCTTTGAGAATGTCTTCCATACGGGCATAGGCTCCTAATTTTGTGGTTGGATGTGTGAAGATATAGAATCTCTCTTCACGAATAGCCTCCATTGATTCGGCCCTTTCTTTGATATAGGCTAGTATATCATCTTGCACAAAGGTACAGAAATATGAAATACTTGATAGAGAGGGCGTTTGTATAGATGTACACATCAATACAGAAAGCGTAGTAAAGAGGCAGTCATATGGCAGATGCAACTTCTCAGGAACAGAAAGATCAGGAACACTATGAAAGTGAAAAGAAGTTACGCAAGCGTGAAAAACGGTTGCTTGACCGATTAGAAGAGGCACATATAGCTCAGAGAAATGCAGCCGAACGTTTCCAACGTGCAGAGGCACGTCTTCTCAAACGTCTAGCGCGTACACAACGCCTTGAAGCACGTCTAGCAACGCTTCGACAACAATTAGAGTCATTTGCATCTTCTGCTGTTACAGACACAGCGTTGAAAATGGCTATGTCTTCGCAGCCAACCGACAATATCATGAAGGAGCGTCTTCCAGAAGAGGCCACAGTCCCTGAAGACGAGAACGATATAGCTGGAAAAGCGCGTGCTGCTCGTGCTGTTGCTGTAGCGACGGAACAGGAGGCGCGTTTCGCAGTCGAGCGCGCGCTACGTGTTGCTATACGGTTAGAATATATGGCGACAGGTCGGCATCTTTCAGGTGAACTTCTAAATCTCGAAGCCGAAGCCGCAAAAGCGAGTGTTGCCGCTTTGGATGCAGAAATTGCGGCCCAGGAAGCTGAGCGTTTAGCTAGCTCGGCCCCTATTGCAGTAACGCTACCTCTAAACCCTGCAAGCGGCAATGAAATTGAGGATACTCCTCCACAAACGATTACACAAAATCTAAACGACAACGAAACGCTTATAAACGAGAGTACGCCGGATTCAAGTGCTCACGAAACGCCTACAAACGACAACGAAACGCCTATAGAAGAGACGCCATCAGACGCAAACGACAACGAAATGCTTATAGAAGAGACATCATTAGATGAGAGTGAGACAAATATACATACAGGCTTACCCACTCCTATGGAGCATGAACGTGTCGAAGAGATTGAGGAAGACGAGGAAATGGTCGAGATGGTGGCCGCAATGATGATTGCTGATGTCGCGGCAGCCAATGCCGCGAAAGCTGAGTCGTTTGCTGAAGAGGCTAGTGCTCGTACCGCCGAAGCTCGTCGCTCCACGCAAGAGGCTGGTGCTGTTCTTGAGCGTATCCGTGCCGCGATTCGTAGTGGTACTTCATCTGGTGACGCGGCAGAGGCGATTCTGTTTGATGCGGAACGTGATGCTACTCATGCTCATGCCGTGCTCGCTGATGCCGAGGCCGCCGAGGAACGCGCACGCCGTGCCGCTATGGAGGCGGAAGCGGAAGCGGAAGTTGCTGAAGGCATGGCCTTTGCCACTGGAGACCGCAACGAGCATGACGAGATGCGGCGCGAAGAGGAATCCCCATCCTCTTCAATTCTTGAGGGTCAGCAACATACAGGTGATACAGGTGAGATAGAACGTCTGGCCCAAAATACAACCGAGAAATTCTTGGAAGACGAAGACACCATAGAGGTTCCCATTGTGCGTCCTAGCCTGTAGGGACCGATGTATCGCGTCCTTGCTGGCATTTGATTCCCAAGTAGGACGTGACAAATTAATTTCCACGGTTGCCGAGTCATCTCTTCCACAGGAAGATGTCGTTGTTCAACGCTGGTGGTCGCTTGCACCGGGTACACGTTTACCACTTATGGATGGTAGAGCGTGCCAGCTTATCTTCGCGGGGCGTTCTGGTGGCTCAGCAGGACCAGACGTGCGCGATGCTGTATTGCTCTTTCCCGATGGAGAACAGTGCACCGGAGATATCGAATTTCATGTCCGTACCAGCGATTGGATAGCCCATAAGCATGCTACCGATTCCCGTTACAATAACGTTATGCTGCATGTCGTGTTGCTCTGCGATGATCCTCTTCCAACGAAACGTCAGGATGGACACAGTATACCTATATGCTCACTCTACGACCTTCCTATAGTCTTTGTTTCAGAGGGTGATGCAGATAGTGGGGTGTGGCCTTGTCATACTGTGATGCGGAATTTGAGTGTTGTGGAGCAAGAGAAGCTTTTATATCATGCAGGTCTCCTACGCTTTGAGCAAAAAACACATACATTTGTTGAGGCATTGCATAAGATGGAGACTAACGGGCAACTGCAAGGCAATAAGCATGACAGGTGCAGAGCCATCTGTCACTCCTATACACGGACCAACGTGGCAAGC
>CAXUIS010000187.1:0-10632 GCA_964250915.1 uncultured Ktedonobacteraceae bacterium | reverse complement strand
ACGGAGCATAGTATCATTATCAAGGACAAAAACAACACGTGTAGCTACAACGGACGCCCACAAGGGGCAATACCTTTTAAATAACAAGAGTGGTATAGAAATACGAGAACGGACGCCCACAAGGGGCTACCCTACTATACTCTTATGCGTGCTCCACACGTCGTGTATAGTAGGGTAGCCCCTTGTGGGCGTCCGTGAGTCTATCGTCTCACCATTCTTACGCTATCGATAAAGAGGATGTCTGTTCAGAACGTCCATTCACGGGAGTGGATTGCGCGAGACGATAGACCCACGGCACAATCTCGTTGGGCGCAAGGTGTGCGAGTTGGACAAGGTACTTCTGGTTACGCCTGACCAGATAGCCGCGTCCAGCAGCCATATCGCTCATACGAACTCCTAGTACTTGCGGGTCGTTGGGATCACCTCCAAGCACAATGCCGAGTCGTGCGGTACGTACCGAGGTGAGCAATGGGTCACTGCGCATTAAGTCGCTCGCTGGACCCGCGACAAGAATATGAAAGTGCAGGTCACGCGCTTGTGGCATAAATTCTTTCAGATCATTGAACGGATTTTTGGACAAAACACTCAATTGATCGTAGTCGTCGATGACCAGCACAAGTGGAGTCATTGAAGCTCCCAGGACAACATTGAGATCGTCTTGCATCTGCTCCAGCTCTTCACGCAATTGTGCGCTACGTTTGCGCAACTCTTCTTTGAGTTTTTCCATGACCTGATTGAGCCGTTCCTCAGTGTCAGCATACATACAAACGTTTGGTAGACGACGCATGAGACGGGAACCACGTCGGAAGTCTACGAGTATAACCTGAGCATGTCTATTTGTTGGCGTCGCCAGCATCAAAAGACACGTTTGCAACACTGTTGTACGTCCACTGCCAGGACCACCCGCGACCATTGCATGAGGTGTATCCCCATTTAAATCAAGCGCAATTGGGCGTAGTGTAAAGTCCTCCATACCCACGCGAACTGAGAGTGCTTGTGATGGTGCGACACTGTCTACGATGTTCCCTTTCGCGCCTCGACCAGACACAGCATCCATCAGAAAGTAGTCGGCGCGAACATATTCAGGCAAGAGTCGAATGGGTGGAGCCTGTGTCACTTTTGTAGCCTTACCATCCCGGAGAAAGCTTGCGACCAGGATATCAAGCTGGCTCGTTTGCTCATCATCGTCCTCTCCTGGCACAGGCAACGCGATATGCACCTCTTCAAGCGTCTTCCCACGTTTATACCCACGTCCAGGGGTAGCGGGGTCAATCGTGGATGCGTCATTCTTACCCACCAGGATCAGCGAGTCGGTATACTCGACTAGCCGCAAGCCGATACGTAGTTCAAACAAACTGAGTAACTGCATCGGCACTGATACGGGACGATCAACTGATAGCACAAGATAAACGCCATACGTACGACCTTGGCGCGCAATCATCAACAAGCGTTCAAGTTCTTTCTCGTGTGCCTGCTTGAAGTCAACAAACTTGTCGATGATTAGCACAACGGCAGGCAACTCTGGTAAGTCGCTCTTTTCGGCACGCCTACGTTGATAGGATAGAAAATCGTCAAGCTGATTAGCTGCACAATATTTCTTTCGCTCTTCAATAATACCTTCGAGTTTGCGCAGGAGACGACTAATATATTCAGCATCGCTTTCGCTAAAGACACCGCCTACATGAGGTAACTTCTCGAAGACACGCAATGCTTGTCCACCGAAGTCGATCAGGTAAAGATTTAGTTGCGTGGGCGTATGCGTCAGGGCAAGAGACGTAATCAGCGTACGCAGAAAGACACTTTTGCCACTTCCAGATGCACCACCGATGAGGATATGCCCACCGTTACGTGGCATGTCGAGTAGCCACGGTTCCTGTCGCTGCTCCATTGGCAGATCGATCATACCCATTGGACATGTTAACCAGCCATACGTCGGTTGTTTATTCTCGGCAGGTTGCGCGGGAACTATGCGCCGCACCTGTTTGTAGACTTCGGTTAGATTGATACGGTTTGGCAAGGGCGCGGGCCACGGCTTGAAAAGTTCTAACCCTATCGTCTCCTGATATGGCTCAATGAGGTCCATTAAGACCTTCTGATCAATGATCTCGCCATTGTTTGAGGCAGCTTGTTTCGCGGCTAAGGCCGACTCATTTGCAACGCGTGCGGGTAGTGAGATACGCGCACTCTGAAACAGGTCGAAGACCTCTGAACCAATTTGGAAGTAGGCACGACCAGGAATGGTGCTTGGTAATAACGCAGCCTCAGAACGTCCTAACATGTCGCGGCTGTCTTGCAACGAGGCAACACGAAGACAGATACGGAACTTGAGGTTTGACCAGATATTGGGATTGACCGAACCAGTTGGCTTCTGAGTTGCCAGAATCAAATGGACACCGAGACTACGACCCTTTTGCACCACACTGACAAGTCCCTCCATAAAGTTCGGATGCTCTTTCGCCAGTTCCGCGAACTCGTCGATGATAATAAAGAGATGAGGCAACGGTTCAAGACTCTTTGGATTTTGCGCTCGCATAGCAATGTATTCAGAGATTTTCTTGGCATTCGCGCTACTCAATACGTGCTCACGACGTTTCAACTCGCTTTTGAGTGCTACTAATGCACGTTCGGTCAGCTTGCCACTCAAGTCTGTCACCATACCAACCGTATGCGGTATCTTCTCGAACGGCTTGAATGCCGCACCTCCCTTAAAGTCCACAAGTACAAAGTTTACGAGGTGCGGATGATGTGTTATCGCAAGCCCAACAATAATAGATTGCAGGAGTTCGCTTTTGCCAGCACCCGTTGTACCTGCAATGATACCGTGGGGTCCATGTACATTGTCATTGAGATCGAGCCAGACAATTTCATCTGCATTACGACCCATTGGGACACGTAGCATACCAAAGCGGGGCTGACTCCCACTCCCCCACCATTTTTCAGGATCAACCTGATCGGCGAATGGTATATCGAGTAGATCGAGCAAGCGTACGTTGGTTGGAATATCGGCGGCATCGTCATCATCACTCACCACGTGAATTGCATTAAGAGCACGCGCAATACGCCGCGCATAATCAAGTTCTATCTTGTCTGCCTGTACACCTTCGAGCGTCTCACGGTCTACACCAATGCCAGCATAAGTAAGCATACACTCTTCCGAGAGACGCACGATACCTCGGCATTGACTTGGAATAGCCTGTTTTTGTGCGACGAGGTAAATGACGGAGACACCAAGTTGCTCGCCCAGTTTAAATGCATGTGTCAACGCTGGATGCTGACGCACATCTACGTAGTCATGGACCAGCACGACGAGGTGCGGTAGTGATACAGGCTGCATTGAAGTTGCACCAGGAGTGCTATTTTGTTCCGCCATCTTAGAGGCACGTTGGCTCAGTTCTTCCAGCATGAAGTTGAGTAATTGTATCGCTTCATCCTCGCCCACTGCGGTAAGCCTTTTGAGTTTACAGCCCTTGAGTGGTGCCGTATGGGGTAAATCAGCCATCCACTCCCAATCCTGCTTTTGCGACTGTGGATAGATGCCAAGAATCCGCACATCTTCCGGTGAGTGATGCGTGGCAATTTGACAGATCATCTCATGCGTCAATGCCGCCACATCCTGTCTGCGTCCGGTGATGCCCAACGACTTCACTCTTGGCAACGAAATACCACATGGAATATCATCGACAAACGTGAAGTCATGTTTGAAGCGTTGCACCTCTGCCGCCATTGAATCAACTGACTCAACCTCTGGAATGTTGAGTGTCACCGAAAACGGTTGCTTCCCCTTACCAACACGGACAGTTAGAAAATCGGGGTCGTCAGGCCGACGCTCCCACAAATGTTCGCGCTGCTGAATCTGCTCCTCAAGCACCTCTGGATCGGGATCGGTCAACAATGCCACTAAACGTTGTTCCTCGGCTTGCTTTTTGAGATATGTGCGTAGCTTTGCCAGCAGTTTTTTGTACTTCTTATCATTTTCGCGGTTCGTGCGCCGTACCGCCTTTACCTTTTGCCTCGTCGTAATGATAGTGTTCACTGGACCCATCACAGAAAAAATCGCCATTGGCAAGAGAAACGCGAGTTGCTGCATAGAGGCATGACTGACAAAGATATAGATACCAAACATGATGCTGACAGTAATCAAAGGCATAAGAATAGGAAATAGACCCACAGGTGGAGGGGGCTGCTCCTTTGTGGGTGGTTTTGGAACGTCAATCGTCTCTTTTGATGGCAACATAAAGATACGAGGGGGACGGTTGAATACCTCCGGCGGTGCCTTTGTGACATTTCCCATTTTTGGATCGACGGTTTGCACTTTTTGCATAACGGCTACCTCTTGCGTTACATGACATATCTACAATCGCAAGGCACGTAGGGACCGATTTATCGCGTCCTCTTGGCGATCAAACGCTGGCAAGGACACGATAAATCGGTCCCTACAAATTACACCCTCGTTCAGCCATGTAAGCCGAACGAGGGTGTAATGAATTAGACCCCTACAGACAATGTTCGATTCGACTAGAGGCTCTGGTCGGCCTGCTCGAAGCGAGTAGCGGTATCTTGCAGGTGATTGCCCAGGTCCTCACCAACTTGTACGATGCGTTGTGCTGCTGAACGCCAGTCCTGGTACATCTGCTCGTAGCGCTGTCGGCTCACACCCTGCCAGTCACCCTCGACCTGGTTGGTCGTGTTCTGGATTTGTGGCTCGATGCTGTTGTTGATCTCTTCGTTCAACTGATAGAAGACGCGTCCCAATTGGCGAAGCAGGTCTGTATTAATATGAATTGTGCCCATGAATAAATTCCTCCATACTCGTGAGAACAGTGTCATAGCTGTTCGTCACATCTTTTTTATATTCGGTAGACCAACCTGTGTAAAGGATAAATAAGCATCCATTTCATACATTCGTTGTCACACGTTCGTCTACTCATTCGCAGTATAAAGA
This sequence comes from uncultured Ktedonobacteraceae bacterium, assembly GCA_964250915.1. Taxonomy (GTDB): domain Bacteria; phylum Chloroflexota; class Ktedonobacteria; order Ktedonobacterales; family Ktedonobacteraceae; genus JBBQVS01. Next base: position 5,690 of record CAXUIS010000187.1, on the reverse strand, counting down.
CTGCCACCAAATAGACAAAAGTGCATGTAAAAAACTAGTGAGATAGCCCTTTTTTCTGCAAGTCCGAACCAATTTTTGTGGATAAGTACGTGGATAACATTGTGGATAAGTAAGGATAACTCCTGTGTGACGGTGGATAAGTGGGGGATAAGTCAGAGTTATAGAGTGTTTACGCCTCCTTTACGCTCAACACATATCCAAAGATATCCACATATCCACATTACGCAAAAAGGCGGGTGGTTGATTTACCTGACATTTTAGTCTACACTTTGGAAACACGCGAGAGTGGAGAGAGCAACCAACACACCAACAACACCGCAGCATGCTATTCCCTGCATGCACTTGTGTCGAACGTATGTGCGAACAAACGTGCTATAATGCACGTCAAGAAACAGGCAAACGCGTTTATGTTCTCGGTTTTGGGATATCCGTAGCGTTTATTCTTGAAACCTATCTATATATTTGTCAAAAATCATTTTTTATCCTGTAGTATATGCACGCGTAGATGGAGAGCTTAAGACGTGGAAAAGCTGTTACCACAAAACATCGAGGCCGAGAGCGGCGTACTCGGCAGTATCATCATCGACCCAGAGGCCATCGTCCAGATAGCAGACTTTCTCATGGCGGAGGACTTTTACCGTGACGCACACCGCACCATCTACGAGGTTATTATTCAACTCTATGAGCAACAGCAGCCAGCCGACTTTATCACGATCTGTGATGAACTAGAAAGCCGTGGTAAGCTAGAGGGCGTGGGTGGCCCAAGCTATGTGACCTCGCTCATCAATCAAGTCCCGACAAGCGGCAACGTCGAATACTACGGACGTATCGTCGAGCGAACCGCCATTTTGCGCCGCCTGATTCACGCAGCAGGTGAGATCGCCGCAACTGCATATCAAGAGAGCGACGCCGATGTCGCGCTCGAAAAGGCCGAGCAACTTATATTTAATATCAGCCAGCGTCATGCCCACGCCGACTTCTCGCCCCTGCGCGACATCCTCTCGGACTACATGTCCAAGTTGGATCAACTGCACGAGCGACGCGGTAGCATCGTTGGCGTTCCTACAGGTTTCGCCGACCTCGACCGCCTCACCGGAGGGCTACAACGCTCCGACCTAATTATTTTAGCTGCGCGACCGGCTATGGGAAAGTGCGTTCGGGCAGATACGTTAATTGATAATCCGATTACAGGAGAAAGACTTACAATAGAGGAATATGTAAAGCATCAGATTCCACAAGTGTTGAGTATTTCAGACGAAGGCAAAGTACGGTCAACCTCTATATCACATTGGGTAGATAGTGGGATACAACCTTGCTACCGTGTGCAGACACGCTTAGGTAGAATGGTAGAAGTCACAGGCCATCATCCCTTTCTCACAGTGCAAGGTTGGAAACCACTACATGACCTGAGCGTAGGACAACGCATCGGCGTGCCTACTTCTGTACCTGTCTTTGGTACCGATGAAAGTCTATTATTGGATAAAGTGCGCTTGCTTGCATATTTTATTGCTGAGGGTGGGCTTACAGGAACTTCACCAGCGTTTACAAATACAGACCCTATCATAATCAGTGACTTCAAGTCGATTATTGAGAGCTACTTCCCAACATGCACGATTAGGCAAGAACGCATTACTTATACTGTTGCACAACAAAAAAATGCATATACACAACGAGGGATAGCGATACTCCCAACAAACCCTGTTACCCAGTGGTTAAGAGAATTGGGATTGATGGGCAAACTCGCAAAAGGCAAGTTCTTCCCCGATTGCGTTTGGACATGGAGCCGTCGCTACCTTGCCGAGTTCTTACGTGTGTTAATGAGTTGTGATGGCTGTATCTACTCATTCAAGGGCGTACCAATCATAGAATTTACTGTTGCGTCACAACAGCTAGCGGCTGATGTGAATCATGCCTTTACGCGTTTCGGCATCGTTTCAAAATATTGTCGTAAGGGGGATAATGCATGGCGTGTTGAAATCACGTCACCTGAAAGTGTACGGAAATATCAGCGCGAAATCGGTTGGATTGGCGAGAAGACAACGCGATTTGCGGAGTACGAACATGCGATAACGTCAAGAGGTGGCAACGATGGACATGCTCCTAAAGACGTGTGGCAAATTATACGCGCAGACGCTCAAGAGCAAGGCTTGTCGCTGTCAAAGCTTGCCTATGTAAGTGGACAAACAACTAAGCAAGGTAAGTACGCTGGTTACAAAGCTCATACAAATCAAAGTATTTCTCGTACTCGTCTTTCGGCATTTGCTGATGCACTCGATAGCCCAACTCTACGCTTTATTGCTAGCCCTGATATTTATTGGGATGAGATTGTCTCTATCGAGGCTATCGGAGAACACCAAGTCTACGATTTGACGGTGCCTGATGGAGCAAACTTTGTCGCGCAAGATGTCTTTGTGCACAACACATCGTTCGCCCTAAGCTTAGCCCATAATTCAGCTATCAAGCACAAGCAATCCATTGCGGTGTTCAGCCTTGAGATGAGCAAAGAACAGTTAGTACAACGCTTCCTCTCGATGGACGCAGGGATTGACCAGCAAAGGCTGCGTACAGGTTGGATTGAGGACGACGAGTGGGAACGCATCATTTACGCGATGGGCACATTGTCGGAGACAAGCATCTGGATTGACGACACGGCTGGCATCTCTACAATGGAGATGCGTAGTAAAGCTCGCAGGTTACAAGCAGAGCATGGTGTCGATCTGATCATCGTTGACTATCTACAGCTTATGCAATCAACAGCAGGTGGAGCACGTAACAAGAACCGTGAACAAGAAATATCCGAGATCAGCCGTAACCTCAAAGGTTTGGCGCGTGAAATCAACGTGCCAGTGCTAGCATTGGCCCAGTTGTCGCGTGCGGTTGAGAGTAGGTCATCAAAGATCCCTCAACTATCGGACTTGAGAGAAAGCGGTAGCATAGAACAAGACTCTGATATCGTCATGTTTATCTATCGAGATGACGTGTACAATCCAGAGTCGGAACGCAAGAACATCGCGGATATCATTATCGCCAAGCATCGCAATGGACCTGTTGGCGAGGTCAGTCTCTTTTTCCAGGCCAGCCAGACGCGCTTCCGCGATCTGGAAGTCTCACCACCAACAGAATAACAGGGGGGAGACACGTATGACATCTATGCATCATAAAAATAATATTCATGCCGACGATATGGCTTCATTTACAGGTTTCCCTTCGGGAAAGAAAAATCCGTATGTGCCGATACCAGAAATCTTCTTTACGCAAGTGCTACCGGAGATTGAGGATAGTGCCGAATTAAAAATTACACTACACCTGTTCTGGCTCCTGGCACAAAAACAGGGGAATCCACGTTGTACAAGTGACCGCGAACTACTCTCAGATACTACATTGCTGCGTAGCCTACGAAGACGAGGCGATCCACGTCCAGCCGAAGAACGGCTGCGACAGGGATTAGATCAGGCTGTGGCACGCGGCACGTTGTTGCGGATACATCTGAAATTGATGAGCGAGGGTGGGAACGGAGCCGAGACTATCGTCTGGTATTTCTTTAACACGGCTCGCAGTCGCAAGGTCGTTGCGGAATTACAAGGGGGTGAAATGATTCCTGTTCGCTTACTGAGTCCAGTAGAGGAGCAAGGACGAGATGAACAGGAGAATAGTCAGGAAAGCTTGCAAACTATAGAACAAACGGTTGGAAAAGGGTATACTAGTAGTATAGAGCATATACCAACACGACACACACAAAATATTCAGGTTCAAATAGAACGTCCTAATATTTTTGTATTATATGAGCAAAATATCAGTTTACTCTCTCCGTTAATTGCTGAAGAACTAAAAGACGCGGCAGATCAATACCCTGCGGAATGGATTGAAGCGGCATTCCGCGAAGCGGTCCAGCAGAACAAGCGAAAATGGAGTTATATTCGCGCCATTTTACGGCGTTGGGAAACGGAAGGCAGGCAATCATGGAACGCCTGAATGATATTATGGGTCGGACGGCGCAGCGACGCCACAATTATTCTGAACAACGGTCGCCACAGCCACAGGGCCGTCAGCTGCAACAAAATCAGCGATCGACTCAAGTACAGCAGAGTCAGCAACAGCCAAACACGCGTCCACCGTTACGTGAACAGAATGCACGGCAAGGTCAGCAACGTCCTTACGTCCCACAGAGTCAGCCAGCAGGAACGTATAGTCAGCAGGAACCCACAAACTACGAGGGGCGCTCTTATGGACAACAGCCAACTGTACGTCCGGTACCCGCTCGTCCACAACAATCGGCATCACAACGTCCTGCCATGAACAGGGCAAATTCGTATCCATTACAACGTTCAGAGCGACAGGTTGTGCAAGAGCAACCACTTGTTCATCCGCTTCAAACGCGACCTATGTATGCACAAAACTATCGCGCCGATGAATATGCGCTCTCACCCCTAGTATCAGCAGATGTCGTAGAGAATTGGGAAGATGACGACGACGAAGAGACGGGCATGCAATACGGTGATTGGGAAGAGGGTGAAAGCGAAGCTGTGATCTACCAGCGCACTACGCCGGAACCTCAAACACGACCAAGAGGTGTTGCACTCCCACAATCGAGAAACGACTACGAGCAAGCCTATCCACAGCATCCACTGGTGACACGCGAGTTGTCGCGTCCGTCGGCGAACACGGGTCAGCAGGGATATGGCTCACGTACTCCACGAGATATACAACAATCTCAACCGCCAACACCACCTGTTCGTGTGCAAGAGGTGCAGCAGTTCCATCGCTCAACACAACCGCTTAACTCTCGTGTCAACACCGAACGGCCCATAACACAAGGTCAAGCGCAGCAACAAATGCAGCAAAGACCCCTGCGCCAGATTGTGCCACAACAAAAGGCAGTAATACGAGAACAAGCAGTCATGCCTTATACAACATCAACAGCATTGCCAGAGGTTCTGCCTCTTGCCCCTGCTAGAAGTGCATGTCCACGCTGCCGAGGTGCAGGCTATTTGCGCGCCAACGTCCCCTTCGGTCATCCAAACTTTGGTAAACCCCTTGCCTGTGAATGTAAAGAGGCCGAGAAGAAGGAGAAACGACGCCAACAATTACGGGATATGTCGAATATGGATGCCTTCCGCAATTGTAATTTCAGAAGTTTCAATCCACATCTTCCAGGCACACAAGAAGCATTTCAGGCCGCATTTGAATTCGCACAGAGTCCTGATGGCTGGCTCTTTTTAGTAGGACCAAATGGGTGCGGTAAAACACATCTTGCAGCAGCTATTGCGAATCAAAGCCTCGATGAAGGAGCGGTCGTACTCTTCGCGGTTGTTCCCGATCTTCTCGATCATCTACGTGCAGCATTTGCGCCAAACGCGTCGGAGGTATACGACCAGCTCTTTGCTAAGATGCGTGAGGCTGAACTGCTTATTCTGGATGATCTAGGCGCACAACAAAGTTCTTCCTGGGCCAACGAAAAGCTTTTTCAGCTACTTAACTACCGCTATAACATGGGTATGCCAACGGTCATTACAGCAAATCCAAAAGGATTGCAAGGAGTGGATGAGCGTATCCGTTCGCGTTTGAGTGATATTAGCCTTGTCGAAACAGTTGTCCTTGACCGTGCAAAAGATTATCGTCCAAATCACCCTCGTAGAGATTAAATAGATGAAGTGGTGTGACGAAATGGAGGGATATCGGCTAGCCGATAT
>CAXUIS010000186.1:0-10648 GCA_964250915.1 uncultured Ktedonobacteraceae bacterium | reverse complement strand
GGCCTCGTTCGCATTGTATTATCCTTCTAGCTTCCTAGCTTACGTGTGGCTTTGCCACGTGCACGAGCGGGTGGTGGGTAATAGGCAGGGATGGTGGTGGTGATGTCGCCAATGCGCAGCTGCACTTGTAGGTAGCGATTCGCGGGCTGGTGATAATGCGCGAAAAGCATCAGCCCATGTTGTGCAATTACATTGGCGTCATCAGTATGATGTGTGAGCATCATTTGTCCGCCGAGCGTTTCCTCGGCGGATGTAATCGCCATCTCCTCGCCTTCTTCGCCCATCATCAATTTTCGTGTATCACGATGAGCTATACGGTTGGGCCAAAGAATCAACGCGACTATTTGCCCTTTCAGCCGTTGCTCTTTCAAGCGTTCTCCAAGGTAGTCTGAGAGTTTACGAATAGCAGCACACGTCTCATCAGCATCGGCGGCATGATGAAAGCGCACCCGTGCGTTCTGGCTGAGCGGTGGTGCATCGGGCACAACTAGGCTTGTGTCTTCGCCAGAAGCAACTTGATAGACCCAGATGCCGAGTCGTCCCAGGCGACGTGTCACACCTTCTTCAGACAGCGTGGCAACTTGTGCAAATGTTGTAATGCCGAAATCGCGTAGATGAGTGACCAGTTCCGCAACCGCAACGGGGTCAACTTGCTCACTCTTGCCCTCGACCTCCGGTGGGCGTGAGTTGTTGCCTTCTTTTTGCTCATCTAACTCTGGAAAGGTGCCAGGGCTGCCGATGCCAGCCGCACGTAGTTGTAAGAGTAATGCAAGCGGAAGCGTCTGTACAAACGAGGCTTCGCGTCCGGGTGGAATGTAGAGCACACCTTGCCGCCCATCTTTACGACTCATCAAGGCCGCGAGTTCCGCTATTGCTTTCCCGTTGGCAACGCCGATTTGCGCCGTCAACCCCATTTCAGCGATCTCGGCACACAACCGCTCCGCAAGAGCAACTGGAGAGTCAAAAGGAATTTCGCAACCGCGCAAGTCAATAAAGGCGTCTGCGATTGGAATGGACTCGATGATACGCGAGTAGGCGCGATAGCGTTCCCGTAAGCGTTGTAGAATTGGCTGATATCTATCATATGATGCTGGCATGAAGCGCGTGCGTGGCGCGAGACGATGGGCGCGACGAAGCGGCATACCCGGAGTCACGCCTAAGCGCATAGCAGCGGTCGAGGCGTCGATGACGCGTCCAGGCTCGTTGGGACGACCTGTACCAGTGCCTACTACAAAGCTTTGCCCATGTAGTGATGCATCAAACATCTCTTCCAACGTACAATAAAAGTGACGAATACGGACATGCATGATTCCTTGTCGTAGACGTGCGCGTTCGGCTGCACGTGCAACCTCTTGCATATTAACGGATGAGGGAGGCAGAGTTGGTGCATCGGCTACCTGACGTTCAGAATGATTAAATGCGCGTGCTGTCTCAGCAGTAGAGTGGCTAGTGCGGTTCTCATTGGGTTGTTGCATAGTTTATAATCTTCTATTATTCGTTCTCGATAGTATACAGCATAATATAAGCAATTTTCATACGTTTATGAGAATAAACGAGTTGTAGTCTCTTTGTTTGCATCTAGCTGTTGAGAACGTTAATGCGTTTTGTTCCCCCCTATTGTGCTACTCAATCGTAGGGCTGTCAAGTGTGGACCGTATAATCATTGGAGGCTTTTTGAAAGTCGTCAAAACACGATGTTGGAAACCAGGGCACCCGCAAGGGGATGCCCCTCCCATACAAGAAATCGTCATACATCGTTGCGTCATATGGGAGGGGCATCCCCTTGCGGGTGCCCTAGTTTCATCATTTTACGCGTTTAGGAGAACTTACATATGTCAATGAAGGTAGAACCTACCACACTCACAGGTAACGTTGTGCGATTAGAACCATTACAAAGAGAGCATGCTGAAGCTCTTTTTCGTGCCGCACAGGACTCCACTATTTGGTCCTATATGCCATATAATCCCTCTATTTCGTTGGCTGCAATGCACGAGTGGATTGACGAGGCACTAGAAGCGCAGGCCAAAGGAAGCGACGTTGTATTTGTCATTATTCAATTAGCTACTGGTGAGGTCGTTGGTTCGACTCGTTATCTTACCATTGTACCACGAGACCGAGGATTAGAGATTGGCGGAACGTGGCTAGCACGATCAGTACGCCGTACTGCTGTGAATACAGAATGCAAGTACCTGTTGTTACGCCATGCATTTGATACATTACGTGCTATTCGCGTACAATTCAAGACGGATAGCCGTAACCTTGTCTCGCAACAAGCCATTGAACGTCTGGGCACAAAGAAAGAAGGCACTTTGCGTAACCATATGATTTTGCCCGATGGCTACTATCGCCACTCGGTCTACTACAGTATTTTGGATACCGAGTGGGCGACAGTCAAGGCTGGTTTGGAAGACAAGATGTTACTCGTGCGCGCCAATCTCGACCAACCTGCCGAGTAGCTTGAGTGTGACGCCCAATGCAAGGATAACAAGCGCACTCACGCCCAGTTCAATCATCGCACTCTCGAAGTTTGCTGTTATTGTCTTTCCACTTTCACCACTGCCAATGGATAGTCTGGCACCAATCGAGAGAATGCTTCGTGTGGCAGAAACGATACCGATGAAGAGGAAGGGACGTAACGAGGTGGCGTGTGATTTCAAATAGTGAATAACGGTTCCCAACACCTCCATCCTCACCAACCCCCACCGAATACTTTTCCATGAATTGCTCCTATAAAATATTCTCCGTGCTGATAATTCCCCTATAGGGGAATTGTCAGCACATTATGCCCTTCACGACCAGATTGGACGAGGCGTGATACAAAGACTTCGACAGCGAAGGGTTTTTCGTAGAGCGGACGCTTCATCTCATCCATAAAGAAGATATGTAGGCGTTCGCGGCGTCCACTAGGGCCATCTGAAAGCGTCTGCATGGGAATGAGTACCTCGGCAGCGAAACCGTCACCCGGCATTTGCACATCCGCACGTTGTGCAACGTAGGCATAGTTTTGAAAGATGGCTGATCGCACCTCGATATGCACGATCTCGTCACGAACGATTGCACTCAAACCAACGGGCTGAGTCCCTTTTTTCGAGCCAGATGGCGCAGTTGCCACCTCACGTCCCATCAAGTGAATGCGAATCGTGTAGCCTTGATTTGGCTGTACACGCAATGGAGTTTCAATCAGGGCGGCTGCCGTTGACGTATGCTGTTGTTCACCAAGTAAAAAGCGTTGGAGCCGCTTAAAAAACGACATACCTGTCGCGTCTGTTTGGGCTTCAGTTGAAGAGGAGTCTTCTGCTGGACGAGGTTTTGGTTTTAGCGCGGGTAAAACACCCGTAATTCGTTCTGTAAAACGCTGTAGTAAGGGTACCTCACCTGTTGTACTACTTATAGGTGCTGGTGTGGCTCTCGGCATTGGCTCCGGTAATGCTTCATCTATAGATGGCGTCTCATCTTCAGATGTTTCATCCTCTTCTACAGGTTGTGGTGTATTGATTCCCGAGCTAAGCAGCGCATCACGGATGTGAGCGGTGGATATCGTGGGCGTGTCCGCAATGGCCTCTCGTGCCAACACGTATCCGTCCTGGACACTTTCCTGTCCTACCTCGAGTTGGTTAAATTGCAATCGTGCAAGTTGCGATTGTAAAGACACGATAGAGATTGTCACCTCCTCGGCGTCATCCTTTGAATCTATCGTCTCTTGTCCATTCATTGCCGTACCGCGTTTGCCGTTTTTTTGTGTGATAGTTCTGGAGCTTACTCTATATGTTTCAGAAAACTGCTCAAGTGCTAGCAGCAGTGCCTCTTCCATCTCTTCGACACGTTGAAAACGATTGGACATATCGGTGGAGAGTGCTCGCATCACAATAGCTTCGATATTGCCTGGGATACGAGGGTTCGTTTCGCGTAGACCATGCCAAGGATGGTGCGCCGGTGTCGAATTATCAGGCGTGGAACCTGTAAGCAACAAGTAGAGTAGGACACCGAGACTGTAGATGTCTGAGCGCGCTTCCACTGGACCAAGACGTGCCTCTGGTGCCACAAATTGTCCTTCATTTGCACTGCTCAATGTTGTCAACGAGCGTATGGCAGTGGGTAGCCATGAGACAGAGAGTGCGGGAACACCATTATAGGTCGCATCACTAACTACAATTGTGGTAGGATCAAGATTCCCTAGCACAATATCCAAATTGTGCAATTGCCCGATAGCACCGCTAAGACGATACAGCCATGCAAGGGCTACCTGTTCGCTCGGAAGTCCGATACCACTTTGCAGCAGATCGTGTAGAGTGTGCGTAAAAGCTTTACTACTTCCATCCTGAGCATCTTTAGGAAGTGGAAAAGGCCATCCTCCAACAGTAAAGAGATGCTCCTGGAAATAGCGCAGGTCGATAAGTGGAGTCACATCAGGGATATGCTGACGCCGCAACACATCATACTCGCGTTGTGCTGCTTCGACTGCCTGAAGCTTGGCATCGTCATTCAGATCAGTGATATCTATATTACGAATGACAACAGGACGGGAATGCAGTGTGTCCATTGCCAGAAACACTTGTGTATAAGCATTGTGATACAAAAGAGATGTTATACGATAGCGTTCAATAATATCTGCCGTATCTGGCAGTGTTGCTTGTAGTGAATTGCTTTGGACTCGTTCACCACAAGTACTACAAAATGTTGCTTGTGGAGGCAAAACACTGTTACAGTGTGTGCATCTCACCTCATCGGAAGCATCTTGTGTCGTTGTTGTTTGCGTTACACTCATTGCAGTCCGTGCCTTTTATCTATTAACAGTGGACGAGGTATCCAACGTAGAGTATATCATAATCACTCAAAAAATTATATCTAACACTAAAGAATACGTCCCAAATGGCGTTCAAGATGTATTGTATTCACTTTCCCAGAACGTATTATAAGGGAACGAAACAGAATACATGCTCTTTCCCCTTGTCACAACGCGTTTGTTTTGCTAGAATCGCAAGTGGGAACATACGTACCGCTCTATTGCTCGGTTTTTGTGCCGTGCTATGAATGATACAATACCTATAGGAACTATTCAACAAGGATGTAATATTCTCTTCCTCGCTCATGAGATTTGAAATTACAGTCCAACGTCATGTGGAGGGTTATTTCGTTATGGACTTTGCCACCCTTGTCTTCTGGATCATCGCCGTGATCCTGGTGGGATCAGCATTGGCGGTGGTAAGTCTTCGCAATATCGTACACAGCGCGTTGTCGCTGGTTATCGTGTTTGCGATGGCTGCTGGCATCTATGTCTTGCTCAATGCCGAATTTATCGCTATTGTGCAAATCCTCATCTATGTGGGTGCGATCACTATTCTTATTCTGTTCGCAATTATGTTGACGCGCGTTACGGGCAAAGAGAGTACAAATCCTGTGAGCAAACAGTGGTGGCTTGGAGCCATTGTGAGTATTCTCGTTGGTGCAGGCATCATTTATGCCGAGATGAACAGCGCGCATGCTGTAAGCAATGTTGGTGTGTCGAGTCCGTTGCCAGGAAATGTGAGTAACGTGGTGCGTATTGGGCAACTGCTTTATAGTCCAACTGGATACAGCTATGTACTCCCCTTTGAGGTTGCGTCGCTTGTATTGCTTGTCGCAATCATTGGTGCGATTGTCATCGGTCGGGAGGATTAATACATTATGGGACTCACACTTAATCATTTTTTAGTACTCGGTGCCATTCTTTTTTGTATTGGACTCTATGGCGCGATTGCTAAGCGTAATGCGATTGCGGTACTTATGGGTATCGAGATCATGCTGAATGCGGTCAATATTACTCTGGTCGGTTTTTCTTTTTTTAACCATGTCAAGGCGAATGGGTTAGACTTCTCAAGTCTCTTGACTGGACAAATCTTCGCTATCTTCATTATCACTGTGGCGGCTGCAGAGGCTGCGGTTGCGCTGGCGATGGTTATCTCTATCTACCGCAAACGTGATACTGTGGATGTGAGCGAAATTGATATGATGAAGTGGTGAACGCTATGTATTCATATTCATGGTTGGTCTTATTCGCGCCACTCCTGTCCTTCGTCGTCATCGTGTTTGGAACTCGTGTCTGGGACATGCAGAGCCGTCCGAAGAAGGTACGCATCGTCACGCACGACGAACATGGTTCACATGATGCTCAAGGCAGTGAACAAGAGGCACACGCAGGCGCGGAACTCGCCTATGCAACTGTTCCAGGTATCACGAGTGCGGCAACAGACCGAAGCTCAAAAGATTCTGTCGCTCAAGCTGAAGATCATGCTGCAGAAGTTCACGGAGCAAATCTCGACGATCATGGTGAGGACGATGACGAGGACCCCAAGGTCGCGCACCTCTCAGCAGGAGCAGTTGTAAGCGGCTATGTCGGTATAGGCATCATGCTTCTCGCCGCTATTTATGCTTGGGTACTACTCTTTGTCTCGTTGGGCGATACTGCATTTCAAAGAAGTGGTGGTGTCCAGGTTTTTGTCTACGACTGGTTTACACAGGGAAGTATTGGTAGTTATACAATTGCCTTTCATCTCGACACGCTTGCTATTGCTATGATGGTGGTCGTGATAACTGTTTCGCTCCTGGTCCACTACTATTCACAAGGTTATATGGAAGACTCGGCAGGTTATGCGCGTTTCTATGCATATCTCGCGCTCTTCACCTTCTCGATGCTGGTCATTGTCTTTGCCCAAAACTTCCTGGTTATCTTCGTCGGGTGGGAATTGGTGGGCTTGAGTTCTTATCTGCTGGTTGGCTTCTGGATTAACAAGAAGGCCAAGCCGGAAGAGCAGCGTCCCTCGCCAGCAAACGCGGCGATGCAGGCATTCGTGACGAACCGTATAGGTGACGTTGGCTTTATCATCGGTATCATGATTCTCTTTGCCAATACAGGTACCTTCGATTTTCCTACGTTGTTCATCAAAGCTCCACAGGTCATGAGTCAGGGCTTGTTGGCAACGGCAATGATTCTGGTCTTCTGTGGTGCTATTGGTAAATCTGCTCAGGTACCTCTCCATGTATGGCTACCATCTGCTATGGAAGGTCCGACACCTGTAAGCGCACTGATTCACGCGGCAACAATGGTTGCGGCTGGTGTCTATATGGTGGCCCGTGTCTTCCCACTCTTTGTAGCGGCTGGACCTGCTGCCCTGCTCACGGTTGCATGGGTTGGTGGTATCACGGCACTCTTTGCCGCGACAATCGCCCTCGTGCAATCTGATTTCAAACGCGTGCTGGCCTTCTCGACCATCAGTCAGCTGGGCTATATGTTTGTTGGCCTTGGCCTCTCCGGTCTCGGTAACACTCCATATCTCTATGGTACTGGCCCTGGCATGTTTCACCTCTTCACACATGCATTCTTCAAAGCACTGCTCTTTTTAGGTGCTGGTAGCGTATTGCATTCACTGCACCATGCCACACATAAAGAGGTACAGGATATGCGCTTGATGGGCGGTCTCGGACCTAAGATGCCGATTACAGCTATCACATGGCTGATTGCTACGCTCTCAATTTCTGGTTTTCCTTTCTTGGCTGGTTTCTATAGTAAGGACACTATCATTGGTCTCGCAGCTCAGCGTGGGCAATGGGCGTTATATATTATTACACTTGGTACGGCAGGCTTGACCGCGTTTTACATGTTGCGTGCCTATATCCTGGCTTTTGGCAATACGGATGGAAAGCTTGGTGGTCTATGGGGTGGAACGTATCGAGGTGTTGGTGAGCCGCATGAGTCGCCACTTTCAATGACGATACCGTTAATACTGCTTGCTATCCCATCGGTGATCGCTGGGTACTGGTTTGGTTTCTTCCCCTACGTCCAACCAGGAAACGGCGTAATACCACGAGCAGAACCACTCGACTTTGGTGGATTGTTTACCGACCCATTGACCTATCTAGGTATTGCTGTCGCATTGATAGGACTCGGTACGGCTTACTTCATGTATGCCCGCTTAAATTCTGAACGGTTGCACAATTTTGTGGAGAATAATGCGGCACTGAGAACTATTCACCGCATACTCTATAATCGCTACTACGTAGACGACTTGTATGGCTGGATCATCAAGTATGGTGTGTTGGGTCTGTCACATATTGAGCAAGCTTTCGACACCTACATCGTCGATGGTATTGTCAATGGTGTTGCACGTCTTGTTACAACGCTTGGGCGTGACATTCGCTATACTGAGACTGGTAGAGTTCAGTCCTACATGGTTACGTTCTTCGGTGGTATTGCGGTGCTTGTGGCGGTTGTGCTTATCGTGGTCAATTACGTAGCAAGGTAGTAAGGATAAGAGGAAAACAGGATGAACATATTCACAAGTGACATAACCTGGATTCTCCTACTGCCTGTGATTGGTGCGGTAGGGACTCTGGCAACGCCAGTGAGAATCGCTCGCTGGATTGCACTCGTTTTTTCAGCGCTCGTGTTCGCGCTATCAATAGTCATATTCTTTCGTATACTAGCGATGCCAGGTGGTTTTAATGCCTTTGGCAATATAAAGCACTTGCCAGACTCTATAAACATTCCGTGGATCAACTTTAATGCTGGCTCATTCCACTTCAATATTGACTATTTTGTGGGTATTGATGGTTTGAGCTTACCGATGGTTGTTTTGAACGCGCTTATCACTATGCTTGCCATTGTCGGTGGTTGGGAGAAGCCCCGCGTTAAAGAATACCTTGCGCTCATTCTTTTGCTTGAGTCGGGCGTTATGGGCGTTTTCGTCTCGCTCGACATGTTTCTGTTCTTCCTGTTCTGGGAAGTGGAACTTGCCCCCATGTTCTTGCTCATCGGCATCTGGGGTAACGATGCTATCAAGCATGGTGTGCCAGGACGTATCTATTCAGCATGGAAGTTCTTGCTGTACACGTTCTTTGGTAGCGTCTTCATGCTGGCTGGCTTCATTCTTGTCTACACACAATCGGGTGGTACAACGGCACGATTAGACCTTTTGTCGTCGCACTTACTTGTTGGCAACGTGCAAATACCGCTCATTGGTGTTTCAGCGAGCTTACAACTTGTCGCGTTCCTGCTCGTCTTTACAGCCTTTGCTGTCAAGATACCAATGTTCCCATTGCACACGTGGTTGCCTGACGCACACACCGATGCACCAACAGAGGTCAGCGTTATTCTTGCTGGTATCTTGCTCAAGATGGGTGCATATGGTCTGATTCGCTTCTGCCTGATTCTCTTTCCACAGGGTGTTCATCAGTTTTCAGGTGTCCTGGCGGTACTCGCGGTTATCAACATCATTTATGGCGCTGGTATTTGTCTGGTGCAGACGGACATGAAGAAGCTTATTGCCTATTCAAGCGTGAGCCACATGGGTATCATTCTGTTAGGTGTAGCGGCTGCAACTGGTACAGGAGATGCTGCATTTAGAATGGCTGCTCTCACGGGTGCAACGGTGCAGATGTTTAGTCACGGCATCATCACGGGTCTACTGTTCTTCTGTGTAGGTGTGATCTACGACAAGGCACATACACGTGAGATCGCCATCTTCGGTGGTGTTGCCAAACGTATGCCTATGCTCGCTACGCTGTTCACCTTTGCCGCTCTTGCCTCGCTTGGCCTCCCTGGATTAGCAGGATTTGTTGCGGAATACATGGTGTTTACGGGTAGCTTCCAGGTCTGGACTGCGGTCACTGTGGTATCCGTCTTCACGATGATTTTGACGGCTAGCTATCTCCTGTGGATGATACGACGCGTCTTCTATGGACCGTTTAACAAGAAATGGGATTGGCTACCCGATGCAAGTCCACGCGAACTGATTCCGCTCTTCGCGCTAGCTGGACTCATCGTGTTTGTTGGCATCTACCCAACCGCCCTTATTAATGTGATTACACCTAGCCTGAGCCAACTTATGCATGCGGCCTCGGCTGTTGTAAAGTAGAGATACTACGTTAGGGAGTACTATATGACGCTCAAGTTGTCTGATCTCTACTTACTCTCACCAGAGGCAAGCCTGACTCTACTCGCTCTGGTGGTGATGGCAGTAGACCTGTTCACAAAACGGCGCATCGTCGTGGTTGCGACTGCGCTGATTGGCCTGCTTGTGCCAATTGCACTGGCGATTTCGCAAATCTTTATCCTGGATTTCTCGCACGCCAATCATGCCTTTTCTAATATGCTCTCGGTCGATTCATATGCAGTCTTCTTCAAGATTGTATTCTTGCTCATCGCGTTTGTGATGATTCTGGCGTCATACGACTACGTCACGAAGTATATAAAGTCCGATGGCGAGTTTTATACGCTTATGCTTTTCTCTGTAGTGGGTATGATGCTGATGGCAAGCACAACGGAGCTTATCACCATCTATATCTCACTCGAATTGACCAGCATCCCCTTATATGTGATGGCGGGTCTGATTCGTGCAAATGAGAAATCCGCAGAGGCGGCGGTCAAGTATGTGCTGCTTGGTGCGATGTCCTCGGCTATTCTGCTCTACGGTTTCGCACTGCTGTATGGCTTGACCGGTACAACCGATCTGATGGGTATTGCGACCCTTATTAAGACTGGCATTCATGCTGGCAATCCTATCATCTCGTTGCAGGGCAATCTGATGGAACTTGTCGCTGGCGTGTTGATTCTAGCTGGCTTCGGTTTCAAGATATCTGCTGTTCCCTTTCATATGTGGGCACCAGATATCTA
>CAXUIS010000185.1:6866-10729 GCA_964250915.1 uncultured Ktedonobacteraceae bacterium | reverse complement strand
CCGCCTTGCCCCACCGCCCCGTTCTATCGGCGTGGGCACCCGCGGGGGGGGGGCCTTGCCCTCACTTATCCATGTTGAAGAGATAGATTGGTGCCGGGCATATTTCCTGTCACTACGACCTGAGCATTACCAGTATAGTGAGTACTTGTTGTACCACTACTCGTTGTGCCGCTAGCCGAGAGCGTGTACGTACCCAAACCAACGTTTCTAATAATGTAGTTGCCATTTGCGTCAGATGTCGCCGTTGCAACCTGAGTTCCGGCTGCGTTTGTGAGAACAACAACAGCACCGGGAAGTGCTACAGGTGGTGGAGTAGTACAAGTATTCTCACTACATACATTGATCGTACCACTGATCGTGAAGCCTGTCACTCTAACCGCTACCGGGATGGTTTGAGTGCTGTTCCCTATCGTTGCGTTATTATTCGCAGTGACCGTCACATTCGTTCTGTAGTTACCAGGAGGTAGGGAGGTAGCATTGATACTCACACTTACTGTGGCTCCGCCCCCTGCATCTGATCCAGATGCTGGTGACACGGCAAGCCAACTTGTACTGTTCGTGTCACCGGTTGCGCTCCAGGTGACAGGACGCGCACACATTCCTGTTTCACTAAGAGGGAATGTTTTTGCATATGATATCTGTCCATCAGCAACAGTAAATACTAGATTTGATGGGACAGGAGCCATTTGACATGGAGGTTGTACGACTAATGTGATTGAGAAGACTTGTGGACTTCCCTGTGCAATTACTCCTGATGTGTCAGACGCACTAATCGACACCTGTGTGGTATAGGTACCGGGCGCAAGGTTTGCAATTGTCGTGCTAATCCCTAGCGTATTAGAGAGACCTCCCTGCCCAAACGAACCGCTAGCCGACGAAAGCTTCAGCCACGGAGCCGCAGGGGATATACTCGCTTTCCATCCTAAAGGCCACGCACAGTTGCCCGAAGCCGAAAGTGTTACAGATTGAGGAGATGGATCGCCTCCTCCCTGTATTGAGGTAAACGCGAGCGCACTAGACGATGGTTGTACAAGCGCACATGGTGGATTCACCTGTAATTGGATCGCTACCGTCTGTGGACTACCGGAAGCCGTTTGACCTGCCGTATCGGAACCATTTAAGACAATCTGACCATTATAGGTGCCAGGAGTCAGCGCATTTGCAGCGGCAAGAACTGTCAATGTCGCTGTTTGACCTGGATTGATTCTTCCACCTGTTGGAGACACCCCAAGCCATGTTGTCGCCAGTAGGCTGACGCTCGTGTTCCATTGTAGTACGCTTTGACCTGAATTTGTAATCAGTATAGTCTGTCCAGACGAGACAGGCTGTCCTTGTACCGTGCTAAAGCCTAACGTAAGTGGAGCTGCAGCCAAAACTGGTGCCCCTGGTGGAGGTGGTTTTTGCACGGTAAGTCCAACCATCACTGTTTGAGTATTGCCACCCTGTGCTGACACAATCGTAATCGCGCCATTATACGCTCCTGGTGTCATGTTGCCTGTATTGACTCCTACTGTGATCACGGAACTGGCACCCGTTTTCGCTGACCCATTTGCAGGAGTAATCGTGAGCCAACTGACAGATGTAGTTGCATTCCAGTTGACCGCAGAAGTGCAGCTTGCTGATGCACTCACATTGAGAGATTGATTGCTCGTATTACTGCTATTTGCAATGGCAGTGAATGTCATACCACCCGTACTCAGGTTCAAGCTACAACGCTGTTGTACCGTCAGTGAGATACTCACGCTTTGTGAGCCGTTTATCGTCTTTGGATCGGGAGACGAGAACGCTAGCGAATCCGTGTAGGCTCCTGGGAGCATATTTTGGCTATTTATGGTGACGATGACATTCTCCGTCTGACCCGGCTCGACTATGCCGGATGTGACATTCGTAGTGAGCCAGTTTGTAGATATGCCAGGAGTACTTGGTGACGGAGTTTGGTTCGTTACCATAGTAGACCCATTATTTGTGAGGGACCATGAAAGCGTTTGATGCCCAGGATTGCTCACGACCAGCACCTGTCTATTATTTGTGGTAGAAGTTCCATCTTGTGACGTGAATGAGAGAACGGCAGGCGCGATCATGAGGACAGCACCCACATTAGCAGGCAATGCTGTAACCGTCATATCTACCTGCACAGTGATTGGAGCACCAACATTCGATGAAAACGAAATTTTACCAACATATGCACCAGGGGCCAACATCCCACGTTCTACAGCGACTGATATTGTTTGCGAATTACTAAACGTACCCTGACTGGGAGTGAGCACGAGCCAGGGCTTGTTAGTACTAGCCGCCCATGTGATTGCTCCACTCGCGTTCGCATCATTTGAAAGTGTGAACGGCTGAATAGTATTGGAGCCTTGATAGCCTGACCCCATATCCAGAGAGGCATCTTTAATAATGAGGTGCGAAGGCTTTGTCGGCCCTGAGCCAATAATCTGTAACGTTGCATTTGCGGTGTAATGTGACTGTATATCCTCCGCGTCTACTGTGTGAAAGCCGGGTCCCCAAGCATCAATCGTGATAATGGTCGAGGCTAGAGCTGTTCCATCTTTCCCAACCTGTACATTAGGAAGACCAGTACTAAGTATCACGGGCACGTCTACATCATGAGTAATAATGACGGTAGTCGATGGATTGAAATGCATCAAATGAAAGAACACACGATGACCAAAAATTGTCTGATTATCCTTCGTGACTTCTGAAGTAATCGTCAAGGTCGGCGGCCCACTCACAGGAGCGGGTGTTGTATGGTGGGGGTGCAAGAACGCTACTGAGACAAGGGCGGTATCAATGGTTAAGGCCAACACCGCGAGAATTGCCAGACTGACAAAGGCTACACGTAAACGCATGGTACGTGTAGAACGACGTAGGAATGGTGAAGTGATAAGTCCTTCCGCTCTGGCTCTACGTTCGTCTTCGGCATCAATGAGAGCAGCCTCATTACCATCGGGGAAGCGGCGTGACAGGAGCGGATCGGTGTAGTTTTCCCAGGTATTATTGTTGTCGATATCATCAGTATCAGGCAACCAGGGCCATAAATCCGGCATGTTACTGGCACTTACCTCGAAACTTTTTTGAGGAGCGTTGGCTGCATCACCAGCGGTCTTTAGCAATGGAGTGCTTTGTCGTTGAATATCGGCGGAAATATCACGAAGCGGTGAGAGACGCGAAGCGCGAGGATGACGCTTCTCATGCTGATCGACAGCAGCAATACGGCGTGCGGCATCGTTTAGTCGGTGAATGGCATTATCCACAATGTTGACGTATACGCCATGAACCGATGGCGGTGGTGTTTGTGGACTATTCGGAGTAGAAGGCGACTCTACAGCTATGTATGGTAGAGGAACAGTGCTTTCACCACCCCGTATTCGCTCATCATACCCGTTCTGCGGGGCCATTACTACTGGACGTGGTGCCGTAGTAATGTTTGCAATATCTTCATGTGCCGTAGAATCCTGTGCTGCATTCTCATACTTATAGAGTTGTGATTGACATGCATCACAAAATAAAGCCGTTGCATCGCAGGGATTATTACAATGAAGACATCGGCTCATGTCTCCCTGGTGCTGGTTGTCCAAATCCTCTACCCGCATATGCCAACCCTCACGTTACTAGAGAGGCGCGTAGCAGTGAAAATAAAAATAAGTAATGATATCACTGCATCCTCTTTTGTCGTTTAAAAACCGGGCATACTCTCGCTAATATGCCTATATCATAGAACGTGCCATCACGTAGGTTTATCACATAGATAAACACTAGTACAGTACTTATGGTGTGATCTTTGAGGATGTTGTAGGGACCGATGTTTAGCGTGCTGATTATAGGGTTGGTGGGAATAAAGGGGCGGGAGAAATGGCCGC
>CAXUIS010000185.1:0-6856 GCA_964250915.1 uncultured Ktedonobacteraceae bacterium | reverse complement strand
TTTTCGGGTCCTTTCTTACAAACCAACCGCAACAACGTCCGCGATAAATCGGTCCCTACAGATTATCGAAGTGTTGCATTATATGTATCGTGTAATGCACGCACGATTCTTTCTTGCAACGTGTTTGCTTCAGCGTCCGTTAGTGTACGATCAGAGGATTGATACACTAGCGAATAGGTCAGGTTCTTCTTCCCGACTGGAATTGGCTCACCCGTGTAGACATCGAAGAGTGTTACAGAACGCAACAATTCTCCGCCACTAGAGACGATAACATTCTGCACCTCTTGTGCTGAAAGCTGCTGATCGACCACAATCGCTAAATCGCGCGTGAGTTCCTGGTGACGCGAGATAGTATCGTAGGTCAAGCGCGCGGGCACTGCTGCGTAGAGCATTTCCAGGTCTAGCTCGCATAGGTACGCACGATGGAGTAAATCGTACCGTTGTTGTACGAGTGGATGCACCTCGCCCAGGACACCAATTGGGCTGAATATCTCTTCACCAGTACCAGAGAGGCGTGGAACCTCCACAAGCGCACAGCGTCCTGGATGAAATGTAGGATGCTGCGTTGGTGTAAAGCGATAGTGTGCGATGTGCAAGCCATTCAACAGTGTCTCAACAATGCCTTTGAGATCATAGAAATCGGCAGGACGCCCCAACTCCGCTACCCATGAAATTTCTGCTGGTCCACATAATGCGATACCTACACTACGCCGCTCATCTGGCTGTTTGTGAATGTCATCCGATGGCAAGTAACGTCGTCCAATCTCAAAGAAACGCAAGCCTGACGTGTTGCGTTTGCTATTTTCCTGTACTGTTTCCAGCAAACCACTCATCAGTGTTAAGCGCATCGCCTCAAGATCGCTGGTCAACGGATTTCTAAGCACAACAGCAGGAACACTTTGGGCTTCAAAAGGCGCGACAGCTTTCCCATTTGTCGTATGTGCTACAACAGTATGTTCTTGTTTTTCATTTGCTGACGCAGTACCCATACCTGATAGAAAACGAGCTGATTGTGTGTCTGCGTTGGCTAAAATGTTGACCATACGCGCCCTACTGGTCATGGCATAGGTAATGATTTCGTTGAGCCCCGCTCCTACTAATCGTGTGCGTATCTCTTGTTCGCGGTCAAACCACGACTCAGCCAATGGCTCTGGGAGTGGCCCTGTTGGAATGGTGCTGGGTAGCGTGTCATAGCCAATGATACGTAGTACCTCTTCTACCAGGTCGGCTCCCTCTTCGATATCTCCGCGATACGTTGGTACCGTGACAAGCATCTTCTCGCCCAGCTCATCAGGGTCAGCTTCCACCTCAAAATGTAAGGCTCGTAGCGCGTCTACGACCTCGCTTTGCGTCACCTTCATACCTGTAAGCCACTCGACCTCATGTGTGGTAAAGACGATAGTACGTGGTTTGACCAGCGTTGGATAGACATCAATGATACCCGGATTGACGGTCGCTCCTGCTAGTTCTACCAGCAACTGGGCCGCACGGTTTGCGCCAGCGATAGTCAATTCTGGGTCTAAGCCCTTCTCAAAACGACTTGAGGCGTCGGTTCGCAAGCCCAACACGGTTGAGGTACGACGCACACTGGTCGCATTGAAGTTCGCTGCCTCTAACAAGACCGTCGTTGTTTTGTCGTGAATCTCGCTAATCGCGCCACCCATAACACCTGCAATCGCGGTTGGTCCCTCTGGATCAGTAATCAGCAACATGTCAGGGGTGAGTTTGCGTTTGACCTCATCAAGTGTCGTGAGTGTCTCCCCTTCATGAGCGCGACGTACAATAATATGATGCTGGCGTACAAGATCGTAGTCGAAGCCATGCAGAGGTTGCCCAAATTCCAACATAACATAGTTTGTAATATCGACAACATTGCTGATAGGGCGCATACCTGCCGCAAGCAAACGGCGTCCCATCCAACTCGGTGAAGGACTCAGCTGAACATTACTGACAATGCGCGCGGCATAGCGTGGGCACAGGTCTAGTGCTTCTACGGTCACTTGTGCCATTTCTGTGGTAGGTGTTCCCTGTTCTTGAATAACGGGTTGCGGAATACGCAATTCTTGTTGCGTCAATGCGGCAACCTCGCGTGCGATACCGATAATGGAAGATAGGTCGCCTCGATGTGCCTTAATCGAGAAATCGAATACAACCTCGCCCAGAATATCGGAGAGACGTTCGCCAAGCGGTGTATCGTCATCAAGGATGTAGATACCGGAATGGTCGTTGCCCATGCCAAGCTCACGCGGCGAACATAGCATACCTTGTGAGACATAGCCCATTTTTTTGCTTTCGCCAATGGTGATATCGCCTACCTGTGCTCCAACCAGAGCTAACGGGACTTTATCGCCAAGCTTGATATTGGGCGCACCACATACTACTCCCAACTCACCCTGCCCCGTGTTGACGTGTGTGTAGTTCAGGTGGTCCGATTTCTCCACTTTTTCAAGATGTGTAATTTGGGCGGTAATGATTTTGTCGCCCCAACTGGAACCAATATAGTCGATGGTTTCTACCTCTAGCCCTGCCATCGTTAAGATATGTGCCAGTTCCTCTGGTGACATCTTTATGTCAACATACTCTTTGAGCCAACTCAGTGGCACTCGCATATTAATCTCCTATTTGTAAGGAACACTGCATCACGTTCTTTATGCAATCGGTTCCTCGGTAGGGGTAGCAATTCATTGCGCCCGAAGATGGGCTGGGAGGGGTCACGTTGCCACGAAATACGTGTTGGGAACGGTTGCCCCGCCGCCCCCATCTTTGGGCGCAATGAATTGCTGCCCCTACCGATCTTTTTATTTGTTAAAATTGGCGCAGGAAGCGCAGGTCGTTACCAGAGAAGAGGCGTATTTCGTTGACCCCATATTTCAACATGGCGATACGCTCAACACCAACGCCGAAGGCGAAGCCACGATATTTCGCGGGATCATAGCCAACTTGTCGCAGGACGCGTGGGTCAACCATGCCTGAACCAAGAATTTCGAGCCAGCCCGTATATTTGCAGGTACGGCAACCCTTGCCCTCACAGAATGGGCAGTCGATATCAACCTCGGCACTTGGTTCAGTGAACGGGAAGTAGCTGCCACGAAAGCGTACCTGTCGTTTCTCGCCGAACATCTCACGAGCGAAGCGTTCCAGGCAACCCTTCAGGTCGGACATGGTGCAGTTCTCATCGACAAGCAAGCCCTCGATTTGATGAAACATGGCCTCGTGTGAGGCATCCACTGCTTCATAGCGGAAGACCTTGCCAGGGACAACCACGCGTACGGGTGGGCGCATCTGTTCCATTGTGCGAATCTGCATAGGCGAGGTTTGTGTTCTCAGTAATATTTCGCCCGGCACGACCCAAAAGGTATCTTGCATATCGCGGGCAGGATGGTCTGCAGGCAGGTTAAGGGCCTCGAAGTTATAGTAGTCGGTTTCGACCTCTGGTCCCTGCACGATCTGAAATCCCATGTTGGCGAAGATGCCCGTTACTTCCTGCATAACTTGTGATAATGGATGAACATGTCCTACGGGGAGTGTACGCCCCGGCAACGTTACGTCGATGCGCTCCTGCTCTAACGTTTGCATCAGCTCACGTTGACGCAGAAATTCGCGTTTAGCAACGAGTTGTTGCTCAAGTTCGGCTTTAACCGCGTTAATCTTCTGTCCTACAACAGGCCGTTCTTCCTTTGAAAGTTTCGGCATCACGGCGGAGAGATTCTTGAGTTCGCCCTTGTTACGTCCAAGATAGCGTATGTCCCACTCATCGAGTGCTGCTGATGTCGTCATTGTCTCTAGTTCCGCGAGTGCGTGGCTACGCAACTCGTCGAGTTGTCCTAGTAAAACATCAAGTTGTCCTAGCATATGCGTTCTCCAAAAATCAAAAACCGACGCGTCGTCACAGGGACGAAGGTCGGTGAAAAACTCCGTGGTACCACCCATCTTGAATATGTGTATCAATTATAGTGCTCTATACATACATATTCCACTTGCTCTGTCCTATAACGGAGAACACCGGAGCCGTCTACATCGTGTTTCAACGGTTCGCTCTGGGATGAACTTCGGCGTAGGCTCCCGCAAAGAGGCTTGCAGTCAATGGCCTCTTCTCTCTGTCCGGTCTTCCTCCGCGTACTCTTCCCATCATCGCTTCATAGCTATTCTTTTGCTCGCGTAAAGTATAACAGAGTCTCGTCATAATGTCTACGCAGATTTTGCCTGCGCCAGGGCTTTCTAATTCTATCACAGAAGATGAAAAGAAGAGATTTTCTTGCAGGATATAATTCATTCAAATCACCATGACGAAGCGCATGATATAATCGGTGGTGGATATGATACAAATTGATTGCAAGAAACCAGATTTCAAAAAGATGAAGCAGGGACACAAGATGAGTATTATGGACAAGTTTCAGTTGAAAGGGAATGTAGCACTTGTGACAGGTGGAGCAAGAGGGCTGGGCAAAGCGATGGCGACTGCCCTTGCTGAGGCGGATGCACACATTGTAATAGCAGATAGCAATATTGAGGAGGCGCGAAAGACAGCGAACGACCTACAAAAAGAAGGCATAGAAACGATGGCTCTTCAGGTAGATGTTACCCAGCCTGAGCAAGTGGAGCAGATGGTACATGCAATAGTAGAGAAGTTTCATACAATTGACGTATTGTTTAATAACGCAGGTATACCTATGGTTGTCAATATAGAAGATATGGAATTTTCTGATTGGCAGAGAATTATGGATGTGAACCTCAATGGTGTTTTTCTCGTTTCTAAAGCAGTAGGAAGAATAATGATTCAGCGGAAGAAGGGATCGATTATAAACATCTCCTCTATGTCAGGAATCATTGTAAACACGCCACTCAATCAAGCTGCATATAACACTTCCAAAGCGGGGGTGATTATGTTAACGAAAAGCCTCGCGGTGGAATGGGCAAAGTACAATATTCGAGTAAATACGATTGCCCCTGGTTATATGAAAACTGAGATGACAAGGGCAGTTCGTGAAGAAGATGGCGAGACGGTAAGAGCATGGATCGATTTCACACCGATGAAGAGGCTTGGTACTCCAGATGATCTCCAGGGTATAGCACTCTACCTGGCCTCGGATGCATCCTCTTTCGCAACAGGTGGAGTCTTTACTGTTGATGGAGGTTATACCGCTTTATAGACATTTCAGTTCAGCGAGCTGCGGACCGCATTCCTCTTTGCGCCTGACCGTGAGCAGATTTGGAAAGCTCTGTTCCTTCCCCCTACCCATTAGAACAAAAGTCTGTTATCATAGCACTATGAGTAAGCATGTCTCGTTTCAGGGTGGCACCCTAGTTCTTTATGATGTGGATGCACGTCCGCCCGCACCGTTCAAGCTTGTCAAGGAGCGTTGGCGGTGCGAGGGCTACCATTATGGTGCGATTCAATCCTATTTGCAAGAAGAGGCGATTCAGGATGGCGTGCCACGCTGGAAACCGCTTAACCTGATATTGCAAGAGAAGAGAGAGCCACACGATTATCAAACAGAGGCGTTGACGGCGTGGGATGAAGCGGGACAATGTGGCAGCATTGTTTTACCAACAGGAGCGGGTAAAACATTTGTAGCTATTCAGGCCATTCAGCGTGTGAACCGTTCTACCGTTGTGGTCGCGCCAACGATTGACCTGTTGCACCAGTGGTATGCGCGTCTCGCTAATGCCTTTGCGTGTGAGGTTGGGGTGTACTATGGCGGCGAGAAAAGAGTGTTGCCGCTTACCGTAACCACGTATCATTCGGCGGGCGACTTGATGGCTGAATATGGCAATGCCTTCAAATTAATTATTTTCGATGAGGTACATCATCTGCCCGCGCCAAACTGGGGAGAGGCCGCATTAATGGCACCTGCCCCTCTACGCTTGGGACTCACCGCGACTTATCCAGAGGACCATGAGCAAATGAATGGGCGATGGCGTGTCGATGCGCTGGTTGGTCCGATTGTCTATACAAAACGTATCGAAGACCTTGTTGGGCAACAACTGGCGAACTATCGTACAGAGCGTATACGTGTCGATCTTTCGACAGAGGAACGCATACGTTATGATGCCGACCACGCTATCTATATCGAGTTCGTGCGTTCACGACAACTACAGCGTCGATATGGTCCTGGCTGGTTGATGGAATTGATGCGTCTCTCCACACTTGACCCAGAGGCACGACATGCCTTTCTCGCACGGCAACGCTTACTCCGGCTGCTTGCAGGATGCGAAGGCAAATTTACCATGCTCGACGCGCTTCTACGTGAATATATGCATGAACACATTCTGATTTTTACAGAGCATAATGGCGTGGTTTATGATATCGCCTCTCGTTATCTCATTCCAGCTATCACGCATGAGACACACGCGGCTGAACGTAAAGCGATTGTGGATGGCTTTCAAGCTGGTACCTATCGTGCACTCGTGACTTCACGGGTTTTGAACGAAGGTATTGATGTGCCTGAGGCAAAAATCGCGATTGTGCTTGGCGGTACGGCGGGTGCGCGTGAATATATTCAGCGTTTAGGGCGTGTCTTGCGTAAAGTTGAGAATAAAGAGGCGGTGCTTTTTGAGGTCATCGCACGTAAAACGCTTGATGAAGGCAAGGCCCAACGTCGCCGCAGACCAAGAAAGATTGATTGATGCTGACAGCAGACCTTGTGAAATCGCGCTTGCGTCACCGCGGCGCTGAGTTAACAATAGATATGCTCGATACCCACGATCCCTACTGGCTTCAAACGGCAACGGAACTCATAATGTTGATACAGCAGCATGTAGGCCGTTCGCAAGCAGAGCTAGACAAGTCACTCGAAGCCTATGAAGGTGAACGCATCGACTATTTTATAGTACGTGGCTTAGCAAAAGTCCTGAC
>CAXUIS010000184.1:0-10759 GCA_964250915.1 uncultured Ktedonobacteraceae bacterium | reverse complement strand
CGATCACCACTTCACACAAGCGGGTTTCATCCGTCTTCCTCACAAACATACATAAAGATACGTCCAAGAGAAAGCGTAAAATACTAGTTGAAGCTTTAACTGAACAGTTTTTCTCGGATGTTTTAGTTTCTCATCGGACGCGTAATACTACATGAGCATCTGACCTATTTGTTTTTACTATTCCCTCTTTTCAACGTCCTTATTCTTGGAAAAATGAACATGCAGAAGCTTTGGCTAATGACCTTGTGAGCAATAAATTATTGCCCCTGCATCCGTTCGTTCCTCACAAATCTAGCATTCTTGCAACAGATATAATGTGCTTCTCGTATACAGAATGAACAGCATCTCCGTCACAAAGTACGTACAGAAGGAGAGGCTTAATGAGTTTTTTTACCTATCCTATTTTTAAGTGGATATTCATAGAGAAACAGATAGGAGCTTATGTAATGACTCAAGGCATCCCTTCTTCAGAAGAAAATATGGAGCAACTTCGTGAGCTTGCCCTACGTCTCCTTGCTCACCCTTTCAATCCACAGCCACAACTATTGGCGGGAAGTTTTCCTGCTCCACTGCCGTTCGATGTGCCCTTTCCTGATGGATATCAGATTATAGGAAGTTTCATAAGCAGTGCCGAGGATACTCTTCTTTTGCTTGATACCGATCAATCACCTGCTGAAATCATTGCTTTTTATACACAGCAAATGCAGACGGCAGGATGGTCCGAACCTGATGTCCTACAAAGGCAGAGGCAACTTCATGAAGGCGGTTTCACGCATACGGCAGCGCGTGCCTCATACATAACGCTTTGTAAAGGTCGGCGTGGCCCTGCCTTAATGGTCTCTGCTTCCAGAGAATCGAACGAAGGAGCCAAAACTCAGGTCAGGCTAAACCTTGATACCAGTAGTCGCGGCTCTCCCTGTATGCAGTCATCCGAAATCTTTATGGGTGTGAGTTCACTTATCCCTTCATTAGAGCCACCGACAGGTGGACGCCAATGGGGAGGCGGCGGTGGTAGCAACTCAGAGAGCGCAAGCACTTCTGCAACATTGGATATGGAGAATGATGTTACTCTTCCTCTGCTTGCTGACCACTACACCCGCCAGCTTGAACAAGGTGGCTGGCAACGTACAGGTGAGGGAAGCACTGAACCGATGGCTTGGTCTACCTGGGAGCTTCGAGATAAGGAGAACGAACGCTGGCTAGGAGTGTTTGCATTGCTTCGCGTACCCGGCATAGAGCGCAAGTATTCTATGCACATGAATATTAATTGGGTTGGTGAAAACCCATAACAAATGATGATATGTATTGAGAACCCAAAAATTCGTTTTCGGGGGTTAGTGAGCTTCAATGAGCGTTTACAGCTCCACAACCCCCTCCAACGCCTCCACAAATGCGAACGCCGACTGGTAACGTTTCGTCGGCTCCAACTCAAGGGCACGCAACACTATCTGCTCTACCAGTGGTGAGATGTCTTCATTCAGGAAGCGTAACGGTATCAGTTCTAAACCCTCCGCTTGCTCTTGTACTAGTGTATCTCCTCCATACTGTTTTCTACCTACAGCACCCTGAGCGCACAGCCTTCTTATTGGCGCAGCGGGTGCAAAGTGTGTCAATAGCAGATACAGAATAGCACCGAGTGAGTAGACATCGGAACGTTCGTCGGCAACTCCACGTAGCATTTCTGGTGCGACAAACACACTTTCTATAGGTTTTTCGACTATAGGAAAATCATGAGCGTATGTAAGTGGGACGTTGATGCTTGTCGTCTTCCAATACGAAGGGGCAGGAGGCCAGCAAGGAAGCAGGATTGGCGACCAATCATCCTTCCCTTCTCCATTCACAAGAATAGTCGCAGGCGTCAGGGTCCCTAGTACGACGCCTTGGCGATGCAGACGTGCAACCATGCGACAGAGTTGTGTTGCCCAACGGAGTGAGGTTATGATATTAATCCATTCAGGCCACGTTGCATGAGCGAGCAGGAGCATGTCGAGTGGCATTGCGGAGTCATATTCTGGCATTTTCGCGTCGCTTAACTGCATCACAAGATAGTGTCTCTCGCCCTCAATCCATACGCGGTCCCCTTTTGTAGGCAGATGCGACGAGCCGAAGACGCTCGGCGCGACAAATTCCTCGAAGGCTGCCGCCTCAATTAGCATACGCATCTGTGTGGGTAGTCCTGTGAGCACAAGTTCGCGGATAGCGACAAGCGGTTCATACCCCTGTTCGTCCTGATCGGGAAGGTCATTTAAGAATGAGGACAACTGATTATCTACAGCGAGACGATAGCCAATATATAAGTTTAGTCGGGGACGCTGTGCCAGACAGCGCATAATTCGATAACGGCCTTCAAGAATAACTCGTGTTTCCATTCCACCCACCTCATTTCCACATTCCACTCTCTACTCTTTCCAACGAAGTGTGGGAGTATAGTTAACATGTACACGACGCGTTAGAACAAGGATATACGTTATTTGACATTTCATACAAAATACCGTAGGATAAGGCCAGCACCACAGTTTTTCGTCCTTTTGCTACTAACTGTATATCGTCGTTCGTTGATGAACGGCCTAACAAAGGGAGTTTGCTCGATGGTTGACCGTCCTTCTCGCTCTGCTTCGCGGAGAAACCGCAGAGCCTTTCTTCTCCTGCTCATCATTCCCTTCATCGTCTTGCTCTGGCCGCCTTTTTATAATTTCACAGAGCCAAGCTTGTTCGGCATCCCATTTTTCTACTGGTTCCAACTGATGTGGGTTATCATCACAGCCATTATCACCGCAGTGGTTTACTTCGTAGGAGCATAGATTGCTTCTGATCCCCAGCAAGTGTTTGTACTCTCGTCATGCGTTACAGCATGAAAGTGTTCTCGTTCCGTTGCCCAACAACGAAACGGGTGAGGAGTATTTTATCATGGTTCATTGGGACGCAATTGTTATCTTCATTGTCTTTTTTCTACTCGTCACCGTCCTGGGCTTCTTTGCTGCCCGTTGGCGTCAAGGTGACTTAAACCAGATTAGTGAGTGGGGTCTTGCAGGAAGACGCTTTGGCACGGTTATCACCTGGTTTCTCCTGGGTGGCGACCTCTACACGGCCTACACGTTTATCGCAGTTCCCGGCGCGATGTTCGCGGCTGGCGCGTTAAGCGGGTGGTATGCTATTCCTTACACCATTCTCGTCTACCCGCTTATCTACGTCTTGATGCCCAAGTTCTGGGCCGTATGTAAGCAACGTGGCTATGTCACAGCCTCCGATTTTGTGAAGGACCGCTTCGGCAGCCCCGCTCTGGCATTAGCAGTTGCCTTCACTGGTATTTTGGCGACTCTACCGTATATCGCCCTACAAATGTTCGGTATCCAGGTCTCGCTTGCCGCTCTAGGTATTCCGCTCAGCACCAATATTGGTGGTGTCAATGTTGACTTTCCGCTTATCATTGCTTTTCTTATCTTGGCGGCATACACCTATACAAGTGGTCTTCGCGCTCCCGCGATGATCGCGCTGGTCAAGGACGTGATGATTTTCATTGTCCTGTTTGCCACAATCATTTACATTCCCATCAAGCTTGGTGGGTTTGGTCCGATCTTCGCCGCCGTACATCTAAAGGCTGTAGCAAGCCATGCAGCGGCAACGGCAGCCAAGCCACAAACCTTCTTTGAAATTCTTACACCCAAACAATTCACGGCCTACGCGACTCTCGCGCTTGGCTCAACGCTAGCTCTTTTCCTGTATCCCCATTCGCTGACGGGCATTCTGAGTAGCAGTAGCCAACGTGTTATTAAGCGCAACATGGCACTTTTGCCCATCTATTCCTTGATGCTAGGTCTGCTTGCACTGCTCGGTTATATGGCAATCGCAGCAAAAGTTAAGCCTGCAACCGCCAACCTTGCGGTCCCCGCACTGCTCAGTGTCACATTTCCTTCCTGGTTTATTGGCTTCGCATTCGCAGCGATTTCGATAGGCGCGCTCGTACCTGCGGCGGTCATGTCTATCGCGGCGGCAAACCTGTTTACGCGAAATATCTATAAGGAGTACATCAAGAAAGATGCGGGCGATAGGGAAGAGGCGCAGGTAGCGAAGATCACCTCATTTGTTGTAAAATTTGGTGCCTTGCTCTTCATCGCCTACTTGCCAACAGCGCAGATCATCACCTTCCAGCAACTTGGCGGCACATGGATATTGCAAACCCTGGTACCTGTCTATCTGGGTCTCTATACCAACTGGTTCAATCGTTGGGCCTTGCTCATCGGCTGGCTAGCGGGTATGATCGCGGGAACAGGCATGTTTATTGCAACGGGTCTCAAATCGACGATTTACCCTGTCTTTGGTATTCAGATGTACGTGGGTATCTCGGCACTCTTGCTCAACCTCATTCTCGCCGTTGTTCTCACACCAATCTTTGAAGCGGTAGGAGCACGACGAGGACGCGATATCACGCTACCCGCAGACTACGACGAGGAGGAAGCTCCCGCCGAACCTGTGGAAGTCGGACGCGAAGCATTAGGATAAAATAGACACAACAAGAAGGTGGAGAATGCGGCTAGTGGCATTCTCCACCTTCTTGTTGTGTCTATTCAAATAGGGATGGTAGGTCTGCTACACTTTTAATCAAGCGCGTGTGGCGGTAGCTACCAAGCGTTTCGGCAGTATGAGCACCACTAAGTACGCCAATGACTTCGCCGCAACCTGCATTGTATCCCTCTTCCAAATCCGAAGGGGAGTCACCAAGTTTCATGACTTTATGTACATCGAGCACTCCGAGTCGCTCCATCGCACGATAAATCATGTAGGGAGCCGGACGCCCTAATGAGACATCAGTTGAAAATATAGCAGTGTCTACAAAGCGACCCAGCCAGTTCAGACGTTCCATAATCAAACCGCCAATGGTGGCATCGAAGCCTGTATCGGTCGCTATCTTAATGCCACGTTCGCGCAAAAAGGCAAATGTTGCTTCAGCACCAGGAATAGGCGTAAGTTGCTTATCATAGGCCGTCTTCATGTGCTTAATAAACGTCGTCAGAGCCTCATCTGCCACTCGTTCAGCATGGGCGGAATCGCCGGGATAGCGACGTGTTGCAAGCATAGCGAAGACTTCACGCTTGTTCATACCCATCAGGTTGTTTAGCTCTTTTGGCTCTCCAGGTAAATCGTGGCTACGAACTGTATCAACCAAACAGGTTAGTACCATACCATTGTCTTCAATGGTTGTACCAGCCATATCAAACACAACAAGTTCTATTGGTCCCATTATTATTCCTTCCTTTTTCAATAATGTGAAGCGATTACAAACATCAAAGGGTGAGCTAAAGCAGACTCATACAGGACCTGACTGCCGTGAATACCCGTAACTCCTGTACGGGTCTGCTTTAGCACACCCGTTTGGTGCCTCGATTGCCGACGAGGACGTGATACATCGATTCCTACAAGGATTACCAAGACATCATGCAAGGACAGCATCTACATGTGCGCGCGAGAAACCGGGTCCGGTTGACATACCCTTGCCCGCGATGCCAGTTGTAATGTGAATATTTCCATCGACCGTTTCGGTGTAGACCTCGCGCTGTGAGTGGAGCAGGTAGTACCCATTCCAGGTCTTCTCAATCTCCCAGGACGGAAGCGCGAGCATACGCTGTCCATAGCGCAAAATGGCATCGTTAATGCAACAGTTCGTGTATTCTTCGCTCGCACTGGCATCTTGGAAATCGCTATACTCGTGTGAGTCGCCAATGATCACACCACCGTCTACCGCTTGCTTGAACAAGAGATGTATGCCATACTCTCGTAAATCATGCTCCACGGGCTGTTGACGCAACTTTTCATACGATGGCGTCGATTTGAACGCGGGATAGCGCAAAATAGAGAGACCTGAAAGGATCGAAAGTGGCAGAGTACGTGGAGGTAGTGCAACTGTTTGCATCATTTGCAGTTTGCAGATACGCAAGCCGCTTGCACGAAAGAACTCAGGAAAGAGAGTGCGATACTCGGCACCACTACAGACAAACACCTGTTCTGCCGTAAATGTGTTGCCTCGTGCATCTCTCACAACACATTCTTTACCCGTAGACTCTACGGAAACCACCGTTGTGTATGGTATATATTGCACTTGCTCACGCTCAGTAAAATACGGAATCCACTGTTTGAGCAAACGCTGAGGTTCAATCGTAAAATCGTTTGCGAAGTGGAGCGCACCCTGGCAATAATCTGCCTGCGCGAATGGATAGCGATAGCGCGCCTCAGTAGCTGAAAGATACTCGCAATTGTAGGTAGAAGCGTAGAGCAGTGCAAACTCTTCCAGTACTACACACTCGGCTTCTGTTGAAGCAAGATAAAGACTGCCGGGAACGTTGACCGAGATATCGCACTCTTGCTGAATCGCCTGATAAATCTCTCGGCTCGTATGAGCATATTCAGCCCACTCGCCTTCTGCCTCAACAATTGACTGCACGACCATACCAAAGTTGCGTGTCGAGGCGTCGGTGGGCAAGCCGTTTCGTTCTAGTAACAACACCTTGTAGCCCTTTTGTGCCGCAAAATAAGCATGAAACGCACCCAACGCGCCTGCACCAATCACAATGACATCTGCGAATTTGGAATTGAGAGTAAGGGGGGAACTCATTCTTTGTTTCTCCGTGTAATAGACGACCCTGTTTTAGGAGTATACCCGAAGATTGTTAAACAGATGATGTATGTTTTTTAACATTTGCATAACAAGAAAAGAAATCATATAAGCTTTTCCGCTTCGTCTAAGTAGCTTTTAAATAGAATAAGTGCCTGCTGGACAGATGCGGTATAAACCGTTAAACAACATTAATACTATCTGTCGGCTTTCCAGTTGCAAACGCGAGAACATGATCAAAGGCTGTTTTAAAATAGGATTCGTAACTATCCTTTTCAACGTAGCCAAGATGTGGAGTACAGATAACGTTATTCAGGCGGAGCAACGGAGAATCTGAGAAAGGCTCTTGCTCATACACATCAATAGCTGCCAGACCTGGACGACCAAGACGCAATGCCTCTTCAAGAGCACTCGACTCGATCAGTTCAGCACGAGCAGTATTTACAAGAAGAGCTGATGGTTTCATCATAGCAAGATTCGCGCGAGTAACAATACTTTGTGTCTCCTTCACCAAACGTAGATGTAGACTGAGCACATCCGACTGCTCAAACAACGCCCCTTGATGAGTAGCTGTTTCCAGTCCATCAGCATGAGCACTTGCGAGTGAACTCTCCCGTCCCCAGACGAGCACTTTCATTCCGAAGGCTTGTCCATACCTCGCAACCAGGCGACCAATCTTCCCATATCCAAAAACGCCAAGTGTATGACCATGTAAGCCTTGTCCAAGAGTTGTTTGCCAATGGCCTGTCTTGAGTTGTGCAACTTCGTGAGGAATGTTTCGCATCGCAGCTAAAACTAACCCCCACGTCAATTCCGCAGGTGCATAAGGTGAGCCTGTTCCGACGGCAACCCTTACTCCATGATGTGTGCAGGCTTCAACATCAATATGAGCAACACCTTTGCCGGTTTGACTGATAAGTTGTAGATTTGGCAAGAGAGCAAGTAGCGGTTCTGTAATTGCGGTACGTTCTCGAATGAGCACTAGTGCATCCGCATTCTGAAAACGAGAGGCAAGGATTCCTATATCCTTAACGCTATCGTGATAGACCGTAACATCATGTCCTGCAAGCCTACGAAAACAATCTAGAGATCGTACAGCATCCTGATAATCGTCAGGGATAACAATTCTCATCGCTTTTTCTCCCGCAAACATGCTAATCGTTCGTTGTCCTGTTTACCTCTTGGTTACTGTGTTTCACTTATCCTATCTCACAAAAGTGTACCTTGACAATGGGTCTATTAGAGAAAAATAGTTGTAAAACAAGGCGTTTTTCCCTCATAGCAGAGTCGATTAACCAACCTTCACATTTATATTAAAACGTACCAATTTATGCCTGTATGTTTTTTCAATGGCACAAGGTTGCGTACGAACTAATGCTGCAACGTATCACAATCGCTTGCATCAACGTGATACGATGAATAAGAAAATTATAGAGAATATGTTAGAAAGAAATATAGAAACATGAATGACGACGAATTTCTTGATGAGTCTTCTGAAATAGGCAGTGATGAACTCCTGTCTGACGATAATTTACGCTTGCCAGAGAGTGCCAATACACTTGTACGACTGCATGCTGTACGCGCATGGCTGACGCGCCGTGAAGTAGAGACGAGCATGGAGATTGGCGAGGCTGCCCTTACACTACAACAAGCCTTTCAAGAGCCTCCACAAGAAACGCGATTGCATCGTCGTGAACGCCAACATCAAGGAGGCGGTATGCAGCGTGTACAACGCGCTCAACAGGCACTCGAAGAGGCACAACAACGCCTAAGCACCTATGAAGAGGCACAAACACTGCTCGAAGACTGCGTTACACATATTACAAGCGGCGAACGTGTTCTCGTCGAGTACTATCTAATGTTGGAAGACTTGATGCAAAGCACGATTGAAGCGCAAGAACCATCACGTCAGAAAATCAAAGCACTTGCCGATGTGCAACATCGCGTCGAGCGTGTAGGTGCTCCAAACGAGGAGTAGGACCGCAGGAAGATTACAGGGAGACCGCAAGGGTCTCCCTGTAGTCATCCCCAAATTGGTTTTATTTATTTTGAGAGCGACATCGTTGCATCACCACCAAACTGTAGTGTGAGCGATGAAAGCGGTACTTGTGAAGCAAGAGGAAAATCAGCATAGCCATCTCGTGTGCCGTTAGGAAGTGTTACTGGTAACAACGAAATGTACTTTGGAGTAATGGCTTGCCCATTTGCCAACACGAGCCGTAGATAAGAGTCGAATTGTATCCCCACAGGTTGTGAACCATTATTTTTTGTATGCATCATCACACGAACAGTGTATGTTCCAGCCAGTTTGCGATCATCGGAAAACTTTTTCGCCTCCGTTGCTTGCGATACCGTGAGGTGTAAACCTTTCACATCCACACTTTTGTTCAAGGCCAGCGAGTCAACCTGATGCGTGATACCAACGGTAGGAATAAATGCTGGGTCCGGGTCGCCGCTTGTATTATCTACTTCACCCTCCGTTGGTCCATGAAATGCGAGCACAACCGCGATAGCAATAACTGCAATCGCAAGTAGTGTTCGCATACGAGGTGAGAGTCGCGCAAACCAGCCACGCTTCTTTACAACAGTAGGAGTTGTCTGCACTTCTTGCTCCGGCCTCGGTGCCTGTGATGATTGTATATCCTGAGACATAGTTATTTTTCCGCTTCTATAAAAAAGTCTGTAAATAAATTTGTACGTGGTCATATTATAGCAACAACAAGAAGAGATGAGTAGAGCAGATAGTTGCGGAACGAGAAGAAGAGAAATTGTTTCCGCAAAGAGTTTATTTTTCTGGAAGCATACTCTTTTTTCATGCTTTCAATCGACTAGTAAGCTATTTGTAGGAGTAATCATGCTTCGTAAAATTCGTTCGCGTAGAGCACTCATTCTCCCCATCATAGGTGCCTTGCTTTGCATCTTCCTTTCGGCATTCACCTTCAGTCAGTTTGCCTCTGCTCACAATGCAAATCTAGGCACATTGAATGCAAGCAGTCAGGAAAAACATTCAAGCCAGACAGCAACAGCCATTCAGCGTCACACGCCAACCCCTCGTCCAAACAAAACGCCAACCCTTGAGTCTACTCCGACAACAGGAACAACACCGACTGTTGGAGTAACAGCAACGGTAAGTACGACACCAACCATCGCCTCCACTCCAAGTTTGCAATCATTGCAGGTATTTGTTGAACCCGATGCGGGCGAGACACCTATTCTTAACAGCATCAATAACGCGCAGAAATCTGTCTGGCTTGAAATGTATCTCATGACAGACAAGAATGTTATTTCAGCGTTAGAGAATGATGCAAAACGCGGTCTGGATGTCCGCGTCATGCTTGATCCAAGTCCTTATGGCGGTGGTTCTCCAACTGCAACACTGAATGCACTCACTGCCGCAGGCGCGAAGGCACAAACGAGCAATTCCTCATTCACATACACACATGAAAAAGGCATGGTTATCGACGGTAGCACCGCGTACATCATGACAAGTAATTTCACGCTTTCAGCTATCTCAACAGGTAAAAATCGTGAATATGACATCATCGACTCGACTCCACAGGATGTACAGGGTACCATTGACATCTTCAATGCTGACTGGAATCGCACCGCCGAGCACGTCACGAATCCCAATCTCGTTATCAGCCCCGACAATTCACGCAACGATTTTGTGACCTTCATCAACAACGCCAAATCATCGCTCATCATCGAGGCTGAAGAGATGCAAGATAGCACCGTCGAGCAAGCTATCGCAAGTGCGGCCCAGCGAGGTGTCAATGTACAGGTGATTCTGCCTACGCCATCCAGTGGGGGTACTGATTCCAACGCGGCAGGCATCGCGGTGATCAAAGCAGGTGGAGCGCAGGTGAAAGAAGACGCACAACTCTATATGCATGCAAAAATGATGGTTGCCGATGGCACCAACGCCTACGTCGGCTCCATCAACATCTCCAGCAACTCATTTGATAACAACCGTGAACTTGGTGTCCTCTTTACCAATGCAGGCATCATCTCCACTCTTAAGCAGACCTTCCAAAACGATTGGGGCGTCTCTACCAGTCAGGATGAATGGGGCTTTTTCTTTTAGCAGAGAAGAGAGAAGCGTAGGTATAGGGCTTATAATGCTTTGTGGAATAGTACCTTCTGTGGTGAAAG
>CAXUIS010000183.1:7416-10825 GCA_964250915.1 uncultured Ktedonobacteraceae bacterium | reverse complement strand
CTACTGTCATGTTGCTCGTACTATTAATAGTATTACTTGTATAACATCCCTTAAGCACAAAACACGTAGTGTATATCATAGAGGAGTATGTTTCCGTCATAGGAAAGGCTATAAGTACCCATGTCTAACATTTTTAAATTACTTGCAGATCAAGAGAAATTCACCGACGAGCTTTATGCGTTTGTCACAGACCCAAATGCTGACAATCGCAATGATCGTGCTATTGTGAGTGTTCTGCACGAAGTCGCGCCACAAATCGTATCCGTGGCAGAGTGTATGATTATCGACGGTGTTGACGAGCGACACTATGTCGAAGAGTATGTCCACGCCGTACTTAACGGCGAAGGCGCAGTAGAATATTAGAATAAAAAAGGATGGTGGCTAGCCGCCATCCTTTTTTATTCTAACTGATACATAATATTTGCTACAGTTGCGAGTGCGGCAGTTTCTGCACGTAAAATACGCTGGCCTAACGTCACTGACTGCACAACGTGCTGTTGTGCTAGTTGTATCTCCTCAGATGTCAGCCCACCTTCCGGCCCAATGAACAGCACAACCGTGTTCTCCTGCTGCTTTCGTGCGTGTAGTGCATTACGCAAACTCTGATCGTGCTCTTCCTCCCACGGTATAAGCGCGAGAGCATCGGATGGTATCTCGTTCAATGCCTGTTTTAATGAACGAATAGGCAGGAGTTCCGGCAAACGCGAACGCCCACATTGCTCTGTTGCCTCCTGAATAATGCGTTGCCAACGCGCTATTTTTGATGGACCCGCATCCTCCAAACCTGCGGTAGAGCGACGACAGAGTATCGGCGCGAACACGGACACGCCAAGCTCTGTCCCCTTCTCTAGTATCCACTCGAAGCGTGCGGACTTGAGCAATCCTTGACACAACACAATGTGTACAGGCGACTCACTTTTCCCAGCACGTCGCTCTACTAGTTGCACTTCGACAAGCTTGCGCTCGGTTCTTGTGACCTCCGCCACAAACTCTTCGCCGCTATTATCGAGCAGCACAAGTTGTTCGCCGCTATGCAAATGCAGTACGTCGCGTACTTGATGAGCAACTTTCTCTGGTAGCGTAAGAGTAGTTCCAACCAATGTTGCTTGTAGTTCCAAGTCAGTGTCATGTACAAAAAAGCGATGCATGATAGCTCCCAAGGCAATTTAAAAAAGTAAATGGAAGGTGTGATGGCAATAAACGGACGCCCACAAGGGGCTACCCTACTATATATAACGTGCGGAGACGTAAGAGCGTCATATAGTAGGGTAGCCCCTTGTGGGCGTCCGTTTTATCCCTTGCGCAGTACAAGAGCCATCCAATCGTCGATCATGACCTGCTCGACCATTTCGAGACCAGCCGCCAACAATGGGTCCAGAGCATCGTGAAGTCGAGCCTCGATAATGCCACTCACAACAAGCAAGCCTGTTGGTGAAACGACCTGCGCGAGTTGTGGTGCGATAGAGCCAATGATGTGTGCAATGATGTTCGCAATGACGAAATCATATTGTCCTGCCATGCGAGTGGCCTCTGCATCGTCAAGGACACCGAGTACAACTCGAATGCGGTCTTGCAGGTTATTCATCTCAGCATTCGCAAGTGTACTTTCAACCGCGACACTGCTATTGTCGATAGCGTAGACGCTTTCCGCACCTAGTTTCGCCGCCGCTATTGCCAGGATACCCGACCCTGTGCCAACATCAAGCACCTTCATACCGTCATGAACACGCTGTTCTACCTGTTCCAGGCACATACGCGTAGTTGGATGGAGACCAGTACCAAAGGCCATGCCTGGGTCAAGAGTCAGCACGACCTCTTGCGGCTTGGGCGTATACTCCCGCCACGATGGACGAATAACGAGCCGTTGCCCAATGTGTGTAACGTGAAAATAATCTTTCCATGCATTCGCCCAATCTTCCTCGTTCACCGTGCGCGTCGTCAACTCGCCTACGAAGTGTGAACCAAGACTGGAAAAATGCCAGAGACCTTCGGCGATTCGTTGACGTGCCGCCTCTTCTTTGCCATCAATCGGTAGATAGGCATGCACAAGCACAGGTTGCCCCGTGACCACACGATATTCCTGTCCCTCGTCAAATAGCTCAATCGGCTCCTCAATCGCTACCCCGCCAGAAGTGTGCTGGCTCAAAAGCTCGCTCACCGACTCGATCGCCTCTGGGTGTGCTTGTACCGTCAATTCTAACCAACGCATAAAATATCCTTTATAATACCGTAAAATGGTAGGGACCGATGTATCGCGTTCTGGGGGTGGGAGGGGGAACACGTCGGAGCAAACAAATCGTCGCCAACACGTTGCCCCACTGCCCCACTACTAGGACACGATACATCAGTCCCTACAGGTTGTAATAATCATAGGTTGTCTTAATCTCGAAACCAATTGAGAGATACAGACCGAGCGCATTTGTATTATGCACATCTACGTCTAGCATGATCTCATTGAGACCTTCATTACGGATGATACGAATGACCTCTTGTAACAATTGTCGTCCATAGCCTTTACCACGATACTCTGGACGTACCACGAAGCCATAAATACCTGTGCGTTGCTCCATTATGGTAAGGCGTAGACTACCTACTGGCTCGTCACAACCAACATCCGTTCCCCCAAATGTCATGAGATAAAAGCGTTGGTTGTCTTCCTTGACGGATGACGCAACATATTGTTTTGCCTGTTCGATATCCCCGATGTCTGTTGCCATAATCAACTCAACCATCGCCAAATCGTCTGTATGAACCGCTTGTCGGATGGTTAAACGCTCATCAAATACAGGACGTTCTTGAAATATTCCTAGCACCATTTCATGCTCTGAGAAGCTCAGTTTCGCATCTATAGCTTGTACAAAGGCTGTGCCAGAAGTCGATGTTCGCTCACTATTAAGCACAAAGTGCTGTATTCCACTATGCCTGCCCTCCTCTTTAGCGGCATATAGTAGTCGGTGTGCGATACCCTTACGTCTATATTCTGGGTGAACCATACCCGTACATTCTTTTTCTGTAGTGCCACGATTGTCTATACCAAGATAACCAACGAGTTGCCCTTGCTCATAATACAAAAAATCGAGTGTCTCGTTCCCCGAACGTTGCCTGAACATATCCATACCGGACAAACGAATATGTAAGCCTTCAAACGCATTACAAACGGCGGTAAGTTGTTCGATTGCGTCTATTTCGTCCTCTGTCGGCTTCTGCTTCGCATATATACCCTGTTTTTCATATTGTGTCATGAGTGTTTCCTAAATACGAATGTATGATGAGAAATCGTGTGTAGAGGTCTCATTTTATTATATTCTTGTCTTCATGTACAATGAGAAACAGATTGGAGGAAAATGAAGGGCGCGGGCGGCCGAGAAGTTTTTTATATATTAGAGCAGGGGGGGGGGGAGGGGGCTTT
>CAXUIS010000183.1:3713-7406 GCA_964250915.1 uncultured Ktedonobacteraceae bacterium | reverse complement strand
GCCGGCCGCGCGCCTCATTCTTTTTATAATATATCCCGAAGGTCGCGCTCTCCCTGCATTTTCCTCAATGGATGGATACCTTACCGAACCTCAGGGACGCTTTTCTCTATAGCTTGTGCAGGCTTGTGCGACAACGAACTCGGTGCATTCATATTGGCTCCATTGTCTACGCCAATACCCAAGCGGTCTACCATTTCGCCACCGAGCCATGCCGTGTACGCACTGAGCAGCAGACCGAGTATCGAGAAGATGAGCGCGAACACAGGGGGATTGCGTAAGGGAGCGTAGAGTCGAAACACCCAACCAAAGCCAAAAAGGACGAGTACAACAACATTGCCCAAGGAGTGGATTAGTCCTACTCTTTTCGCTCGCGTCCCCTCAGGTATAGCAGCCCAGTCAATAAAACCAACACCGCCAGCCACGATACCACCTATCAACCCGCCAACAAGCATCCAGAACCCTATTTCTGACCAATAGCCATTGCCAGTAACAAGATGGATGATATCAAAAATGACTGATGTAACTAACAAGCCGAGTGGGAAAACAATCAATATAGGGTGTGCGGGATGCCCCAATATCTTGGCTTTACTCTCCATGATCTACCTCTCTTAGTGTCATAGAGCATCCTTGCAATACCTCAGCAGGCTCCCAGCCTCTTTGTGTAATGAAACTAAGAGATACACGTTAAAATAGGAGTGTAAGTTACACGGAGAATAAGAAATCGTCGTATAGTCCGTTTGTAACGGAGGAATAATATCTGCGGGTCTGACCTCATTGAACGTGCCCATCTTTTAGTAAGATGGGCACGCTCCATACTAAGCATTGTTTGCATATACCTTTTTGATTCTACGAAAGAATTTATTTAAACACAACTTTATTCAAGAATGTGGAAATATCATCAGGGGTCTAAACCTTAAAAATGACGTAAAAAGATGTAGTGGATTAGTGTGGAAAGTCATGGATAGAACAATACAAGTGATCGCAATAAGGGAGATAAGTCCGAGAAAGAGCAGAGCCAAAATCTGCGCACGCGATGTCAT
This sequence comes from uncultured Ktedonobacteraceae bacterium, assembly GCA_964250915.1. GTDB lineage: Bacteria > Chloroflexota > Ktedonobacteria > Ktedonobacterales > Ktedonobacteraceae > JBBQVS01. The sequence continues at coordinate 6,366 of CAXUIS010000183.1, read as the reverse complement.
ACCCACTGTTAGTGCATCCTTTCGTTACGTCACTGAAGGTTATATAGCTCCGGCAATGGGTCCACCTCATCTGGTGTTTTGTAGTTTTTTACGTATCCATTGCTTAAAGTAATAATACCTGAATAAAGCGAAAATAAAGGTGATAAATATAATAAAATTGAAGGGTCGGACGGAGCAGAATACTGTAATATCTTACGCAAATTGTACGAATACAATGAATGATGCATTCCTGGGACCATCTATATTGAAGGTCATAATAGTATGGTTGTTCAAGAGGGGATATATAGAAATTCAGTAACATTGTAACGTTTGTGTGAAAGAAGAGGATCAATGTTACAATATTACTAAACTAAACTACAGCGATATGGAGGGGTAGAGAGTAATATTCTATTTCCTTTGAGTTTCGTAGGGACCACGTTTACGGCGTCCGAGGCGCAATTCATTGCGCGAAATCATTCTAATTACCCCCTTACATGAGGTATATATTATAGCCTTGTTGCACCTATAGCCGATAAATCGGCCTCGGACGCGATAAATCTAGTCCCTACGACCATGTAACAGGTACATATCCTGTACTCTGTAGGTCGAGTTGGGCGTGGCACTCGGTGAAGAGTTGGTGAGCTTCTTGCAACAAACTGAGGCCATGTTGATACGACTTGTTGTTGTCGCTTTCATACTGTGTCAACAATAACCCATGTTGTTGCAGTGTGCGCCCGTACTCCAAGCGCATGCTATGTTTACGAAAAGTGTGTGCGGCCTGTTCAAAAAATTTTGTGGCCTCTGGCAACTGCCCCATCTCTACCAGGATAGTACCTAACATGCGCTGCACCTTTGCCACCAGCCACGTTAATTCGGCTTGTCGCGCCTCCTGTAACGTCTGCTGAGCCTGTTGATAAGCTGCTTCGACTTCGTGTAATTGCAATTGGACTTGAACCTGAGTCAGTTGTCCCTCGATACGTGTCTCAGCCTCTATTCCTTCATACGATAATGCGTGCTGACATGTTTTCTCTGCACTTCGTAGGAAATACTCTTTCTCTTGTAAAGATATGGTAGAGTCTGCGTTGAAATTCATTACTGAGGCTTGTGCTATGCGCAAATTTGCAATTGCAACGAGTGTAAGGCCAACATAAGGAATGATATGCGGACCTCTTCCTATCATCAGAGCATGATAAACTGTTGATTTGGCATCAGAAAGTTTCCCTTGCTCTTGTAGAACAGTGGCTAAATAGCTGTATTGCATACTTGTAGACAAAGGATCATTAACACGTTCAGCAAATGCGATGCCACGTCTAAGCTCTGTTTCAGCATCAACAAGATTACCAATTCGTAGGTCCAGTATTCCCAAGTTACCAACCGCAAAGGATATAACAGGAACATCACCAATACGTTCAGCAGTACTTAAAGAGCGACGCAAAACAGATTGAGCTTGTGTATATTCTGCTTTTCTCAGATAAAGATCACCTAAGTTACAACAGACAATAGCTATTTCACGTTGGTGATCGCGTTGTTCAAAGATTGCTAAGGCAGTGCTGAGATGAGTATATGCTTTCTGATATTGACCATTGCTAGCAGTGATAGCCCCTAGTAGAATATGTACCCGTCCGAGGTCTACTAAGTCCGCTATCAATGTTCTTCGTACGTGATCCAACTTAGAAAATTGTTCTTTACTTTGTTCATTTTGCTGAACGGCTTTCTCAAACAATTTTAGAGCCTCATTTGCAACACTACTTGCATCTACATATGAGCCTTCGCGCCAACTTATATAGCTCTGTTGATAACAAATTCTTGCCCAAACTAATTCATTCACAACATCGGCCTTACGCAAAACGTGCTCCGCTCGCTCGAAATGTTCTCTAGCTTTTGCATTGTCTCCTGTGTCGTACCATGTTCTTGCTATCTCATACCAAAGCAAGGCTTGTACTTGTGCTTCATACTGAGAGTCGGCTATCAAGCCTTTTTGCTGACTACGGGCTTTCAAGGCTTGTTCGTAAAAGATACGAGCCTCTTCATATTTACCCTGAATCCGTGTGCATTCGCCGAGTAGTTCCAAGATGGCGGCGCGATGCAGTTGTTCGTCAGGGTGCGTATTCAAATGTACAAGGGCGAGACGGTAGTGCTTTTCGGCTTCGGGATAGGCAGAAAGGGCATAGGCACGATTACCCGCGAGTTCGGCGTAGTGGGCGATCTGGTCGGCATCGGCCCCACCGTGAATAAGATGGTAGCTGACGGTAGCCGCCCCCTCTTCTTCACGACCACCGTAGCTGTTTAGCAAAACTTCGGCAACGCGACGGTGCAGGTTGGCACGGCGTGCAGCTGAGAGACTCGCGTACAGGTGGCTGACGAGCAGGGGATGCCAGAATTGATAGGTGATACGCGTGCCGATACCCTCCTCTGTGAGCATACCCGCATTCAGAGCCTCCTCGATCAATTCTAACACGGTATCCTCATCGGAGCCAGGAGCCTCGATAGAGCAGATAAGCGGAAACTCAAATGAGCCTCCCAGCACTGCTGCTTTGCTCAACAAACGCCGACACGCTGGACTCAGGTATGCGAGACGCAGATCAAGCACGGCGGTAATTGTCTCCGGCAGTGTTATCGCTGCCGCGTTCTCTGCTATCTCACGGACGCCTATACTCTCGCCTCCACGGACGCC
>CAXUIS010000183.1:0-3613 GCA_964250915.1 uncultured Ktedonobacteraceae bacterium | reverse complement strand
CACGGACGCCTATACTCTCGCCTCCACGGACGCCCACAAGGGGCGTCCCTACTATATCTTCTTGCCTATCACGCATTCCCTGTATAGTAGGGACGCCCCTTGTGGGCGTCCGTGTCCCATTTTCAATCCGTGCCTCGTTTTCAATCCGTGTTCCACTTTCATTGCGTGTTCCACTTTCAATAAACGTGCGTGCTAGCTCCTCAGCAAAGTATGGATTACCAGCCGCACGGTTTTGGATATAGGAAAACACTGGTGATACGAACTGTGGAGATGATGTACTATTTTGCGTATCCGTCAGGACCTGTGTAATCAGGGTTGTAATCTGCTCATCATTCAGTGGGCGTAGCGAGAGTGTATCCATCGTATGTTCGCGTTGCAGATCGGTCAATAGCGAACGAAGGGGTGAGGTATCGCCCAGTTCATTGTCACGACACGTGCCGATGATGACGATGGGGTAGCCATGAATATGGCGAGCAAGATAGGCCAGTAATTCACAACTACTACTATCAGCCCAATGCAGGTCATCCAGCACAATCAGTAGTGGTGTGCCTTCGCTAATCATGGTAAGCAATTCGCGGGTTGCTTCCCAGAGGCGTAGTTGTTCTTGTTCTGGTGATGATGGTGGCAATGCGCCCTCCGGCACAAGACTCTCCAACTCTGGTAACAAGGTAGCAAGTGGCATGTAGACGTTTGCTCGTTGCATGATATGCAGTGGCAAATCAGATTGGGCGAGTGGTGTAGTAGAGGTAGACGCAAGCACGTTACCAGACAATATACCTCCATGACGACTTTGCTCTATCGCCCGCCGTAGCACCTCGATCCACAAGCGATAGGGAATGTTGCCCTCTTGTGCATAGAGTCGGCTCCATGCAACGGCCCAGCCACGCCGACGAGCCTCGCGCCCAACTTCCTCGGCGAGACGCGTCTTCCCAATGCCAACCTCACCCATAAGCAACATCGCTTGTGGACGATGTTGTGCATCAAATGGAGCTGCTATCGTCTTTTTCTGTCCTGGCAACTTGAACTTTGCCATCGTCTCAGAGGAAATTATGAGGCTACGCAATGCCTCTAATTCCTGTTCGCGCCCAACCAACGGCGACTGATGCATACGCCCTATCTGAATCGCTATTTCTTTCGTAAGCGGTGTGCGGTGTGAAGCACTCTCCGTCTCTACCTCAGTGCGTAGCGTTGTCTTACTAGTGAAGATCGCTTTTCCATTCACGGCGTCCTGGCGTACAGCTTCATAAAGAGAACGCGTCGCTAGCAATGGAGGAATATGGTATTCCTGCTGTAACGTGGAGGCAAAACGCTTGTATGCACGCAAGGCTTCACCACGTCGCCCTAGCTGAGCAAGTACGCGCATAAGTCGCTGTACCGCCGCCTCGTTAGTTGAGTCAATCGAAAGAAGTTGATTGAGTGGATCAATAGCTTTACTTAAAGCACTATGGGCTATGCGCAGGTCGGCGAGATCGAGTAGTAGACCAATCCAGTTACGCTGCAGTTTTTCACGACGCGCCAGGACTGAGGGTAATTCTTGCTCCTCTGGCAAATAATCGCCGCCATATAACGTCACTGCCGCCTCAAACAGTCGCTCCGCCTCAGCACTGTCCGCGTTTTCAATAGCGGTCCGAGCCTGAACAATCAGGTGCTCAAAGGCATCGGCGTCAATCCAGATAAGCGGATGGTCCGCGAGCATAAGCACTTCACGCTCAGTCAGCAAGAGAGGTGAGTTGGCGAGTTTGCTCCGCGTGGGTTCAAATATCTGACGTAGATTGTAAACCGAGCGGTCTAGGCGATGGCTAGCGGTCTCCATATCGAGGTCGGGCCAGATTATCTCCAACATCTGTTCACGCCCAAGCTTGCGCCCGTTGCTACTTATGAGGCAACTGAGCAGGGCACGCACACGTTGCTGTTGCCATGTTGCCTCCGTGACGGTCTGCCATTCAGTCTCGTTACGCCGTTCCAGGCGAAACTGTCCAAGTGTATAGACACGTAACATTCCCTGTTCGCGTTCGCCATTCTGCATAGTAGGAGCAAGTTGCGCAAGCTGTACCTTTTCCCTATCAGCTTGTATATCGGCTGGTAGATGCTTCCCTATATAGGTACGCGAGGTACGCCCCTCTACCGTTGAATATCCATACCAGTATGGGCCGTGCCCTATTCCTTCGCGGCACTTACGGCAATGCGGCTTCCCGCAATAGCTGACCTGCTGGTGATACGTGATTTTGCCGTTCATGCACACCCTCCTATACATGACCCTTATTTACAATAAAAGGCTACAAAATATTTGCTCTATCGTCAATTTAGGAAATTCAACATTATTCCAGCTAGTATAATCATCTCTGACCGAACATCAACTTTTTTGTGAGTATTGGCGGCACCAAAAAACCTGTACATAAGGGTTGAACCAATGTAGGGGCAATAATTCATTACGCCCTGTGAGCGATAGACCAGCTAAACGAGAGCGTTGCTGCTAGGCATTCTCGCGTCTCCCAACGCTGTACATCGCTTACTGGACATAATGAATTATTGCCCCTACATCTTGTGTATCTCTATTTATTTTATCGAACTTGCATAATCATAACCTTCGCCCGCACTCATAAACATCATCCATACCAGAAAACCCAAAGCGCGTGGTAGTTCTGCATGTAAAGGGACATTTGGGTAGCAACGATGAAATAAAAACATTATTGCTTCTTTGTCTTACGTAAGTTAGGATACTTATGCACCCTTCTACATTGCGTATGGTCAACGCTTGAGATAGAAAGACATGTATGAAGAAACGTTGTGGTAGTGGAGAGGCAAGGGCACCTGCAAGGGGATGTTCCTCCTATATAACGGTGATGCTTGAGAAGCAATTCGTCTATGGGAGGCACATCCCCTTGCAGGTGCCCTGGTTGAGTGGCAAATCACCTTTGACTGTCCCTACAATATGTTAGACTGCTACCTTACTATGCGTTACGCGCCAATCCTCAATGAGCAGAAGCACGATTAGAGCTACCTCTATCGGCTTGTCGATGTAGCCAAGCAGATTGAAACGTGTTCCCGCAATCGAGAAGTAGGCCACGATGGTCAAAACCGCAAGCACAATAAGCAGCCAGCGAATAAGGCGCTGATACGGTCGGAGTATTGGCAAATATAGTGCAATGATGAGCACGAGATACGCCACACCGTTAAGAATAAATAGCGTAGAGAGTGGCACTGGTAGCAGCGACATAATAGATGGACCACCGCCGCCTGGCGGTCTTCCCAGACCACCACCTGGCGGCGGACCCAATTGCCCTCCGTTATGTGCGCCTCCTGGTGGAGCCGAAAAGGATGGAGTTGCAAGACCCTTTTGTAGATGGACGACGGCTGTTATGAGGGTAAGGACATGATTGCGATCTGCAATAGACCGATGTGCGAGATTGAGCGACGAACGGCAACTTGGTGCATTGTTCTCTTTTCTCCCGTATTTATTTAGTGTACAGCATTCAACAAAAATCTGTACTTTTCTGTTGTACCAAATAAACTTCAAGTAAGTTATAGATTGATGTAAAATTATTATAAAATCTCTAGAGAACGGTAGGGGTAGCAATTCATTGCGCCCAAAGATGGGGGCGGTGGGGCAAAC
>CAXUIS010000182.1:0-10886 GCA_964250915.1 uncultured Ktedonobacteraceae bacterium | reverse complement strand
CAAACTATTCTCGCTCCAAACGCTAACCCCCCCCCACCAATCTTTGGGCGAAATTAATTGCTGCCCCTACCGATTCCCTAACATGGCTGTGTAAAATATGATATAGTTGAAGATATACATTTTATCGTACCTATGCCCTGACGCATTATCCTGACGCGTTATTATAAGGAACAACATATATCCCATGACCATTACCGCACTCGATACGACAACAACACTTATTCAACGCACACAGATACATGAACCGATTCAGCAAGTCTTAGAGACCGCCTCGCTCTATCTCCATATTCCTTTTTGCCATACGCGTTGCCATTATTGTGACTTTAACACCTACGCTGGTATGTTGCCGCTCAGGGAGCCGTACGTAAAAGCACTTCTGAAAGAGATTGCGCTTGCTGGTACGGTGGCACAGCATGTGGATGGCACGCACCGCCGCTCACGTACTATCTTCTTTGGTGGCGGGACACCAAGCTTGCTCACAGTTGCACAAATTACCCGCTTACTTGACGCTTGCTTCGCCTCTTTTGCGGTGGACAAAGACGCGGAGATCACGATGGAGGCTAATCCTGGCACACTGGATAAAGAACAGTTACAGGGAATACGAGCGGCTGGTATTAACCGTTTAAGCATGGGGGCACAGAGCTTTGATGCTGAACTGCTGCAAACATTAGGTCGTATTCATACACCTGAAGAGATTACACAGGCGGTAACATGGGCACGTGCGGCTGGCTTTACCTCGATCAATATAGATTTTATGTTTGGCTTGCCCGGTCAAACGATGCAGCATTGGCGTGAGACGCTGGACCGAGCACTTGAACTACGTCCTGAACATCTTTCGCTCTACTCGCTCATCATCGAAGAGGGAACACCTTTTCATACATGGGCATATGAGGGAAGCATTGTTCCTGGTGATGAGGACCTATGTGCCGATATGTACGAGTACGCCGATGAGCGTTTGCGCGAGGCAGGCTATGAAAACTATGAAATCTCGAACTGGGCACTGCCAGGACATCATAGCCGCCACAACCTGACCTACTGGCAAAATCTGCCGTATATTGGTATGGGTGCTGGCGCGTACTCTACGTTTGGTGGAAGAAGATTTTCAAATATTCGTGAACCACTAGACTACATTAAAGCAGTAAACACGCAACACTTACCAGAGGTAGAAAGTGAGCTGGTAGAACGCGAGCAAGAAATGTCAGAAACAGCCTTTCTTGCCTTACGTACAGCAATGGGTCTACATCTGCCAACGTTTGCGCAACGCTTCGCGCAACCGTTCGCGCACTTTGTTGGGGACCGTCTGCGTCCTGTAGAAGAGGCTGGGCTGCTGGAACACGAGGACGAGTGGCTGCGCCTGAGCCAACGCGGTCGTTTACTTGGCAACGAAGTCTTTCTTCGATTGTTACCCGATTAACTAATATAAAGGATTCACCGTGGAATCATCCTCGACATATTGGCAAATTTATCCCTTGCGCTCAAAAGCAGAGCGACAAGCTGATGAGCAGCAGGGCATTGACCCTTTATACGCTCAACTTCTTGTCAATCGCGGCGTTTCGACACGCGAAGACGTACAACGCTTTATACGAGCACCATATGATGAGAGCTTGGACCCGTTTTTGCTGACAGCGATGGACCATGCGATAGAGCGTATTCAGCAAGCATTGACGCAAAAAGAGCACATTACAGTGTATGGTGATTATGACGCCGATGGTGTTACCTCGTCAGCGTTGCTCTTTCGTGCTTTGCGTACACTAAAAGATGCAGAGGCTCCTCTGGACTTCTTCATTCCACATCGACTCCATGAGGGCTGTGGGTTGAATACAAACGCACTTGAGAAGCTCAAACAACAAGGTACGCAACTTATCATCACCACTGATTGTGCTAGTTCCGACGTGGAACAGATACGCTATGCGAACGAACTTGGGATAGACGTAATTATCACCGATCATCACAACCCTCCTGCGGAACTGCCCGACGCATACGCAATGGTAAATCCGTGGCGAGCCGATGCGACCGAGAATGACAAGTTGTTTCGCCCTTTATGTGGCGCGGGTATGGCTTTCAAATTGGTGCAAGCCCTCTACCGCACGTATAAACATTCTGTAGAAGACGAAATGGCGTTATTAGACCTCGTAGCAATTGGCACTATTGCTGATATTGTTCCGCTCATTGGCGAGAATCACATACTCGCTCGCCTCGGTATGCAGAGGTTAAATGAGACGCAGAAACCAGGACTACAAGCACTCATCCGTAGTGCTAACTTACAGCCTGGACGAATTCGAGAGCGCGATATCGCCTATGCACTTGCGCCACGCATCAACGCGGCAGGTCGCATGAAAGATGCGAGTATCGCCTTCAAGCTGCTGACAACAGAAAGCGCAGAGGACGCGAACGCTTACGTTGCTCAATTAGAAGAACTCAATATAGCACGGCAACAACAAACAGAAACATTGATGCGCAGTGTACGCGAAGAAGCACAGCATAATCCTGATGAGAGAATTGTTCTGGTGAGTGGCGATGATTGGCACGAAGGTATCCTGGGGCTTGTCGCTGGCAAACTGGTCGAGGAGATTCACAAGCCCGTGTTTGTGTTAAGCAATGATGTTGGTAAACGTCTAAGCCGAGGTTCCGCACGTAGTCAAAAGGGGTTTAATATCATTGAGGCATTGCGTAATTTTTCGGGTCCTCTTGAACGCTATGGTGGTCATGCACAGGCGGCGGGCTTTACCATTGAAACTTCGCGTATCCCTGACTTTCGACAGCATCTTTTAGAGTGGCAGACCACAGGCAATGGTGCCGCCGTAGAGGACGATATAGCGGCGGCTATTGAGCCTGTATCGTCTTCTTCCGTAGAGGATGTCGTACAGGTAGAGACCGTTGTTGAACAGGCACCATTTACACAGATGGTTGATCTTGTGCTGCACAGAACAGACCTCTTGAACTATGCAGGCTATAAAAAGCTGCGTACACTGAGTCCTTTTGGTGCAAGCAATCCAGAGCCTATCTTCAAGATAGAGTGTGCGCGTCTCATCGACCGTTGGGCGAGTGGTATGAATAGACAAAACCTGCGCCTGAAACTTGCTGTCACCGACGCGAAAACAGGTAATACAACACAGGTTACAGGGACAATGACACGCGGTGCTGCCCTGCTCGAAACATTTGAACGCGGCTCTCTGCTCGACGTAATCTTCCGCATCGAGTCGTCCGAGGACGAGATACGACGCGACATCTGGCTAAAAATACTGGATGTACAAAAGACATCTACTGGATTTTGATGCCCAAGCGATATAATTTCTTTCGGTAGGGGCAGCAATTCATTGCGCCCAAAGATGGGGGTGGCGGGCACACGTCTCCAATACGAATATTATGTTCGCGTAGACCCCTCCTGGCTCATCTTTGGGCGCAATAAATTGCTGCCCCTACCGACGTTATTGTATTCAATTATCAAATTTTGTTATAGATGCATAATTGCTTGCAACAAATACAACGCTCCCATACCTACAACCAGCGTCACAAGCACGTTTTTCGTTCTCCATGCAACGACGACAGCGATAATGCCTGCGAACAAGCGTGCATTGCTGAAAGAGAGGGCAAGCACACCTTTTGGTAAAAAGAGCGCAGGAAAGATAATTGCTGACAATACTGCAACGGGGACGAACCGAAACGCTCTTTGCAGTAAAGATGGAATATCCATCTTACTAAAAAAGAGAATAAACGATAAGCGAATAGCATAGGTAAGTAAGCCGATAATGATGAGAGTGAGCCAGAGTGTCATACGTTACTCCGCAAGAAATCTATGTTTTTGCGCTGCCGAAGCGTTTCTACCCACAAACCGACGATAATACCAATGATCGTTGCAAGACCCAACCCTAACTTGAATGGCAAGGCATATACAAGCAGTGCTACAAAACCGGCTGTGAGTGCTGCAATCGTACTTGCTCTATCTTTAAGAGCGGGCACAACAAGCGCAATAAAAGTGAGCGTAGAAGTAAAATCCAGCGACCAGCTTGCGGGCACCTGTGTTCCCAGGAATATGCCGATAGCCGTGCTTACTTGCCACGTTGCCCACAATGCTAGCCCTGCTCCAAAAAAGTACCAATGTTTCTGTGCTTCATCTCCACTCTGTCGATAATGAGAAATCGTGACTGCATATGCCTCATCAGTCAGAAGATACGCGAGTAGCCACTTCCAACGCGCAGGAAGGCGTTTGACAAAGGGGGCAAGTGAGGCACTGTACAGCATATGCCGAATGTTGACGATGAATGCCGTAAGAATGATAACTATAGGCGGTGTACCAACTGCAACGAGTTGTGCAATGATAAACTGTGATGAGCCAGCGAAGACGACTGATGACATCGCCTGAGCAGTAATCGGTAGTATATGGGCACTCAAAGCTGAGACACCATAAATCATGCCGAAGGGAATAACCCCTGGCAGAATTGGGAGTTCATCTTTGATGCCTGTGAGAAATTCAGACTTCATCAGTTTTCACGTAAATTGGTACAGTGAAATAGAATGTTGTTCCCTCGTTTGGTAGAGTGTCGAAGCCGATGGTGCCACCGTGTTGCTCTACAATAAGTTTGGCAATGGACAGACCGAGACCATACCCGCCCATCTTCGATTGTTGCGTGTGGTTCGATTGATAGAAACGCTCGAAGACGTGCTGTTGGTCTTCATAAGGAATACCGTAGCCTGTGTCTGCAACCGAAATCATGGCGGAAGTGGCGTCATAACGACGAGACCGTATGGTGATCGTCCCTCCTGGTGGCGTGAACTTGATTGCGTTCGTAATCAGGTTATTGAGTACTTGAATAATTTTCTGTGGGTCAATATAGAGTGAAGGCGACATGCCAGGAATATCTTGCACAATCGCAACTTCTGCTTTTTGCGCTTGTGGTTGCAGACTTCCCACAACCTGACGCACCAATGTGTGAAAGGGAACCTCTTGCTGCTTGATCGCAAATTGTCCCAGGTCTGAACGCGTCATAAAAAGAATGTCTTCGACAATCGAGATAAGCTGATTGACCCCTTCTTGTGTATAGCCAAGATATGTATGCTGCTCAGGAGTCAAGGCACCTATGTGATTATGTAAGAGCAGGTCAATAAAGCCATGTACCGAGTTGAGCGGTGTACGTAACTCGTGAGATACCATTGATACAAAATTAGAACGAACTTGATTTGCAACTTTGAGAGCAGAGACATCACGGGCCATAAAAACAACATACTGCCCGCTCTCCACATCTACAGAGGTGACACTCGCAGACACTTCGCGCATATGTTCTGGTTGTGTGCCAAGAATCAAGTCCTCGTTAGCAAGTGCTTTCTTCTCAGAGAGAACTCGTGCTAATGGACAGCTTGATGTGCCACACAATTCCATACGATTAAGATTTTGGCAGCGTAATACTTCCGCACAGCCATGACCGATTGCATCATGCGCAGACCAACCAAGTACTTCTGTAGCAGCAGGATTAAGGTCAAGCACACGATAATTGGGGTCTAGCGCGATCACAGCATCCGGTGTGAAAGCAACCATGGCTTCCAGATAGTGACGTTTATCAAGTACAGTAGAGGCGGCAAGAGGTGACGTTACTTTGTCGGCTGGAAGCAGTTCTTGCCCGTTCTTCTCGTCCACTACTGTCTGTTTTTGTGTACGTTTCCGCAATTGCTTCCTCTATTTCCCAACGAACTTATAGCCAGTGCCACGGATAGAAAGAATATGTTCAGGTCTATAAGGATCATCTTCAATTTTCACACGCAGACGGCGTATGTAGACATCGACAATATTGCTATTATTCTCGTCATCATGCCAAATTTCTGAGAGCAAGAGATCACGACTCACGACTTGGTTCACACTACCCATAAGGACGCGTAACACTTGCATTTCAGTATGGGTAAGTGGTTTTGGTTCATTTCCACTTACTGAGACCTTAAGATCAGCCGGAAAAAGCTCGACGCGTCCTCCACTTAAACTTTGATTGCCAACCCGGGTTCTGTTTTTAATACGTCGCATCACGGCATGAACACGCGCCACCAATTCCTCATGGTTAAAGGGCTTACAAATATAATCATCAGCCCCTATTCTGAAGCCTTGCAGTTTCGACTCGATGCCATCTTGCGCGGTCATAAAAATAAGTGGTATCTCATATCCATCGGCATGAAGTTTTTCCGAGAACTGAAAGCCATCTTGATATGGCATCTTCACGTCTAATAATAGCAAGTCAGGTATACGCCTCTGAATAAGTTGTAGTGCAATACGCGGATTCTCCGCCGTCTCTACTTCGTAGCCCTCTTTGTCGAGTACAAATTTGACCAGTGTGTTTGCAAATGGTTCATCATCAACAACTAAAATGTACATTAAGTAGCCCCTCTTTATTTTATATATAATTTGTGTTAGAACCATGCGTTGAAGTGGGGGAGCCATCTATTCATGGTTCTCTTCTCTATAAAAGATTGTTGCGTACAGGAATTACACAACCCTATAGTACAGGTCGTGTTCCCGTTCTGTCAAGCTGTGACCGTGTGGCCCGTACTTTTTCCAGATAGATCATAAGTATCGCAACATCCGCTGGAGTCACACCCTCTACGCGTGCGGCTTGCCCAACGGTACGTGGTTGAGTACGAATCAATTTTTGGCGTGCCTCTGTACGAAGATGTTGCACGAGTGTATAGTCTAATGTTTCGGGAATGCGCATTTCTTCGAGCCTTTGTGTACGATGCACCATCTGCTCTTGTTTACGCACATAGTTCTCATATTTTACCTGTAGTTCGACCTCTTCCGCCGTTTGTTCTTCCAACTGTGGCAGGAACACAATCTCTTCTTGTTGCACATTCTCCTGAACCGTATGACGTTCCTCGGCAACACGCTGCGCGAGGTGCGCAACCTGTGTGTAACGTACCTCTGGTCTTCGGAGCAAATCACGTGCCGACATCATTTGTCCAAGCGGAGCAATTCCAGCCTCTTGAGCGCAGGACTCGATGACCCGCGAGGAAGTGAAGATAGTTGACGTGAGTTGTGCAAGTGCCTGTTGAATATGCATGCGTTTCTGTAGCACCTGACTATAGCGTTCCTCGTCGATGAGACCCAGTGCATACGCATGATCGCTTAGTCGTAGGTCGGCACTATCGGGACGTAGCAGCAGTCGATGCTCTGCCCGTGATGTATGCAACCGATAGGGTTCACTCAGAGGACGTGTTACCAGATCGTCGATCAGCACACCGATATAGGCTTCATGACGTCCCAGTACAAATGCTTCTTCATTCCGTGCATGCAATGCAGCATTAATACCTGCCATAAGTCCCTGTGCCGCAGCTTCCTCATAGCCCGATGTGCCATTGATCTGACCTGCCAGGAAAAGACCTGCAACCGGTTTTGTTTCAAGGGTCGTTAAGAGTTGTTCCGGTGGTACATAGTCGTACTCAACCGCATAACCCACACGCATCATCTCGGCGTGTTCCAACGCGGGGATGCTCCTCAACATATCGAGTTGGACATCTTCAGGCAAGCTCGTATTCATGCCCTGCACATAGACTTCACTAGTACGCCAGCCCTCTGGCTCAAGAAAAATCTGGTGCGTGGCTTTGTCCGCGAAACGTACAATCTTGTCTTCAATCGAAGGACAATAACGCGGGCCGATACCTTCAATAATCCCTGTATACAATGGTGAACGGTGCAGATTATCGCGTATTACTTGATGAGTTCGTTCGGTTGTACGGACCAGATAGCATGGCAACTGTGGGCGCCAGCCGTGTATATCTTCATCAGTTGTGGGAAAGATCGAGTTTGGGCGACCACCAGGGAGTTGTACATCTTCGCGTGCCGACACATCTTGCGAAAAGTAGAGCGGCATGCGGCTTCCTGGTTGTAGCTCGGTCTTGCTGAAATCTATTGTACGGGCATCAATGCGCGGCGGTGTCCCTGTCTTAAAGCGTCGGACTTCTAGCCCGAATGACCGTAAAGCCTCGGATATACCAAGTGCTGGACCTTCTCCCGCTCGACCTCCTGGCTGTGTCTTTGCGCCGACAACAAGTCGTCCATTGATAAATGTGCCCGTCGTTAAGATAACCGAGTTGGCGTTATATTGCCAACCTGTATTGGTAATGATGCCAGTGATTTCGTGCCGACCATCCTGTCGGAAAGTACCGAGAAGCTGTGAAACGTTTGCCTGTTTCACTTCCAAGTTGGGCTGGCTCTCCAACACATATTTCATGGCAAGACGGTATGCCTGCTTGTCGCATTGCGCACGTAGTGCTTGTACAGCTGGCCCTTTGCTGGTATTAAGGAGCCGAATTTGAATGAACGTGCGGTCAGTATTGCGTCCAATCTCGCCGCCAAGCGCATCAATCTCTTTGATCAGGTGTCCTTTCGCGGGACCGCCCATCGAGGGATTGCACGGCATAAGCGCGATGCTATCTAAATTCATCGTGACTAATAATGTCTTACGTCCCATACGTGCGCTTGCGAGTGCCGCTTCACAACCCGCGTGACCCGCACCTACGACGATGACTTCATATGTTCCCCGTACCTGAGGAATCGAATTTTCGTTATTCATGTGAAATGTAACCTTGTGAAACCCGTCTATCTTACCTGAAAGTTACGTTGTATGAAGCATTATTCATATCTTTGTCACCGTATTATGCCCTAGATGCACAGGTGCGTCAATATACTAACATATGTGTAGTATTTTTCCTTTTCTTCACACAATTTTTATGCGATTGAGTTGACGATAACTTGAGTAATCGGTATGATACTCTATGACTGATGATAAAAGGGGAAGACTATTTTGAATATGAGCTATAAATGTATGGATATTTGTTATAGTAGAGGGGTATATGAAAAATTGTTATGATAGCGACACCGAGTAAAAGTATGATACATATTACTGCATGGCGAGAATTTCTGGGCAAAATCACTGTCGATACGCACGAGCGACAGCGTATTGCGAACGAATTAAGCGTCAGTACTGTAACAGTAACTCGTTGGGTCAATGGCGTATCGAATCCTCGTCCACAGAACCTGCGTCACCTGCTACGAGCACTACCACAGCATCGTGCCATACTTATTGAGTTGATTGCTGAAGAGTTTCCTGACATCATACCGACGCTTGGAGACGATCAGGAAAAGGACGAGTCACAGGAAATACCAGTGGAGCTATATACGTATGTCATGCATGCCTACTCAACGATAACAAAAACGCAACGCTTTTGGACGCTGAGCAATTTCATCTTGCAGCAGGCACTGGGTCAACTGGACCCCAACCACCTGGGGTTAGCCGTCACACTCGTGAAATGTATGCCACCTAAACAGGGTATTATTCGTAGTCTACGCGAACACGTTGGACGTGGTACGCCTCCGTGGGGCATCAACTTGGAGCAGCAAGCGGTGTTACTCGGCAGTGAGTCGATGGCAGGGTTTACCGTTATGAACGGTCGCCCCCTGATTCGTCAAAATCAAAAAGAACATGAAGGACGGTTTCCAGCGCATTGGACGGAGTGGGAGGAAGGAGCTACCGCTTATCCCATACAGCGCGGGGGAGCTGTCGCAGGAAGTTTCATTGTGTCTAGTAGCCAGCCAGACTACTTCTTGCCTTTTCGCGTGAAGCTGATCGAGCAGTACAGCGAACTCTTATCGCTTGCGTTTGAGGCAGAGGAATTTTATCCTCTGGATGTTATAAACCTATATGAGATGCCCAAATACACGGCACAGCGCGATCCGCTTTCAACATTGCACAAGCGCACGATCAAACTCATGCAAGAAGCTGTGCAGAAAAACGAAAACTTGCCTTTGCAGCGTGCAACTGAGCTTGCATGGCAGGAAATCGAAGAGATGTTTTTAACATGGTCGTCCGACACCAAAGAGTAGCATGTCGTAGTCGCACATATCCCTATAAAAAAGATAGAGGTAATATTTTTTATGACAACAGGAAAAGACGAAAACGTCTACCCAATCGACCCTGAAAATGCGGTTGAGATGACTCGCTTACTCAATCAGGATACGACGTTTACAAAGGCAATGGGTGGAGCACTAGCTGATCTAGGCGACTCGCCATCATTTCATAACGTGCTAGACATTGCGTGTGGTCCCGGTGGTTGGGTATTAGACGTAGCACGTATGCTGCCTGAGGCTCAGGTCATGGGTGTAGACCTGAGTACACGTATGACGGATTATGGACGCGCAACGGCAAAAGCTCGGAGTCTACAAAACGCTCACTTCATGACCATGAACATTCAGGAGCCGTTTCCTTTTATAGATAATTCGTTTGATCTTGTCAATGCACGTTATCTGGTTGCTGTATTGACACCGAGTACGTGGCCTCCTATGTTACAAGAAACCTTTCGCATCAGTAAACCCGGCGGCATTACCCGCCTTACCGAAAACGAAATGCCAGTCACGAACAGTCCTGCTTTTGAGCAAATTACGCAGATGGCTTTGAACGCATTCAGCATGACTGGCAGAAATTTTGGGCCGACTGCACGCAACTTCGGGATTACTCCAATGTTACCCAGACTCCTGAAGAATGCGGGCTATGTCAACGTAGGCTATAGAGCATTTGGCGTTGATACATCAGCAGGGACAGAGGGGCACGAAAGCTTCTATCAAAACCAGATGGTTGTGCTTCAACTAGGAAAACCCTATTTCGTCGGACTACAGCTCACAACCGACGAAAAATATGAAGAACTCTATCAGCAGATGCTCCAAGAGATGATGTCGGACGACTTCTGCGCGATCAACTACAGCTTGATCGCATGGGGCGAGAAACCGGTGTAGGGGCCATAATTCATTACGCCCTGTGAGCATTCTGCAATGTTGGTTGGATGTTGAAACGCTTCACCATATCCGCAAACATGGTCAATTGCCCACAGGGTGTAATAGAATTAGACCCCTACAA
>CAXUIS010000181.1:0-11208 GCA_964250915.1 uncultured Ktedonobacteraceae bacterium | reverse complement strand
ACTACCTGAGAAACGAGGGAATTAGTTGGACTCAATACTAATGCATTACACCCCTACGGAAGGTTGCATCGCAAGTGACGCGTCTTCTTGTACGTTTTTTTCGTTGTTTGCGCGTTGTGCGGCGTCGATTTCATTCTCGAAGATGCGGCGCACTATGGCGACAGTGCTGGCGTAGGTAGAGTCCATACCGAAGTAGGAGAGACTCCCTGCACCAAGATTTTTGCCACGTGTATAGGGCGTGTCCGAGGCATAGTGCAGGATGCCTAATTCATAGGGCAGGCGTGCGAAGTTGATATTCTCACCAACGGGATAGCGTAGCAGGTACTGATCCTCATAGACGGCGTTGAGGTAGGGGCCGCTTTCCATCTCGACAACAGTGTAGTTAGCATGATAATAGAAGTCCAGGTATTGACGGTTTTGCAGGTACGTGCCCTTCGCGGATACCGCTTTCTGGTTATCAAGGACCGAGCCATAAATCAGGTAGGGCTGCACATCCTGGACCAGGAAGCAGTTATCAAGCCAGAAGGTGTTCTGGCTGTGCTCGTCCATGACGACGTTCGAGATCATGACATCACCAATGCTCCCATTGAGCGTGGCGGCTTTACCTAGAATGTAGATGCCGCGCACCTGTGTCGTGTTTTCCATGATTTCACGCATCATACGATAGGCTGCCATGCCCAGTGGGTAGTCGATATTGAGGATGATAGCTTTGCTTTGTGCCAGCATATCCATGTGTGGCATACGGCACCGTGGGTCGATCTCTGTAGAATGCAATTTCGCCAGGTCGATGATTTGCGCGTCGATTTCCAAGCCGTGACGCGCACCGACATGCCAGATGCCGCGCTCCTGATCCTCACGACTGCGGTTCGCAAATGCTCTTTGACCAGCAGGAGTGCGTCCCCATTCACGAGCCGCGAAGTACAGGAAGTTCTGCCAGTTGCCAGGGACCTCTCCTTGCTGAATTTTTCGGCATTCGTCGGCAAGGTAAGGGTCTTGCCCGCTCAGCGCATATTGTGTCAACTCCTCCTCTCGGTTAAGGAGAGAGCCACCAACAAGGTTGATGAGGCTATGCGTGTTGCTTGAGACAAAGTAGATGGGACGGTCCTGCAAACCGAGCGTATCGAGCAAGCTTTTGACCGGACTCCACCATTGACGCGTGGCGCGTACATAGCCAACATGCGAACCACCAAGCATACGCAAACTGAAACTTTTCCGATGCTGACCGATGATACGCAGGTTTTCCCACAGGTGGTCGCCCCAGATGAGTTCTAGCCGATGCCAGTCGTCCGGTGCGATATGCAGACGTTCGCGCAAAACTTTGCTAATCTCCGCGAAAACGGGTGATGTGCGATCCATCTGTGTCTCTAAGAGTTGTAGCGTGGTTGATTCGGACCGCAACAGGTAGTACATCTTGTCCCATTCAATCTGGAAGGCCACCAGAATGGGCACAATATCATCTGTATCGCTGACGCTGGCGACATAGACCGCAAGCGTCTCTTCGCCATCAAAAAACCACTTGCGGCGACGTGCTGATGCCGTTACAGCATGCCAGTGATCAACATGATAATCATGCTGTAGAAAGACTTCCTCCGACTGACCTAGCAAGACACGGTTGCAGTGAATGATTGACGCTGGCAGTCGTAGTACGCTATAGATGAACGCCGACATATCGGGATAAGGCGAACGAGCGTCAGGGTGTAGGCTAGAGTCGATATTGTAATGTGCTTGTACCAGTGCTTTCAGGCTAATTTCGCCCGAACTGCGTAAAAGCGTATTATAGGTACGGATATAAAGTTCTACATCACGTTTGCCAGCTTCGTGATATTTCTCGCCATGTTCAAAGGCAGGCGTTACGGCTGCACGTGTAGTCCCATCGAGAGTATCCTGCTTTTCGAGGATTTCATCATTTATCTCGTGCAAAGCCAATTCTTGTGAGTCCGAGAGTGTTTCGTGTTCCATGTGTTCACCGCGTGTATCTTGTGTAGTGTGAAATGCATCAAAATTTCTACGTTTGCCTTTACGTGCCATGTGTCTCTGTCTCTCTTCTGTGAGTGGTGCGTTTTCTCTTCTGTTATTTTCAACTATTATACTCTCTGTGAGAAGAGGATGGTAGTAGTCTGTCAAAGTACATTTGGGACCGAAACTAGGGCGCCCGCAAGGGGACGCCCCTCCCATATGACATGGCTCCTCATGCGCGTTCGCATATGGGAGGGGCGTCCCCTTGCGGGCGCCCTTGCCCCAGCCACATCAAGATTGACAGACTAGTAGGGACCGCTGTATCGCGTCCAAGGGTGGGGCGTGAGGGAAACACGCTGCAAAAAACGAATCGTCGCCAACGTGTTACCCCACCCCGCCCTTTGGACGCGATACATCGGTCCCTACCATTAGAGGTGGTGCACCTATCGGTACAACAAATACCCTGCGAGTCCTGCCAATCCTAATATAATCAGAATATTCACCTTGCGACTGAGAGCTAGGCCGAACGCACCTGCTGCGATCAGTAACCCTTTCCAATCCACGCCGGGTTGGTTGAAAATCGTCCAGACTACTGTGAGTAGCAGACCAACAACGGCGAGTGACACACCATACATGGCACCCTGTACCCACCCTCGCTGCTCGATACGCACATAGCCAGCAGAGACGGCGAGCACCAACAATGCGGGAAGAGTAATGGCAATCAGCGCGAAAAAAGCACCAAGATACCCATAGGTGAGATAGCCCAAACAGATGACCCATAAACCGTTAGGGCCTGGGCTGATTTGTCCAATAGCGATAGACTGCCCAAAGTATGTCTCCTTTGCCCAGCCATTGGCAAGCAAGTCCTGATGCAAGCTAGGAAGATTGCTGAAGCCACCGGTCGAAAAGAGCGAGGCTTTCAGAAACAAGAGAAAGTACAGCAATGGATTGATCATTGTTGGCCTCGCTGCTCTTCGTTAAGCAGGGGCGAAGATGGTTTTGGTGCAAAGAAGAGCGCACCAAGTAGAACCGCGCCAAGAATGACCGCAACAACAGGCAGTTTCAAAAGAATGACAGCCAGGAAACATACAATCATTACAACAACACTCCCAGTGAAATAAAAAATACCTTCTTTATAGCTTCTGCGAAAGATGGGAAACGCGAAGTTCAGTCCAACCAGAAGCATGAGCGCACCTGTCGCAGGTACTACCCCCCGTAGGATTGCCTGTACAGCCGCGATATGTTCAATCTGTGTGAAGAGAGCGGTTAAGAGGCAAGTAATAATTGCACTCGGCAAAAGCAAGCCAGCAAGCGAAGCAGCAATGCCCCATGATCCTCCAAGTTTTCGTCCTATCAAGATGGTCAGAGCAACTAAATTGATACCGGGAGTAAGAATACACAAACTCCAAAACCGCGTAATATCCTCCATCGACAACCACGTATATTTCTCTGTAAATGTACGCTGTATCAAGAACGTGGTAGAAGCACCACCGCCAAAAGATTGTAGTCCAATGGTTGCCCAAAGACGAAAAAGTTTCCACGTTGTGGGATTAGGGTTTTGTAGTTCCATGTAAGTAACTCCTAGAAAAAAAGGAAAACATGCTTAATGATGTCTATATGAAAGACAAAGCGTACAATACGTTTAACCATTATAGCCCAATATTTATAGCGTTCGATGTAGTAGAGTTTATTCGTAGCCGCGCGATGTATCATTTCTAACAATATAAATACAGTGTCTATATGTTCCATCTCTCAGACGTGCTAGTGGAGACAGAAAGGAATCTATAAAACGCTCATGTGGCACTATCCAGCAACATTTCCTACTTTAGCTCACGATGAGGTTCATATATGGCGTGTAGTTGCAACAGATATATCTACATTTCATATTCAATCTTTAAAAAAGGTCCTTACTGCGCAAGAACGCAATCAAGCAGAACGCTTTCGTTTATTGCTACACGCGACACGTTTTATTGTGGCGCATGGAACACTTAGAATTATCCTGGGACACTACCTAGGTCAAGACGCATCTACACTACAGTTTCACTATGGACCTTATGGAAAACCTGCTTTTGCCGCAGATACAACCTTACATTTTAACGTCACGCATGCGCGTGATACAGCCCTTTTTGCGATTACACAGCATCGTGAGGTTGGCGTAGACCTTGAATATATCAATGATGACATGGACTATGAGCAAATTGCAGCGCAAAACTTTACACGCAATGAAGTACACGCATTGCGCGCTATTCCTTCTAACGCGTTGCGGTGTCAAGCGTTTTTTCGTGTCTGGACACGAAAAGAGGCGTTTCTCAAGGC
The DNA here is from genome assembly GCA_964250915.1 of uncultured Ktedonobacteraceae bacterium. Classification (GTDB taxonomy): domain Bacteria; phylum Chloroflexota; class Ktedonobacteria; order Ktedonobacterales; family Ktedonobacteraceae; genus JBBQVS01. The sequence goes on along the minus strand of CAXUIS010000181.1, from coordinate 6,936 downwards.
AAGAGGATTAGGTATTGCGCATGATTTAGCAACAACTGATGTTCCCGTTATTGCCGCAACACCAACAGCCCTTTCAGGTACAAAAGCAGGAAGTTCTACAGTGTTTCGCTGGTGGCTACACGATCTCCCTTCTACAGAAGACTCTGTGGCAACCCTCGCAGTGGAGAGTTCCCCTTGCTCTTTAAAATATTGGCAATGGTCAAGTCAATAGCGCAAGTAAAATTCGAGTTTTGTATTGTACCATTGCATAACATTATGTTCGTCCCTATTTCTGCTAATACTCAAATTTTGTGAGTTAGCAATTAATAATCAGTAATGAAAAGGTTTATGAATTTAATAGAAATGTTTCAAGAAGCCTTGACTTTTCTTACTCATTTGTTGTATCTTCTGAACGGTGTATGTAGAAAATATGTTTGCCTTTTGTACAGGTAATGTTAAACTTAATGTTCTTATTTCTTAATGTCAGCCTTTTTAGTGCTTAGTAAAACTGAACATTGTGATATGATACGTTGCGCGTTTTAGTAATCCATCCTACTATTTTATGCGTAGCTATATTAAGTAGATAATAAAGAACAACATGTCCGCACAAGAAAAGCTTTAGGAACACTCTCAGTATCTTCTTCAGGAAGAAAGATAAGTTTCTCAAAAGCAGTAACGCTGTTGAAAGCTAGACGGAGATTTTTGTGGAAAACATAGGGTAGCTGGTAGATGGCTACTATTTTATAGTTATTTCTTTTTGGCGGTTTATATAACTCCCGGCAAACACTCCTACGAACACAGTGTAATCCTTGCCCACCTTACACTATAGGCAGTCTTTGCGTTCAAAAACTTGAAGCGGTTGTAGTATTATTCATTCACCCACATACAAGGACGTAGAGTCATGTCGAATATCATAGAGCTTTCCGACGACAATTTTGAGTTTTTTGATCGTAATGTTTCTCAAATACAATCGCACGTGGCATACTGGAAGCAGCAACTTACAGACGCCCCACGTGTTTTAGACTTACCAACAGATCATCCACATGCATCAATTCAAAATCATGGCTTGTCAGAACATACACATGTATTGTCCAAACAACTTACTACTGCTCTCAGAAATTTCAGTCTCCAGGCTGGCGTACCGCTACATACAACCTTGACAGCAGCACTACAGACATTGCTGTATCGTTATACAGGACAAGATGATTTTCTTATTGGAACGACGAACACTACTCTTCAAGATGGTTCTGCCCAGCAGGAGCGAATGAGCAACTGCCTCGACATCTTACTACTGCGCGCAAATATTTCCGGCGATCCTACCTTCTGCGAATTACTAAAGCGTGCACAAGACAACATCATATTGACTCATCAACATGATGAAGTATCCTTTAAGGATATCGTAAATGCGCTACATCCAGAGCAAATTTCCGATTATTCTTCACTCATTCAGGTAATGCTATCTTATCAACTCTCGTCAGAGATTCCATCGTCAGAGCCGATAACATCATACGTTGATATGCATAATAGGCATGACTTAAAGCTTGACCTCCATCTCGAAATCGTTGATCGACCTGATGAGTTACTTGGACGATTTCTATACAATGCTGATTTGTTTGACGCTACAACTATCAGCCGCATGGCCGGGCACTGGCAAACGGTGTTAGAGGGTATAATTGCCGCTCCACATCAACACGTGACAGAACTTCCGCTTTTAACTGAGGAAGAGAAAAACCTGTTGCTTGTACAGTGGAATGATACCGCAAGCGATTATCCACAAGAGCAATGTATTCACCAGTTGTTTGAGGCACAGGTTGAGCGCACTCCTGATGCTGTAGCGATAGTCTTTGAAAATACATTCCTAACCTATCATCAGCTCAACAGCAGGTCCAATCAACTTGCACGGTATCTACGCTCTTTAGGTGTAGGACCTGACGTGCTCGTTGGTATATGCATGGAACGCTCACTTGAAATGGTCGTAGGCATACTCGGCATTCTCAAGGCTGGGGGAGCTTATGTGCCACTTGATGCCACTTATCCAGCCGAACGACTCGCCTTTATGCTTGAGGATGCTCAAGCACCAGTGGTCCTCACTCAGCGACGGCTCGTGAATGTACTTCCTGCACATGAAGCGAGTTCGGTTTACCTGGACTCGGATTGGGACATTATTGCTCAAGAGGACGAAACTAACCTAATGTGCAACGTTCAACCTGCGCACCTCGCTTATGTGATATATACCTCTGGTTCAACAGGCAAACCCAAAGGAGTTATGATTCCTCATCAAGGACTTGTCAACTACCTGAGTTGGTGTACGCAAGCGTATGCAGTAGCAGAGGGACAAGGAACGCTTGTTCATTCTCCACTTGGATTTGATTTAACTGTCACCAGTCTATTCTCGCCATTGCTTGTAGGGAAAAAAGCAATTTTGCTACCTGAAGGTAAGGGAGTTGAAGCTCTTCATGTCGCCCTACACAACAATAGCGACATCTCTTTAGTGAAGATCACTCCGGCACACTTGAAGTTGCTCAGCCAAGTATTATCAGTAGAAGATGCTGAAAAAGCGAATGCACTGATTATTGGCGGAGAGGCACTTTTAGGAGATAATATTTCTTTCTGGCGCACTCATGCTCCTACGACGAGACTTATCAACGAATATGGGCCGACGGAGACCGTGGTAGGATGTTGTGTGTATGAGGTACCTTCTGACGCGTCACTCTCTGGTCCTATCTCTATTGGGCGTCCCATTGCTAATACAAAACTTTATGTGTTGGATGCACACTTGCAACCAGTACCGATCAATGTGCCAGGAGAACTATACATTGGCGGTGCTGGTGTAGCACGAGGCTATCTCAATCGCCCCGAACTGACAGAGGAGCGGTTCATCACTGATCCTTTTAGCACGCGTAAAGATGCTCGCATGTATCGAACTGGTGATCTGGTACGCTACCGAGCGGATGGCAACATTGAGTTTCTAGGCCGTCTCGACTTCCAGGTGAAGATTCGCGGATTTCGTATCGAGCTTGGCGAGATTGAAACACTCCTCGAACTTCATCCAGCCGTGCGGAAAGCAGTCGTGATGGTGCGTGAAGACTCTTCTCATGATAAACGCTTGGTTGCATATGTGCTTCTTCAAGAAGGGCAGACCACTACGGAAGAGGACGTACAGGCGTTCATTGCCAAACAAGTTCCTAGTTATATGGTACCTTCGGTAGTGGTAGTCCTCGACGCATTTCCCTTGACCTCGAATGGAAAGATAGACCGAGGTGCTTTACCGGAACCTGGCTTCGCAACCGTTCGCCGCTCAAAGCCGTTTATTGCACCGCGCACTCCAAATGAAGCATGTATCGCTCAGCTTTGGGCGAAGGTTCTCAGGGTGCCAGCCGTTAGCATCGATGACGACTTCTTCATGTTAGGTGGACACTCGTTGCTTGCCGTTCAAGTGATTGCTCAGCTACGAGCTGTACTACAGATCGAGATGCCCCTACACCGCTTCTTTGAAGCTCCAACGGTGGCCCAACTTGCCGAGTACATCGAGCAAAACCAGCAGGAAACTGAACACGCATCGCTCCTTCTTCCTACGATACAAGTGACGCCACGAGATCAGTATCGTTCGCTAGATGGGGTCGTCATTACTCCCGCATCGCTCAATCAGCAAAGCCTGTGGCTAGTAGACCAGATGGAGCCTGAGAGTGCAGCATATAATCTACCCACTATTCTGCGTTTGCATGACTCGCTTGATATGTATGCGTTGCAACAGAGCTTGAATGCACTCGTCGAACGGCACGAAACACTGCGCACGAACTTTGCCTTGCTGAATGAACGTTTGATGCAGGTAATTGCTCCCACAATGAGCGTGTCTCCAATAGAGGTAGATTTACAGAAATTACCCCAAGCGCGACGCGATGCCGAATTGCGGCACTTAATCCTGCAAGAGGTCCAGCAGCACTTTGATTTAACGCATGGTCCGCTCTTGCGAGCCACCGTGTTCCATCTTGGCCCACAGGAGCATGTCTTACTACTGGTGATTCACCATATCGTCTCTGATGGCTGGTCCGAGGGCATATTGTATCAAGACTTTGCTGCCCTATATGACGCCTTCACGCATGGACGTTCAGCTACTCTTGCGGCTCTGTCCATTCACTATGCCGACTTTGCCCTCTGGCAACGCGAACCGTGGCAACAGGAACGAATGCGCGAACAACTCGACTACTGGAAACAGCACTTGGCAGGCGTCCCGCCAGTGTTGGACCTACCAGGCGATCATCCACGCCCTGCCATCTCAACGTATAAAGGCAACACGTATAGTTTTACGCTTTCTGCTGCAACAACGCAGAGGTTCAAGAGTTTTAGTCGGCAGGAAGGCACTACACTCTACATTGCTTTAATGACGGCATTCAAAGCCTTGCTGTACCGCTATACCGAGCAAGAGGATTTGGTCATCGGCACGGTGACAGCAGGACGTAGCCAGCAGGAAACGCACGATCTGATCGGCTACTTCGTCAACACACTTGCGCTACGCACTGACCTCTCCGGTGATCCAACTGTGCGCGAACTGTTAGGGCGAGTACGCGAGACCGTGTTGGGGGCACAAGCTCATCAGGAGGTTGGATTTGAGGAGGTGGTCAGAGAACTGCATCCCCAACGCTCTTTGAGCTTTGCCCCACTCGTCCAGGTGTTACTCACACTGGACCCGCCTCTGCCTGACGTAGCTTCACCGTGGCAACTGACCTCGACATCAGTGGACACAGGAAACGCGAAGTTCGATCTTGCACTTGCACTTGTGGAGCGTTCAGAAGGACTGCTAGGCATGGTTGAGTACAACACGGACCTGTTCGAGGAGGCGACCATCGCACGCATGATGCAGCACTGGCAAACCCTGCTCGAAGCCATGCTCGCCAACCCCGATCAAACGTTGTCAGCCCTTCCCTTATTACGTCAAGAGGAGCGGCAACAACTTATCATGCAGTGGAATGCGTCTTCCGATTCGCTCACTTCTCCTGCAAATCTGCCTCGGCTCATTGAGGAGCAAGTGGCGCGAACTCCTGACGCTATTGCACTTCGCTTCGAGGAGCAGACGTTCACCTACCACGAGGTAAACGCGCGGGCAAATCAGTTGGCTCATCACCTTGTACAGTTAGGAGTAGGACCCACCGTCATGGTAGGCATGTGTGTGGAGCGTTCCCCCTATATGCTTATTAGCTTGCTCGCCATCCTTAAAGCGGGAGGCATCTATGTTCCGATGGACCCGACCTATCCGCACGAACGCTTAGCGTTCATCCTGGACGATACACATATGCCAGTTTTGCTCACTCAGCAGCACTTAGTAGATAAGTTTGCTGAACATTCTGTTCAACTTGTTTGCTTGGATGCCGACGCAGAGTTGCTGAGTCAGCAGAGTGTAGAAAATCTTGAGCGCGAGGTGACAGAAGAGCAGGTGGCCTATGTAATTTATACCTCCGGCTCGACAGGACACCCCAAAGGTGTGCTCGTCTCACATGCTGCGCTTGCTGCTCATTGTCAGGCCATGATTGACATGTTTAAGCTTCGCGCAATGGATCATTTCCTGCAATTCAGCGCCATCACCTTTGACCCCTCTTTGGAGCAGATGCTGCCAACGCTCCTGGTTGGAGCACAACTCGTGCTTCGTGGTCCCGACATCTGGTCGCCTGCTGAGTTGTTGAGCAATGTCAAAACGTATGGATTGACGGTTATCAATCTCACGCCCGCCTACTGGCATCAAGTGGCTCAAGCGTGGGCACGTCTGCCACACGAAGAGCTACCAACCACCTTACGACTCCTGATCTCCGGCGGCGACAAGGTGGTGCCCGACACGCTCCATTTCTGGCGGCAAACGGGCTTGCGCTCGGTACGTGTGCTCAATGTCTATGGCCCCACCGAAGCCACCATTGCGGCTACGACCTATGAGATTGACTGCTGGTCGGAGGATACTCGTGCGGCAAGCAGTATACCTATTGGTCGTGCGCTACCGCATCGCTCCCTCTACATTCTGGACCGTTCGCGCCATCTCGTGCCGATGGGTGTCGTAGGCGAACTCTATATCGGAGGACCATTGTTAGCGCAGGGCTATCTCAACCGTCCTGAACTGACCGCCGAGCGGTTCGTCTCCGATTCTTTCAGCGCAAACCCTGAAGCTCGGATGTACCAAACAGGTGATCTGGTACGCTATCGAGCGGATGGCAACATCGAGTTTGTGGGGCGTGCCGATGCTCAAGTCAAGATTCGTGGCTTCCGTATCGAGCTTGGCGAGATCGAGGCCGTGTTAAGTCAGCATCCAGCCGTACAACACGCGATAGTGCTGGCACGTGAAGATGTTGTTAACGACAAGCGCTCAGTAGCATACGTACTTGTTCGGGAAGGGCAAGCAGTCACAGAAGAGGAAATACAGGCGTATGTCGCCACGCAGATTCCTAGTTACATGGTGCCTTCGGCGGTGGTAGCCCTCGACGCATTTCCCCTAAATACAAGTGGGAAAGTAGACCGACGTGCATTGCCTGCTCCTGACTATACTACGGCCCGACGCTCCGAATCGTTTATTGCGCCGCGCACTCCGACCGAAGAACGCATCGCTCAGATGTGGGCAAAAGTCCTTGTAGTGCCTGCTATTAGTATCAATGACGATTTCTTTCTATTAGGTGGACACTCACTGTTGGCTGTTCAAGTAATTGCTCAGTTACGCACAGTTTTACAAGTGGAGATATCCTTACGCAATTTCTTTGAAACTCCAACAGTAGCCCAACTTGCCGAGTACGTCGAGCAACATCAGCACAACACTGAACATGCATCGCTACTCCTTCCGATGATACAAGCGACGCCACGAGAACAGTATCGTTCGTCTGTTGCTTCAACGCCTGTCGCACAACGCGAGGAATTGGCTGATGAGGTGGTTCTCATTCCCGCGTCACTCAACCAGCAAAGCCTGTGGCTAGTAGACCAGATGGA
>CAXUIS010000180.1:6865-11262 GCA_964250915.1 uncultured Ktedonobacteraceae bacterium | reverse complement strand
GCTGCGATGACATAAAGCACAAAGCCAAGTGGTTGGGCAGCGATAAACCAGATACCTTGTCCCGTTGGATTCGATGTACTGAATGGCAACTGCGCATGTACGATACCAACCATGCTTAAGGTGCCAGCCCACATCAGCGTGCCACTGAGCGCGAGGCCAAGACTTGTCTCGTAAGACACCATCTGGGCGGCACTACGTAATGAGCCAAGCAGGGAATAGCGGTTGCCAGAGGCCCAGCCGCCAAGCACGATGCCGTACACTGCAAGCGATGAGATGGAGAGTATCCAGAGAATACCAATATTGACATCGCCAATCACTGGGTCCCACACGCTTGACTTGCCAGCCACCCAGTTGTTGCCAAGAGGCACAACAGCGAAGGCGGAGATTGCGACAACAACCGAGATAATTGGCGCGATCACGTACACCAGCTTTTTGGCCTGTGCTGGCACAATCTGCTCTTTAAAAGCCATCTTAACGCCGTCCGCGACAGGTTGGAATATTCCAAGTGGACCAGCACGGTTCGGGCCGATGCGCCCTTGTATGCGCGCGATAACCACGCGCTCGATAAGCGTCATATAAGCGAATACCGTGAGCAAGACGAAGATGACGACAGCACTTTTGATAATGGTTGCGACAATAGGGTTGTTGATAAAATCAAGCACGCGCCACCTCCTGTTCTTGTGTGATACGTACTCCCTGCTGCCCCAGGTCTTCCCATTCGAGACCAGCATAGAAGGAGTTATTTTCAGCTATTTCATGTAGAATATCGGCTGGCGTCTCGTAGTCCCACGTCTTGTTGCCAAGATGTTGCGCAAGCTCGACCAGGATTTCCCAGTCAGCTTTTGCTCCTGGTAGCGGACGCAGACTGCGACGAATGGCCTGTACATGAGCATCAACGTTGGTCATGCTGCCATCTTTTTCAGCGAAGGTCACGGCAGGGAAGACTACATCAGCCTGCTGCGCGGTCTCGGTCAGCAGAATATCCTGTACAACGATAAATTCTAAGGATGAAGGAAGTTCGGGCGTGGGTAGGTGTCGCGCTGGATTCGCACCCATGACGAATAGTGCCTTGATGTCTGGACTGCTCAACATTTCCGCGTATGATTTGCCAACCTCTGATGCAGGATGATATCCTGGTAGCGCATTGGGTAAGAGGCCCATGTCACGTGCACCGAGTGAGTTGGCGTCCTCGAATAGAGGACCAACACCAGCACCAGGACGCCCGATGTTATCGGTAATCACTGCCAGCGCTTGTAAGTCGGCGGCAAGATCGGCACAGTTAGGATCGAGTGTCGCCATTTCATCATAAAGAATAATGGCACTCTTCGCCTCCGCGATTTCGTGCGCTAACTCTACTAATTGTGCTGTTATCTCTAAACCAAAAGATGTTGCCTGTTCTTGCGTTGCCGCGTTTTCGCGTACAACATTCACTCGTATCTCTTCGTTGGGCGTTCTGACCGTCTCGCCATTCACAACGTTGCTGAGCAGTAACTTCGCAGCCGCGCCAGCACCATATTGTGGAATGCTAATCTTGCGAGTGGCAAGTCTATCAAGCTCGGTAACATCCGAGTTGACGATGAAGATTTTCGCTCCTGCCTTCATTGCTTTCTTGATACGCAGGTTCAGTACGGGCTGACGCTTGTATGGGTCCGAGGCAATCAAGACGATGTGCGATGCCTTCTCGATTTCGGCGATGCTATGAGTCATACGCCAGGGTTTACCTGTCAGTGTGTCACGTACACTTGGAAAGTTGCCATGATGATGGTCAACGTTAGGAGTGTTCAATACAGTACGTAACAGCTTTTGGAACAGATACGCCTCTTCATTAGTGGTACGGGTCGAGCCGATTCCACCAATTGATTGTGCGCCATGCTTGGCGGTAATATCCTTGAAGCGTTTGGCGGTATAGTAAAACGCCTCATCCCATGTGGCGGGAACAAGCGTACCACTACGTCGAATCATGGGTGTACGCAGACGTTGTGGACTGTTGACGAACTCAAAGCCCCAACGTCCACGATCACACAGCCAGCCATCGTCGATCTCGTCGTTCGTGCGCGACATCAGGCGCATGACCTTATCGACACGCACATCGACACGAGCATTGCAGCCAACACTGCAATTATTGCAGACGCTCGCGGTACGCTTGAGTTCCCACGGACGCGATTTGAAGCGGTACGATGCAGCGGTCAATGCTCCAACCGGGCATATCTCAACGGTGTTACCGGAGAAAACCGAGTCGAAGGCATGGTCAGGGGCCGTACCAACCTCCATTTTGTAGCCACGCGAGATCATCACGAGGCCGTTGTCCATCGAGATTTCTGAGCTAAAGCGTGTGCAACGCTGGCACAGGATGCAGCGTTCGCGGTCTAGCAATACGTTGTCGCTGACTGGTACCGCTTTTGTATAGTGGCGTTTGTGTTGGTCAAAGCGGGTTCCGCCTGGGCCGTGACGCAATGTGAAATCTTGCAGGTCACACTCACCACCCTTGTCGCATACGGGACAGTCAAGTGGATGATTGATAAGCAAAAATTCCAGTGTGCCCCGACGTGCTTTAAGGACTTTTTCAGTCTTGGTGTGCACAATCATACCCTCGCTCACTGGTGTCGTACACGCGGTTTGCGGTGGCTTTGGCAACTTCTCGATTTCGACAAAGCACATGCGACATGCGCCTAGAGGTGGCATTTTAGGATGATAGCAGTAAATAGGGACTTCTATTCCAGCCTGTTTTGCCGCCGCCCACACCAGTGTTCCAGGGGGAACCTCGACAGGATTGCCGTCGATGGTGAGGTGGATAAGTTCGTCTTTTTTCTCTTCTGGCATATAATTTCTTCTTAATAATTATGGTTTCACAATGACTCGCCCCTGTGGGGGCGAAATAATTAAGAGAATGTGGGGACACCCCACACCCCGTGTCAGGGGCTGCCGCCCCTAACAACCCTGCTTCATATATACTAACGCGCTCCTGCATGCAGAGCGGCACCTTCGACGGCTCCAGTTTCGGCAGAGCGTACGCTGTTGGGGCCAACCATGCAGTGACCGTGTGTGACGTGATATTCAAATTCTTCGCGGAACAGCTTGATGCCACTGGTGATTGAGCTGGTCGCTGCATCGCCAAGTGGACAGAAGGATTTACCGCTGATGTTGTCGCAGATATCGGCGAGCAGTTTGATGTCGCTTTCTTTACCGTGTCCATGCTCAAGACGTTCAAAAATTTCGGTGAGCCAGTAGGTGCCTTCACGACAAGGCGTACATTTGCCACAGGACTCGTCACGATAGAACTCGGTCATGCGTAAAATGGCACCGACGATACAGGTATCTTCATGAATGGCAATGACACCACCGGAACCAAGCATGGAACCTACGGCAGCAATTGACTCGAAGTCGAGTGGAGTGTCTACTTTGTCCGCGCTCAGGATAAAGGTTGATGAGCCGCCGGGGATGATCGCTTTCAGCTTTTTGTCGCCAAGAACGCCGCCGCCGTATTGCTCATCATAAATCAGCGTACTGATAGGTGTACCAAGTGGCAATTCGTAATTGCCTGGCTTCTTGACATGTCCGCTAAGACAAAAGACGCGTGTTCCCTTGCTCTTTTCAGTACCAAAGGAAGCATACCATTGGGCACCACCTTTGATAATTGAAGGAATGGTACTTAGGGTCTCGCAGTTGTTAATGACGGTGGGACCGCCATAGAGACCAACTACGGCTGGAAATGGTGGTTTGAGGCGTGGATAGCCGCGTCGCCCTTCCAGCGATTCCATCAAGGCACTTTCTTCACCACAGATATAGGCACCGGCACCACGATGCACGATGACATCCAGGCTATAATCGCTACCCAGGATATTTCTGCCGATGAGTCCAGCCGCATATGCCTCTTCTACGGCTCGTTCCACCTGTCGCCCCGCTTTGGCAAGTTCTCCACGAACATAAATAAAGGCAGTGGTGACACCACATGCAAAGCTGGTGATAATGACACCCTCTACAAGTTGATGCGGGTTTCGCTCCATCAACATGCGGTCTTTGAATGTGCCTGGTTCGCTTTCGTCGGCATTACAGCATAGATAGCGTGGCATATTATTCTTGGCGAGGAAACCCCACTTCATACCTGTTGGGAAGCCTGCACCCCCACGCCCACGCAGTCCTGAGTCTTTGATCAGCGCAACCACATCATCAGGTTGATATGTCTTGAGCGCATATGCTAATGCTTCATAGCCACCATTTTGACGGTAGACATCGAGCGTATCCAGACCAGGAATATCGAGATTTTTTGTAACAATCAATTCTGGCATAAATATGATTCCTTTAAATTATAGGAAACCAACGAATTATAGAATACCGACGAATGAAAGATATACATCAATAGACGCAAGATATACATCAATAGACGCAAGATATACGCC
>CAXUIS010000180.1:1597-6855 GCA_964250915.1 uncultured Ktedonobacteraceae bacterium | reverse complement strand
ACATTCAACGGATGATGAATAATTCACAACGGACGAGCGATACCTCCAATAGGTGATGAATAATTCACAACGGACGCCCACAGCCTTCATCATTCCCCGAATGCGGCTCGGGGCGTCCCTACTATATTCCGTTGGGGCGTGGTACCGTCGTGTATGGTAGGGACGCCCCTTGTGGGCGTCCGTTGGTCTCGCTCACATATCCGTCCGTCTCTCCACCACGTCCATTGGTTCCCACATGCCCATCTGTTGCTATATTTTGATTCAACTCTTGTAGGAGCGCGTCGGCCTTCTCTAACGTCACATTTTCGACGAATTCGCCATTGACCTGAAGGACTGGTGCCGTACCACATGAAGCTAAACATTCTGCGGTCATTAGAGTGAAGTTGCCGTCGGGCGTCGTCTCGCCACGTTGAATGCCGAGGCGTTTTTCGAGATGCTCAACGAGTGCATCACAGTTACGCAGATAGCAAGAGATGCTAGTACATACATGAATTACCTGCTTGCCCTGTGGATGCTGGTAGTACATGGTGTAGAAGGTTGCCACACTCTCCACGGCGTCTATTGTCAGATCGACCGCTTCGGCAACTGCCTGTAGTCCTGCGGCAGTGATATAGCCCTCTTCTTGTTGTGCCAGATGCAGTGCAGGCATGACGGCTGAGCGTGCTACGGGATAGCGCGATGCGAGGACACGCATACGCTGTTTTGTTTGTTCTGAAATCATCTATCCACCTCACCTAACACAATATCAATGCTACCAATCGACGCCACGACATCCGAGAGGAAGCCACCTTCAACCATTTTGGGGAGCACTTGCAGGTTCGCAAAGGATGCGCCACGTACATGCATACGATAGGGCTTCGCGGTTCCATCGCTGGCAATGTAAAAGGCGAGTTCGCCTTTGGGCGATTCGGTACGCACAAACACATCACCCTGTGGTGGACGATACCCCTCAGTATAGAGTTTGAAGTGGTGAATCAAGGCTTCCATACTGCCTGTGATTTGCCACTTTGGTGGAGGCGCAAACTTGGGATTGCCAATGCGGAATGCACCCGTTGGCATACCGTCTAAGGCTTGATTGACGATATTGAGGCTTTGTTCCATCTCCAACATACGCACGAGATAGCGGTCGTATACGTCTCCATTGGAGCCAACGGGAATGTCGAACTCGAAGTTTTCGTATCCACTATATGGGAAGACTTTTCTCAGGTCCCACACGACACCACTACCTCGCAAAACGGCACCACTCGCACCATAGGCGATAGCGTCCTCGGCACTCAGATGTCCGACGCCTTTTGTGCGTTCGAGCCAGAGCTGATTGTTCGTGAGTAGGTCGTGGTATTCTTGTAGGCGCGCTGGAAAGATTTCAGTGAAGGCGCGAACTGTTTTTTCAAAGCCAATGGGTAGCTCAGCTTGCAGTCCGCCGGGGCAGATATAGCTGGTCATCATGCGTACACCGGAGATGTACTCGAAGATATCAAGAATCATTTCGCGCTCACGGAAGCAGTACAGAAACATGCTTTGTGCGCCGAGGTCGAGTGCATGTGTACCCAGCCACACGAGGTGACTAGCAATGCGCTGTAACTCCGCAAGCATGACGCGAGCGTATTTTATCTTATCGCTGATCTCGTCTTCGACACCGATCAAGCGTTCGACGGTGAGCGAATAGCCAAGATTGTTGCAGAGTGGAGCAAGATAATCCATGCGGTCCGTCAAGACGAGTGCTTGATGGTATGTCTTGGCCTCTGCCGTTTTTTCGATGCCAGTATGCAGGAAACCGATATCGGGAATGGCCTTCAGAACGGTCTCGCCCTCAATCGTGAGCAACAGGCGTAGGACACCATGTGTGCTAGGATGCTGCGGACCCATGTTGATGGTCATGGTATCGACGCGCTGCCCGCCCTCTAATGTCTGGCTCTCATCTATCGAGTACTGGTTTTCTATTTTTACTTCTTGTTTTTGCATGCGTTCTTATCCCATCATGTGGGGAAAGGGTGTGCTGAAGCAGACCCGTACAGTAGTTACCTCTTTTTTGTACCGGGTTCCTGACCTGTATTGATATTCGAGCGATTGTCGTTCAATTCGCGCCCATCTGGTGTACGCAATGTTTGGCTACCAGTGCCAGAATTGGTGTCGTATGGAACCTGACCACCCCAGTGCGGCTCTGGCAATTCAAAGCCTGTCAGTGGATAGTCTTTGCGCAATGGGTGCGTTGTCCAATCGGCGGGCATCAGGATACGGCGCAGATCGGGATGGCCCGTGAAGGGAATTCCAAACAGGTCATAGACTTCTCGCTCATACCAATTGGCACCAGGCCAAATGCCCGTCACTGTTGTTACGGCAGGATGCTTCTCACGACGCTGCCCCACCTGTATTTTGAGGCGCAGAAAACATTGGTGCTCAATTGAGAGGAGTTGGTAGACAACATCGAAACGCGGCAGACGTTCGGACCAATCAACCGCCGTGATGGTTTCCAGAAAATCGTATTGTAAATTTTTCTTTAAATAGGTACAAACGCTCACAAGAGATTCCGGCTTGAGCAGGAGAGTTTGTTCACCACGGAATTCGATTACGTCTATGACTGCCTGTGGGAACTTCGCCTGTATCGTCTCAACCGATGATACTGCTGTCGTGACCATAAAAATTATATTTCCTTAAATATATCTGTTCGTAGAGAGTATGTTCTGGCACAGAGGGAAAAACGCACACGTTTTCCCTCTGTGCCAGAACATACTCTCTACGGCGATCATAATTCTTCACCAACAGGACCAATTAGTTTCATACCTGCATCCTTCAGAGGATCAGGGGGATTGGGAATGCCCGCGCGTATCTTACGCTGTAGTTCGTTAAAGCCAAAAAGCAACATATCAGGCGTCGGTGGGCAACCTGGAATAAACACATCAACCGGTATGATCTTGTCAACACCCTGCACAACGGCATAGTTGTTGAAAACACCACCACAAGAAGCGCACGCCCCCATTGCGATGACCCACTTAGGTTCAGGCATCTGATCATAGATTTGGCGCAGGACAGGTGCCATCTTGATGGAGCAACGACCAGCGACAATCATCAAGTCAGATTGACGTGGTGAGGCGCGATAGACCTCGGCACCGAAACGCGAGATGTCGAAGCGGTCAGCACTCGTCGCCATCATCTCAATCGCGCAACATGCAAGACCGAACAAGGCAGGCCATAATGATGAGCTACGACCCCAGTCAATAAGCTTGCTTACCTGTGTGGTCAGGACACCGAAATCGCCACTTTTCATGGTAAGTTCGCGTCGTGGCGTTTGCGTATTTGAATAAGTCTGTACCGGCTCCCAGGGATTTTTGACTACTCCCATGAGAATGCTCCCTTCCGCCAAACATAGATATAGCCAACCCCCAGGATGAGTAGGAAGACGAGTAGTTCAACTAGTCCCAGTGTTCCCAATGAGCGGAGTAGAATGGCAAGAGGATAAAAAGAAACGATCTCAATGTCAAATGCAATAAAAAGCATACCTGTTAAAAGATATTTGACAGGGAAGCGACGGTGAGGAGCTTCAATCTCCTGAATGCCGCATTCGTATGGGGCAAGTTTCTCCGGCGAGGGCTTCTTAGGGCCAATGATGGAGGTAACGCCCATCACCAGTAAGCCGAAGAGGACTGCCAAGGATACCATAATTAGGAGGTAGTTTATACCCATAAGCGGGGTTTCCTTTATAGTTGTCTATGTATGTACACATGCTTCCTACATTCATTTTAACATGGAGAACATAGAGCATTGTACATAGGGAAACAGAGTAGACAGAATGAGTCAGCTAGTGTTCTAAGTACACTTCCTCACTATCAATCGTAGCACAGGTGAGGCGGAAGTGTCAACGTGGAGTTTTCAGAACACATCAAAAATCGCGTACTCATGTACACCCTTCAAAAACGTGCATAAGTACGCGACTTTTGGTGCGTTTACGTTAAGGTAAACTAGAGCCAGGGAAGCTGCGACACGGATGAAGTTCGTAGACGAAAACGCCTGCTTGTACACCAGGGTCCTCGTCCATAATTCTTCTTGTTTCTTCTATAGAGGTGCTAAAAATGCCAATGCCTGACACCTCACTACCATCAGAGACAGGACACACAATAGGTAGCACACCGTCAGCACGGAGTACGAAATTTCTTCGCCCATGTTCCCATATGATGCTCTCGATGCCTTCTTTATTTTTGTTGGGACCTGCCTTCAAAATAACGATACAATAATTCTTGGCAGCAGCTATGCTTCTCCGCATATATTCGTCGGTAATTGTTGTATTCATGTCTTTATTCTCCTCGTATCGCTTGTATCTCCCCAATATGCCCCATCGCGTGGCTAGCTTGAATTGCTACCATCTGGCTGAGCGTGACTGGATGCGGTCCCTCAGGTGTTGTCAATTGTATAGAGCGATTCCCTGCATCATCAAGGAGTGCGAATAGTTGCGTCATTTGAGTGCGGTTGGCGCGAAAGAGTTGTATAACTGGCTCAATCGAACGCTCCGCATAACGGAGACCTTCAGCGCTTGTATCGTTACCAGTATACCAATCAAAGTTAAAGGAGCAGCCAGAGTTAAAAATGGCAACTTTCATGAGTAGCGTCCACATAACATCTCCATCAACCATATGATGAACGATTTGGCGTATTGACCACGTTTCTGGAGTTAAACGCTTATCAAGCTGCGCCTCTGTTATCCCACTAAGAGCGGCTTCTAGTTCGTCAGGTGCCTTTGTATAAAGTGTTAAAATCTCAGTTGGAATGTTTGTTTGTACATCCATGTAAGTCACCTCCTGTGTTCTTAACGCCAAAAGTGTTCATAGTGCTGCACCCAATCGCTGACCTCATGCAAAGGGACTGCTTGCAGTCGATAGAGATGTTCGCGTCCAACTCGGCGTTCTACGACCAAACCCGCTTGCTTGAGAATGCGTAGATGCTGTGAAATTGCTGGTCGTGACATAGCAAATGCCTTTGCTAGCGTCTTCACAGGTTGCTCACTCTCTGCGACAAGAGCGAGTAAGCCACGACGCGTTGGGTCAGCGATAGCGTGAAACACGTCCAACTGTACTTTGTTGTTTTCTTGTTCCTGTACCATGTCTATAGTATAAGTAAGTAAATACTTACCTGTCAAGAGGAAGGAAAATGTAGGGACCGATGATGCACATTAACGAGATACGATGGGAATACGAGAGGGTGTGCTAAAGCAGACCCGTACAGGAGCAACGGCGGCTAGTGAGCGAGGAAAACCCTGTACGGGTGTG
>CAXUIS010000180.1:0-1587 GCA_964250915.1 uncultured Ktedonobacteraceae bacterium | reverse complement strand
TTTACCTTCCAAACTTTGGTTCTTGAGCTTGTAACGCCTTTTCGGGTTTTGCTTTAGCACACCCAACCTTTCTCAATTGTCTTCCCATTTTCATGTGTCAACCTGCATTATCGCGCCCTCGTCAGCGATCAATTGCTAACAAGGACACGATACATCAGTCCCTACCGCCGAGGTGCTGTTTTATTGGTTTCTGTAAAACGGGCCTGTATTGCCAGGGCGAGAAGGTGGGTCTGGCATGTGTAGTGCTTCGCGCTTCCGGTATTCTAGGAGAGATTTGTGCAGTGGCATCGCAGCCATGAAGTGTGAACAGATGAGGTTGTGCTTATAGATAGGACACTCACAGCGCAATAGCTGGTTTCCCTCAACCTCGGTAATGTGAACGTTGTAGATGTGCCCTTGACTTCCTTGAACCTGATAATGTCCATAGGCAACAGCACGTACAGGAAATTTTATTTTCAGGTTCGCCGCGAGTGCCTCATTCAGCGCGAGATCAAGCTCCTCATTCTTACGCTTCAACTCAGCAACATGCAACGCGCGTTCTTCTGCCTGTACCAGTCCTGTAAGTGCTTTTGTGAGCCGCACGATAGCTGGGCGAAATACAAACAGACCTTCACAAAACAAGACAAGTAGCGTCACGGCGAGTAGTGTCAATTCTATTTGCTTGAGTTGGGTAACGCGTCCTTCTGCCTCGGTTTGATACTGCGAAACGATCTTATCCATGCCCACAAGGAAGCCCGACTCATTCTGTAAAATGGTTTGAATAAATGGAGCCGTTGCTGTTCTAAACGCCTCGCTGGACTGCATACGATTCTGTTGAGCCACGTTCAGCAAGCTATTGCTTGCAGAGACCATTGCATTGAAGTTCGGCTGTATTTCCGCATAGAGTTGCATGACCACTGGACTATTATTGCCTGGTAAGCCTAACTTTGCATTCCCCTGTTGTAAGCCCTGATGCGAACTTTGCCATAGCGTCGTAACCATACTCAATTCGGTTATGCGTGGCGCACGCTCTGCCTCAGTTGGTGCAATAGAAATAGCAAGGGCAGCTTTACTCAATCGTTGACTAAGCATACGTTGTCTACCCGCAATATTAATAACGTTTGCATCATCCGATTGACGTTGCAGTGATGTTTGAATAAGTATTTGCCCACTTACCGTCAGGAGTGCGATGACACTGAGTGCACCAATATAGAGTGCTGTGAGCCTTAGAACCGAAGACCTTTGAACGTTGAGTACGCGCATAAGCGTGGGGTCCCATCTTTCTCAAAAAATATTTACGTTTCTATAAACATGTTGAAACATTTCAATAATATTGATGACACAATCCTCAAAAAAGGGTATTCTTAACATCTTATTAATACCATAGTACTAATAGCTCATAGCAAATTTCGAGTCTATTTGATGGAGAACATCGGCTAAAAGCATTTCTGCATTCTATTGAAGTTGACGAATGTCGCGGAAGCAGAGTCCGATGGACAGCAGAAGTACGGTGAGGATACCATCAACAATGAAGATAAGTGCGGGACCAAAGCGGTCGGTAAGGATACCCGTAAAGGCGAGGCCAACAGGTAGGAAGACATAACTTCC
>CAXUIS010000179.1:0-11264 GCA_964250915.1 uncultured Ktedonobacteraceae bacterium | reverse complement strand
CAGCTTACAAGCACAAAGAGGTACTCGACAACATCAACGTTTTGCTGGCACAGGCACGCGCTTCGCATACTCCTGTTATCTATGTACAACATGATGGTCTACAGGGAGATGGTTTAGAGATCGGGAAACCTGGATGGGCTATTCATCCCGCAATTGCACCGCAGACAGGCGAGTTGATCGTCCACAAACGTGCCTCGGACTCCTTTTATGATACAATACTTCAACATGAGTTAGAGGCGCGAGGTATCGAGCACCTTATCGTCGTCGGCGGTTCTACCGAAATGTGTGTCGATACCACTATTCGTCGCGCAACCGTAGAGGGCTACGACGTGACGTTAGTAAGCGATGCGCATTCAACACAAGATTATGATGGGGAAGTGCTTACAGCAGCGCAACGCATCGCTCAACTCAATCATGTTGTGGATGGCTTTGGCACTGACACACATATCATCACGGTTACACCGACAAGCGAGGTTACGCTTTCTTGAGCATCCATCTTTCACGGGAGGAGGCGCGTCGCTTCCTCTCGAACTATCATTTCGCACAGACAGATATCGCGGGCGTCTTTGAGCGGTTAAGTACCGTTCAATACGACCCACTTAATCCCGTTGGACGCAATCCTGATCTCGTCTTTCAAGCACGTATTCCTGACTATCATGTCGATGACTGGCAACACGCCGCCTATACCGACCGCATCCTGTACGATTCGTGGGACAAGCAAGCATGTCTTGTCCCTATTAGCGATTGGTCGAAACGAACATTGATGCGTGAACGCTATGAGCCATATCACGACCGCGAGATATTGAAAAGTCATGAGAGAGAAGCAACGGGCATTCTTGCCGCACTCGATGCTCGTGGTCCTCTTTCCTCGTTGGAGTTTGAAGAACGTACAAGCTACGGAGAACGTGGGTCATGGTATGGTTCGACGGTCGCCAAGCGTATTCTACGTGCGCTCTGGGCGAGTGGACAACTCGTCACACATCATCGCAAAGCCGGACGGCACTATTATGATCGTCCAGAACGAGTCATTCCCCCTCAATACTATAACGAACCGCCAATCCTGGATGAAGACGACTATCATCGCTGGATTATGACGCAACGTGCGAAGGCAATGGGCTTATTGCGTCCAATGGCGGAATCATGTATTTGGAGTGCCTGTGGCGATGCGACAATCCGCAAACGAGCCATAGCACATCTGGTAGAAGACGGAACACTCACACCACTACATATCGAGGGCAAAACATGGACCTATTATATACTCACGAACATGTTACCTCTACTCAACACAGCATCCCTCAAGCCACGTATGATATTTTTAGGCCCACTGGATAGTCTGATATGGGATCGCAAAGCTATACAACACATTTTTTCCTTCGATTATATGTGGGAGGTCTACAAACCGTTAGCACAACGTCGTTGGGGTTACTATGTGTTGCCTGTTTTCTATAAAGACCGCTTCGTCGCTCGCTTCGACTCTCGCCTTGAGAAGGGTACGTGGACTATCTCAAACTGGTGGTGGGAGCCAGACGTGATGGTAGATGAAGAATTACAGGAAGCGTTGCACCTCGCAAAGGAGGCATTTGTGAATTATTTACGGGCACGAGATATGGTTATGTTATAAGCATTCTTCTCCACACACCTCACAAAATAATTGTTGCTTTCCATATTTAATCTTATTTTCATGTCACAAATCGGTATATATTTGATTCAGTCTCAACCACAAAAAATGATGCTAATTCTAGTAACGAATATCTAATTGTATTCGTGTAGTTACCAGAATTGAAGACTAATGCTTCAAACGTAACACCCACTTTATGCGCTTGAAAGGAAAGAACATCATGCAAAGACAAACGGATCAATCTTCAGAGGGAGCAATTATCGTCAACACAGGAACCGCACCAACAGGCGCACTTGAACAAGTTCCATTCACCACTACAGGATTAACAAGAGTCTCCTCATGGCGAGCCAAAGCAATTGCATTTCTACGAATTGCCTTTGGGTTAGTGTGGGGGGTTGCCGCCTCGCTCAAGTGGCAGCCTAAATTCATCAACTCTTTTGCAGATCAAGTTACTGGTGCTAAGGATGGGCAACCACAGATTATACAGAACTGGATTTCCTTTTGGGGTAACATTATCAATACCAATCCACACTTTTTTGCCTACTTGATAGCATCTATAGAAACAACCTTGGCTGTCCTTTTCATCTTTGGCATTCTCACAAATTTGACCGCAGTGGTAAGTATCATCTACTCGTTGGGCATCTGGTCAATAGCTGAAGGCTTTGGTGGTCCGATTCAACCAGGGAAGAGTACCGATATTGGGACTGCGTTTGTGTATGCACTCGTCGCTGGAACACTACTCGCTGTTGCCGCTGGACGCTACTACGGAGTGGACCAGTGGCTCTCTCCACGCTTAGGACGTTTGAGTATCCTGGCGTCTGGTCCCGTCTCATTCCGACGACGAAGGACACGATAAGTTGATCTTGTAAAAATGTCTATACAAACGTTAAACTCATGAAGACGGTCTAAGTATACTTAGACCGTCTTCATGAGTTTAACGTGTTGAGTTCAACTATGTGCATACGCGATTAGCACAATCTTTTATAGGCCACCTGAGAATACACAAGCACTATTTTTGATTCTTGCCAGGAAATTAACGCGCCACTGCTATGCTTATAATAAGCAAACAACATATGTGCAATGCAAGCAAAGGGACTGCATTATAATAAGGAGTTCTATTCTCATGAGTACCACAAACAATTCAACTGTCAAGGGCAAAGTAAAAGTTGGTGATGTCGCGCCAGACTTTACGCTTCAGTCGCAAACGGGCAACATGGTGAGCCTGAAGAATTTTCTAGGCAAGAGGGGTATCGTCCTGTACTTTTATCCAAAAGATAATACTCCTGGTTGTACCACAGAAGCCTGTTCTTTCCGTGACAGCTATGAGGTGTTCAAGAATGCAGGCGCGGATGTTGTCGGTGTCAGTTCAGATACACCGGAGTCACACCAGCAGTTTGCCAAACAGCACCATCTCCTGTTTACCCTGTTAAGCGATACTAATGGTGATGTCAGAAAACTATACGGTGTCCCTGCCACGCTCGGCCTCCTACCTGGGCGCGTCACCTACATTCTCGACAAACAAGGCGTCGTGCGTCACATCTTCTCCTCCCAGTTTACGCCCGAAAAGCATATCACGGAGGCATTGAAGACACTGCAAACGATGGGGTAGAGAAAGCCTATATATTAATTAACGAAATATTGTAGGGGTCTAATTCTATTACACCCTCGTTCAGCTTCTTGTGCAAACGAGGAGTGATAGAATAGGCCCCTACAAACGGTTCATATCCTGCTTATTTTGTCAGACTACACGTCGCATTGATATACATACTCTTCTCTTATTTTTCATTTAAAGGGAAAGTGAAGACGACTTTATTTAAAGATGTTTCTCCGTTACGCTTCCTCCGCTTGTCTATAGGAATATCTCCTGTGATTTTCTCTTGAGCCTCTAGATTTCTCAAAGCAACTTTGTAGTTTTTCATGATAAAAGGCTTACCAATGTTATGCTCTGCGTATACCTGTTCTAGTGTTACTGAATTACCAGCAAAAGCTGCAAGTAATAACTTCTCAAGTTCATCTAATGGACATGATAATTCAAAGAGCAAAGGCTGACGAGAGTCTGCTGGACTGTACTCAAAGGACGCAACACCCTGATTATTAGTAGAACTTTCTCCAGCCATAATTTCTTTCATTATCTTATATGCCGTAGGATCTTTGCTAACAAAAATCAAATGATGAGTTGTGCGACTTCCACTATCGTTTTTAAAGCCGAACGGCAAAACAAATTTTCCGCCCATTTCTTTTAATGCTTCCGCAATCTCTTCTACAATCGTAAGTTCTCTTTGATAAGAACTCAAAGGTTCTAGTCGTTGTCGCAACTCTTCGGCTCTTTGCTCTCCAAAAAGATCATCCATGTGCATTTTTACGGCTTGATTGGACAAGCCCATGTTGATGCGATTGTAGTTGAAGAAAAATATGCAATCGCACCCCCAGTTTTTAAGTACTGAGTTAATCAGCTTGAGTGATAGTCCTTTGTACCCCCAAGGATCAATAAAAAGGAGTGTAGGAATAAGCTTCATTCGTTCAAACATTTGAACAATTGTCGTACCAACCTCATAATTATGAACTTGTGGTCTATACTTTAGCGTGTCTATTCCTACCAGAGACTTAATCTCCCTTTCTAAAGAGTGTGAGTTATTCTGATCTACGTCATTGAAGATTGTTATAAGCATTCTGCGCATTTTTTCGTCTTTGGTAGCTGTCTCTAATATCAACAAAGGAGTTGATTTGGTACCATCTTTGTAGCGTCCTGGCCCTGCAAACAAATCAATATAAGCAATTTTACCGTCTCGCACTCTAGGCATGATAATCTTTGCCCAGGACCAAAAGTATTTTGATACAATGGTAGCTTTTACAGCAGACTGCTCGCTTCTTTCATCAAAAAATTGCGTGTTGCTCATACCATTTGTCCTTCATTAATTCGTATCTCGACAAGGCTATAAGTAAGCACAATCCTATTAATATGTATTTTATACAATAATATACCTTTACGTCAATTCAATTTATAAGTGCTTTTTGTGTTACACAGGAAAAACATTATTGAGTTTATTAAACATAAAAATACCGATGAAACAGCTTTATAGAAGCTGTTTCATCGGTATTACTTGAATGCGCTAATTTGTTTTATACAAGTGAGGGGCTTACATGAACTTGCGGGAACTCATCCCATGTTCTACCATCAAGCTCTCGCCCACCCACTTTTGGAGTGCGACCACCCCATTGTTTATGGAAGAAGGCCACACCGTTGGCTTGACAACCATCACGCAGGTAACGTACCCATTCAGGGTCGCAGTATCGGAAACCAGGACCGCTCTCACCGCCACTGATCAACCAGTGGATATCATGAAGTTGAAGCTGGTCAAGCATTCCAAGCAGTGGTTCCGCACTGATGAAGCGTACAGCAACAGGCACTTTGCGTAACATATCTGCACGCCATGCATAGGCATTAGTTTCAATTGACACACCGAGCCAGATATGCGAGGGCCATACAGATGTGCTTGTTAATTCTTGAATACGTTGCGTAATCTTCTCTGTCAGGTCTGTGTTGACAAGACGCGATGGACGTTTAGTAAGCACTTGATAAATATGATGATCGGCCTTTACCATTGTTTCAAATACGTCAAGAATAAAACTATCTGGCACGTCTTTGTGAAATAAATCACTCATCGAGTTGACAAAAATACGTTGTGATTTCTTCCATTTGTTTGGTAAGCTTAAGCGTTCAGGCCATAACTTCAGATCAAATCCCTGAGTGTAAGGATGATTTGGCACACCACGAAAACGCTCTGCAAAAGTTAGCGCATAACAATGATCACAACCAGGACTTACTCTTGTACAACCAGTTACTGGATTCCATGTTGAGCTAGTCCATTCAATAGCAGAATTTTCGCTCATTTTCTTTTAACCCATTTTCTTTGAATAAAATACATACGAACTCTTGTTCTTATAATTACTATTCTATTATGACATCCTTAACACGGAAAGTATAGCGTATAAGACGTTAGCGACCAGATAGTACCTGTATTTCAGGTAGCTTGCATAGCACTCATGCCTTTTCTAACCTCATATAAACATGAACGTATGGTATAATAGAATGTAATATTTTAAGTCCAAAAGCGTGAGTATATTTAACACACCCATTCGCAATATCAACACAACCATTTGCCATGTGGCAGGAGAATAGATTTTTATGCAGTTACTGAGCAAAATCCTTGGCGACCCCAATAAACGAGACCTCAAGGTTATTGATCCCATTATAGAGAAAATTAACGCACTCGAACCCACAATCAAAAAGCTGAACGATGAAGAACTCGCGGACAAAACTGTGCAGTTCCGTTCACAACTCTACCTGTACCTGAAGGGCGGGCTCGTCTTAGAGAACGATCTGGTCGCGCTCTTCCGTGAGGCATTGAAGACGATTGAGCCGTTCGCGGAACAATGTACCGATGCAGACCTGCATACCGCCGTGACCGAGTATCGACAGGTGGTCGAGCGTAGACGCGACCCCGAATATGACCTGCGCAACAACCTACAGGTTACACTGTCAGAACTGTTCGAGCGGTCTTACGAAAAGCTTTCGGTGAAACTCAATCTGCTGCGTGTCACGAAAGCAATGGATATTGCCGAAGAGCGACAGGAGTGGCCCGATGAGGCCAGCGACCCGCAAAAAGCTACACTTGCCTTGCTCACACAAGTTGAGCCTATCCTGAAAGAAATTGACGAAGACCAACTAGCAGAGGCGTTCAGCGCAGCATGGACACGCTTTGAGGCTGCACGAGATAGTGCAACAAATAAAGATGATGGCACTGACGAGCGACTAGAGGACCTATTCAATGGTATCCTCAAGCAACTACAACCAGAGATTGTGGCACTCAAAGCTGAGACGATGGACAGACTTATTCCTGATATGGTCAAACGTCTTCGCACAGGTAAAACGCTTGACGACCTGTTACCAGAAGCATTCGCCGTTGTCCGTGAGGCGGGTTCACGTAAGATCAAGATGCGTCACTATGACGTACAACTCATCGGCGGCGTTGTACTACATCAAGGCAAGATTGCCGAGATGCGTACTGGTGAGGGCAAAACACTTGTCGCCACGCTACCAACCTACCTGAACGCACTGACAGGCAAAGGTGTACATGTTGTCACCGTCAACGACTACCTTGCGCGACGTGACGCCGAGTGGATGAGCAACATTTACAAGTTTCTCGGTCTCACCGTCGGCATTCTTGTCAATGCGGTTGAGCCACAGACGGCTGAGCGCAGAGCCGCATATCAAGCTGACATCACCTATGGTACGAACAACGAATATGGCTTCGACTACCTGCGTGATAACATGGTGGCCTCGCTTGAACAAGCGGTACAGCGCGAACTCAACTTCGCCATCGTTGACGAGGTTGACAATATTCTGATCGACGAGGCGCGTACTCCGCTCATTATCTCTGGTCAGGGCCAGGAATCGACAGACCAATATGTTCAGTTTGCACGCTGGGCACCATACCTCAAGGCCGAGACCGACTATACCATAGAAGAGAAAACACGTACCGTCATTCTCACGGATGCGGGTATCGAGAAGATTGAGCAATTAGCAGGTGTCAAAAACATCTATGACGAAAACAATCTCGACCTGACTCGGTATATGGAGAACGCAATCAAGGCAGAAATCATCTTCAAGCGCGACAAAGACTATATCGTGAGAGATGGCGAGGTCATCATCGTCGATGAGTTCACGGGTCGTCAGATGCCAGGACGCCGCTATAGCGAAGGCTTGCATCAAGCAATTGAGGCCAAAGAAGGCGTCAAGGTGCAGCGCGAAAACCATACGCTAGCAACCATCACCTTCCAGAATTTCTTTCGCTTATACAACAAACTTGGTGGCATGACTGGTACGGCCTTGACTGAAGCGGAAGAGTTTCACAAGATTTATAAGCTTGATGTGATGGTTATTCCAACACACAAGACAATGATTCGTAAGGACGATGCCGACTTGATCTATCGCACAACCGAAGGCAAGTTCAAGGCGGTGGTTGAAGAGATCAAAGAGCGACACGAAGTTGGGCAACCTGTCCTGGTTGGTACTACCTCAGTTGAAACCTCAGAACACCTTGCTCATCTGCTCAATATGCAAGGCGTTTCGCATTCCGTCCTTAATGCAAAACATCATGAGCGTGAGGCGCAGATTGTCGCACAGGCGGGACGCAGTGGAGCCATCACCATAGCTACAAATATGGCAGGTCGTGGTACCGACATTCTGCTTGGAGGCAACGCAGAGGGCTACCTTGAAAGCATTCTGCGTACACACGCCGAGCATGTCGATTTCATTCGTGATATGCCAGTACGCACACAGGACGAACGAGAAGAGAAGGAAGAGGCGATTCAGCAATATCTCGCCGAAATGTCTGAGACAGAGAAAAGCGACCTTCTTAAACAAAAAGAGCGCGAGTGTAAAGAAGACCATGATCGTGTGATCAGGTTGGGTGGCCTACATATCATCGGCACAGAACGTCACGAGTCACGCCGTATCGACAACCAGTTACGTGGACGCGCTGGACGACAGGGCGACCCCGGTTCGTCGCGTTTCTTCCTGGCACTTGACGACGAGCTGATGCGCCGCTTCGCCGCCGATAGAGTGGCAAAGGTGATGGAGCGCGTCGGCATGGAAGAAGACATGCCACTCGAAAGCCGTCTCGTCTCAAACTTCATTGAGGGAGCGCAGACAAAGGTTGAGGGCTATAACTTCGACATTCGTAAAAACGTCGTTGAGTATGACGACGTAATCGCCAAGCAGCGTGAAGTCATTTACGCTGACCGTCGCGCTGTGCTTGAGCGTGGCGACATGCATGAGCGCATTATCTCTATGATACGTTCCGAAGTCACCAAACTGGTCGATGCCTGTATTCCTGGCAACATGGTCATGGAAGAGGAGCAACTAGAGACGCTCTTCAAAGCATTGGAAGTCTGGGTGCATATACCAGAGGAAATTGTGCCAGAAAACCTCAACGCGATACGCCGTGAGGACATCAAGCAAAAACTTATCACGCTCGTACTTGACCACTATGAGGAACGAGGCGAAAGCCTCAAACGACAAGCAAGTGAACAAGGGGCGGAGGATGCCGACCTGTTGCGTGAGTTTGAACGGTCCTACCTGTTGCAGGTGGTTGACCGCCTGTGGATGGATCATATCGACTCGCTCGACGTGATGCGTGCCGGTATCGGCTTTCGCTCACTTGGACAACGTGACCCATTGGTTGAGTTCAAGAACGAAGCGTTCCGCATGTTCGACGACTTGAAACAAGCCATTCAGCATTACACTGTCGATGCTCTGCTCAAGATGTTACGTAACGAGTTGACGGTGACAATCAACAAGCCAGAGCCACAGCGTAAAGCGGCACCACGTAACGTACGCACCAATGCAGACGCCATCGCAAAGGCTAGTGGTCAGGTCAAGAGCGAGACTGAGACACAGCAAGCGAAGACGAATGCTGCACGACGCAACGGGACAAACAATGGGAAGAGCACGAATAGTGCGAACAATGTACAGCGTCCTACCTCGATAGGCCGAATTGGACGCAACGACCCTTGCCCATGTGGAAGTGGCAAAAAATACAAGAAGTGTCACGGAGCATAAGCAAGCTATTAGTTGTATCCTGAGCAAGAGCAGAAATGAGTGAGAGCGCAATGCTCTCACTCATTTCTGCTCTTGCTCAGGATACACTAGGAAATAATTCACCGTCCTCTTGATTATTATTGAGGCTAGTGGTATGTTCTGTAAAGATTTATTCGTTGCGTTGTAGAGACCGATTTATCGCGTCCTCTTAACATTAACCGCCGACAAGGACGTGACAAATCGGTCCCTACAGACACGATACCATCCGTCCGTACCCTTTGCAGGAGAGACTATGAGCACGCTCTCGTCCCCTTTACCTTCCTATCGTGTTGCCGCCATTCAGTATGAGCCAACGCTGGGCGAGAAGGAAAAAAATGTCGCACGTCTTCTTCAATTGGTTGAGGAGGCGGCAACACATGGTGCAAAACTTATCGTCCTTCCTGAAATTGCGACAACAGGCTACTGCTGGCAATCTCGCATGGAAATCGCGCCATATGTCGAACCTATTCCTGGCCCGACAACTGACCGTTTCCAGCACCTTGCAACGGCATATGCTTGTTATATCGCGGTAAGTTTACCAGAAGTAGACCCTAGCACGTCTGTATACTATAATAGTATGGTTTTACTCGGACCAGAAGGGCTTGTGGGCACCTATCGCAAGATTCATTCCTTCATCTCCGAACCCCGTTGGGCGCGTGATGGCGATTTGGGAATGCCAGTGTGGGATACGCCGCTTGGACGTTTGAGCGGGCTTATCTGCATGGACGCGATGTACTTCGAGGCGGCACGTATTCCAGCACTGCATCAGGCCGATGTGTTACTCTTCCCCACAAACTGGCTCGATGAGAAGAGTCCGAGTGGCTGGTGGATGGCGCGAGCATTCGAGAATGGCGTCTACTTCATTGCCGCCAATCGCTATGGCGAGGAACGCGGCGTACAATTTAGCGGCGGCAGTTGTATTCTTGATCCCGACGGCTCTATTCAGGCATACCTCGACAATGGTGAAGGAATCGTCTATGGTGAGGTCGATCTGGCACGAGCACGTGACAAGCGTTGGGGCGCGCACAGTGCCGACGGATATGATGATAGTGGAAATCGATTGGCTGATCGCAGACCAGACCAGTACGCGCAGGTTGCACACAATTCGTATCTCTGGGAGCCGTTGCGTTACCACAGCCTCTATGCATTAGGCGAACTTCCACCAGGACAGCTCTCCTGCACAGGCGTACTCCAGGTCCGTTTACAAGATTTCGCTACACAGTCTCAGCAAGAGACGCTCCGAATAGTGCAAGATACTGTACGTACATTGATAAAAGATGCCGCCCCTGCACAACCCGATGTGCTCGTCCTACCAGAGCTAGTATTACCAGGACCACGCTCTACATCAGCACTCGCAAGCGACCAGGCACTTATTGCACATATGCAGAATGGAGCAATTTTGGTGCCGGGGCCAGAAACCGATGTGCTGAGCGCGCTGGCAGACGAGCTACAAATCAGCATGGTACTTGGTGTGGCGGAACGAGACATCAGTACGGCCCAACCCACGTACTACAATACCGTTCTTCTTATCGATCCAGGTGGCGTCTATGGCAAATATCGCAAACTTCACCTGACACAGCATGATCGCTTATGGGCACAACCCGGCAATGCTGGACTTCCCACATTCGACACGCCTGCGGGCCGTGTTGGTCTAGCGACAGGATACGATGTACTTTTTCCAGAAACATTGCGTATCCTCGCAGGACAGGGAGCCGACCTCGTGTGTGCGCCCACACTCCTGAACTTTCCCGATCCGATTGGACTAGAGCCTACAACCATTCCTCATAAACTTGTTGTTGCACCTGATGAGTATGATCCTGCTCACTATCTCATTTGGCGTGTTCGGGCCGCAGAACACAATGTGTACCTGGCACTCGCAAACTGGATTGGGGATGCTGGTGCTATGCGTGCGAACGGACAAAGCGGCATTTTTGCCCCACTTGCTACGGTCTATCCATGGACAGAAGTGGTTGTCGATGAGAACGAGACATTGCTCACGATGAT
>CAXUIS010000178.1:3933-11292 GCA_964250915.1 uncultured Ktedonobacteraceae bacterium | reverse complement strand
CGTCCTTGTCGGCACTCGAAAGGCCAAAAGGACGCGATACATCGGTCCCTACAGAGCATAAATTCTTTGAGAAGCTACACAGGATTTAGTACGGCATCGACATTTTTTAAGTTATGGAAGCGCATAAGCCAACACCCGTAGTTTAAGCCGCCACCGACAGCCGTAAGAGCAAGCCATTCACCATCATGTAACCGCTCTTTACGCAGGAGTTCGACCAGCGCAGTTGCAATACTGGCATTAGAGAGATTGCCGTAAAAGCGGAAATTATCGACAAGTTTCTCCATTGTCGAGGTAGGCCAATCATAGTCATTCACCAACAACTCGCCTAAGCGTTTCGTGATGCGCGAGTTGGCTTGATGTGGAACAATATGTGCAATGTCAGCATAGCCTAATTGTGCATGTCGTACCAACGCATCCAGGCTTTCCGCCATCGCACGCGGCCCCTCACGGTAGACTTCTTTGCCGTTCATCTTTGTATACCCAATAAGATGCTGTGTCAACAACGAATTCAGTTCTTGACCATTGCCCTCTTGAAAAAGACGGCGCATCTTTGTGTCTACCTCTGCCATTTCAATTACGTCTTTGCGTAATGGGGTCTGGAACATCAGCGAGGGTCCTTGATGAGCGTCAGAGCCGTTGATCACATAGGTATCTTCTTCGCCTAGCTCAAGCAAGAATGCCGCTGCTCCCTCTCCAAAGAGAGAACTTGTCTTCCAATCGAGAATATTTGTGATGTTTGGCAACAGTCCTTCCGAGGTGACCAGTAGCACCAGCTTTGCTGAGCGCGCAGCTAGAATCTCGCTGCACACTTGAAATGCTTCAGTCTGGCAAGCACACGCCCCTTTCAGCATCGTCGCACGTATCGGCCCTAACCCAAGCCGCATCTGCACTAGACCTGCGATAGTAGGAAACATATCATTATCAGAAGAGGAGGCACCAATAACAGTGTCTATCTCTGAAATATCTCGCCCCGAACTTGCAATAGCGCGCTGTGCCGCTATTACAGCCATGTCTACCAGTGATTCTTCTTGTGGAGACGTGGCATCAACGACAAGGCCAGGAGCATCAGCACCTGCTATCTCACGACATAACTCGATTGAACTCCTACGTACATGTCGCGTCTCAAGACCGGTCACACGCTCTAAATCGCTTGCGCTACGTGAGTCGCCCAAACACGTAGAAATATAGGCAAAGAACTCGTTTGTGATGCTATTCTTAGGAGTATAATTGCCCAAACCAACAAGATTTACCTTCGCCTTAGTATAGCTATGCGGCACAATATATGTATAATCAGGCCATTGGCCCTCTCGGATACGTGACACGGCTCATGCCCTCCTGATAGGGTTTTCTCTTAACCTAGTTACAAGTATAGCATATCTTTCCAGAATACGAGAGTACGTGTGTATGTCTTGCCAAAAGTGATATTATGAAAAAAGATTTTATTGTGTTTTTGCTGGAGGCAGCACTATGTTTACAGTATCGGCGAATACGTCCAACGATGAAGTTGAGCATACTCTACGTCCTCGATGTGTACATACGATTACAGATCGCTTCTCCATGTCCAACACCTACCTCATTGACGATACACGTCTGATCGTAGTGGACCCTTATTCGGCCTTGAATGTGCGCCTGCTCACCGTCTATATACAGAAATTTTTGCATCGCTCACCCGCTGACATCGATCTGATTGTCTTAACCAATATGCATCAAGATCATACCTCTGGTATCGAGTCGTTGCGACGCATTTGTACCGCTCCTGTCGCCGCCTCTTCTGCCGCTCTTACAATTACACAATCTGAGCTACAAAAGACTCTACCTAAATTGACGTATACACTACCAGGGCAGGTAGCCTCCTTTCCACCGCTTTCCGTACAGCAAGCTCGGTTCGTCGATATGTGGTTACAGGATGTCGGCGGCTTACCACTTCATTCCGATTGGCGCGTCATTGCCAGTGCGGGTCATACGCCAGAAAGTATTTGCCTGTATAATCCCTTCACGAGCGAATTGCTATGTGGCGACACGCTTGCCACTATCGGGAATGGTACACCGCTCTTGCGTCGTGGTATTAACCGCGGTCAACTGGATGAGACACTCCGTGTGTTACGTAGTTTACCAGTGCGCTATCTTTATCCAGGACATGGGCGTCAAATTGTAGGGGAAACACCTCTAGCCCACGTACAGATTGAGTGGTAAAAAACATATAAAGTGGTGATTGGCAAAAGAGCAGGCATACCTGCTCTTCTGCTAATCACCACTTTATATGTTTTCTTTTTGTTTGCTTGGGAGTTTCAAGGGAACAGGTCCACTCATCGAACGAGAAAACGACTGTGGCGTGACAATGTTTGGCAGAGGTGTTACACGAGTATGTTGAGCAGCGGTGTATTCAAGAATAATTGTGCCAAGACAAATACGATCACCAGTACGTAGTAAGCGAGGACCCGGAAGGGGTTCATCGTTCACAAGTGTTCCGTTACGGCTCGTAAGGTCTTGCACATAGTCGCCGCTTGCCTGGCGCGAGAATTGAGCATGTTGACGTGAAATCGAGACATCATTCATTACAATATTACATTCAGTGCCACGACCAAGAATAAGTATTGGACGGTCAAGCAATACAGTTTTACCTAGCATATCACCACTTTGGATCAACAACGCCCCATACTGCTCCGGCAGTTGCGGAAGAGGTGTCACTCTATAGAGCGAAGCCGTGTCTTGCCACTCGTTCATCATCGCATCCGACACGCCCTCTACCCAGTTGTTGAGCGAGGTTGTTGGTATCTTCTCAATAGCAGTCTTGTCTTGTAGGGGTCGTGTCGCAGGAAGTATATCGCTACCAGCAGTGAGCGACTCAAGCGAAGAGCGCCACGTATGATTGTTAAGTGGATCAAATGTTTCTAAAGCAGGTTCTGGCTTTTCTGCTGGCAGAAATAGAAAGCGGTCCGACCCGATCTCCAACAGATTCTCCGGTTTTACCTCAACAGAGCCGGTAATACGCTTGCCATTAAGGAATACTCCATTGAGACTCTCACAATCAGTCAAACAGACATTGCCCTCATTCCAGGCAAGTTCGGCATGATGGCGCGATGCCATGTCATCGTCAATCCAAATCTCGTTATCCTCATCGCGTCCAATCGTCACAATAGCACGTTTCAACGCGAGACGTTGACCCTGAAAACGTCCACCTCTGTACTCAAGCCAGCCCCACGGCGTCTCCTCGTTAAACACAAAAGGCGCAGGAACACCTGGCTGGTGGCGTGGTGGCTGTAAAGCCGTGGTGGGATTAAGACGCGTACGACGCTTCTGAAGAGGAATTTCTACCGATGTTGTGAGGAGCCGCGATGGTGTAAAGAGGCAGTAAGAGGTTGTTACGCTCAACGGAAGAAACCAACCGCAGAGCGCAACATACGCCAGCGCAACCTGCACTTCAGCTATAGGAAGTGCTGCTTGCTCTGTATTGAAGCGTATGGTATACCATACAACGGCTGGTAGCAGTAGTAAGGCACAAATAACGCAGACAACAATTACGCTTGCGAGTTGTCGTGTTGTCCCACGTCGGCGCAATGTTGTAAAAAGTGCGTTTGCCGCTACTGCAAGCATGCAACAGGTCAAGCCACCATAGCAGCCAGCACTGAACCATGCCGAAAAATCTACCGTGTTCGTTGCCTTCCTCTTTTCTTCTTCCCTTAACAATCTGCTTTAGGGCATCGGTCCAACACCGGCTGCACGGGCATCGCTTACCAGAATCCTATCGACAATAGCATGTTGCGCGTTATAGTTTGTATAGCTAGTGTTTGTAGCAATGTTTGCCGAGTCAGCTCCGACATTGTTGTTCAAGTCTACTGCATCCCAGTATTGCATGTTTGTGTTATCTTCTGTGACTGCAACTCCTAAGAATGCATGCCCTGGCACAATCACAATTTCGGGATGTAGCCCAATACTCTCGACAGCCGCCGCAAGCAGCGTTGTTAACTCGATACACATACCACTGCGCTGCTGAAGTACTTCCCTAGGCAACTTGATATTCTCAACCGAGTTACTATCACTTGTTCCCGAATAGGGCACACTCTCCTGCACATACTTGATGTGATAGGAGAGACGCAAAGCATCATAGAGCGCGTCAACTTCGTCACGAACCTGTTGTACCGATGCCCCCCTATACCCAAGCATACCTGGCGGAACGGGCACTGGCTCATTCTGCAAATAGTCTTGAGCTTTCTGTACCAGTGCTTCGATAGCAGAATCGTTTGGTGTCACCCACGCTGCTATAAGAAGACGATTTTCCTGTGTCCACTGCATTAACCGACGTGAGTGCAAGGCAAACGCAACATCACTCTCGTAGTAAGGATGTTTGTTGGCATCCGTCACCTGTACATGTAGTGACATATTTACATCACGAGTTAGCGCATCCAAAACCTGACCTTGTTTGAGTAAGGGTGGTAAAAATTGTTCGCTCTGTACCGTCGCTGTTGCATTCACGCTTTTTGATTGTATCTCACTAAACTCACCAATACCTACATGAATAAAGAGTGCCATTGGTGTTTTGCTACTATATTCAACAGTGAACAATGTATTTTGTGGTTGAGATGCAAGATAGGAAGGATAATAGGCACTAAAAACTGCCTTAGGTACCAAAACACAGATGTGAACCGGAGCCGAATCGCCACATTGCCTTTGCTTTGCTATATTTGCTTGTTGATAACGCGAATACGCCTGTGTTCCATCAACCACGTAGACACCTGATAGTACCGCTAACACGAGAACAATGAGAGTAAGAAATATAACTTTTTTGTACATACCTTATAGCTTCTTGCACCTATAGCCGTGATGATGTTTCCTGATACATTCTGATGCGCTTTAAGCAAGTTTTCTGCCTGAATCATAGCATTCAGGCTCACGATTAGCAATCGAATGGGACTTGTGGGGGGATTGAACGCGATGTAGGAGCGCAATTGATTGCGCTCCTACAGTTGGGTTTCGATTAACGTGTTTTACTGGTAACAGTAGCAACAGGTGTAGCAGCTTTTCCGTCACTGTATTGTCTTCCGCGCCAGTCAACGCCTTGACGAGTAAGAATGCGCCATGTGGACTCGCCTAGAATACCCTCAAAGATGGCTC
This sequence comes from uncultured Ktedonobacteraceae bacterium, assembly GCA_964250915.1. Taxonomy (GTDB): domain Bacteria; phylum Chloroflexota; class Ktedonobacteria; order Ktedonobacterales; family Ktedonobacteraceae; genus JBBQVS01. The sequence goes on along the minus strand of CAXUIS010000178.1, from coordinate 6,180 downwards.
CGGCAAGAGGATGAGTAAACGCATAATACCACGGCACCCGTAGCATTGTATTGAGCCAGAGTCGATATGCAAGTAGTGGCACTAGCTCTACGACGGTAGCTGCGGTTGCCTCCGCCGAACGAATGCCGCTTCCATTACGTGTGCGCGTCAACCGTGCCAGTAACGGCAATAGGAACGGCACAATCGTTATCATAGGTAGGCCAAGAAGTTCCAATAGCACGAAAGGTAGACCGCCACGACTGCCAAGATACGCATTTTTGCGCCAGCCGCGCCATGTGTCACGGAGATCGCTATACATATGTACATGTATAAGGTCCTGTCCATCGACAAAGTGCAGTTTGAAGCCATTCGACTTGACGACATGCGCGAGGTCTCGATCATCCAATAACGTACCTCGCAGGTCTGGACGCGCATAACCGCCGAGAATATCGTAGACCGCTTTCCGAATGAGGAGATATTGACCATTGGCAACAGCGACCTTGCTCTTGGGATCGTTGACCAAGCGCGGTGGGTACTGCATGCTGATACCAAGATAGGCCATCGGCATCAGCACACGCTCCCAAAAACTCGGTAGTTCTTGTTCAGTGCCAACCGTGAATAGGTCCATACCTTCTTGTACGGCTTGTGTTACTGTAGAACGTAACGCGTTAGGTGCATGCCACGTGTCGGCATCGGTGAATAGTAACCATTCGCCCTGTGCTTCCTGCACGCCTCGATAAAGTGCATGCGGCTTACCAGCCCAGCCTGCGGGTAGTTCATCACGTAAACGCAACACCCAGAGCCGATTGCCCTGTGGATGTGTCTGCGCTATCTCATCGAGCAGACGACCTGTGGCATCGGTTGAGCCATCGTCAACAGCGATCACCTCGAACTGGCTGTAGTCCTGCTCTAATAGTGACCGGATACAGCGCGAAATATTGTTCTCTTCATTGCGAGCAGGCACGATAATAGAGACCGTTGGTTCCTTCATCTGCTCTATAACCGTCAAATCGGGCACATTTTTGCGTAAAGGGAGCTTTTTGAGACGGTCCTCGGTGCGCGGTAGCGTCCGTTGCCAGACGTATAGATAAAAGCCAACTACACCAACAACATGAGACCAGAGCGTAATGCGAGCAAGGGATTGCCACCAGTTGTGTTTATTCATGTATTTTTTATACTCTTTTGCTTGTATTTTCTTCCGTATTATAGCAATGAGAGGACGGATTAACAAGCCATGAGGAGTTTTAGGTGAGAGTCTTTTGCACAGAGTCAAAATAGGATTGCTGGGTCAATACAAAAGGGTTTATTCTATGCTATAGTATGCTTACATCTGGGAAGGACAAAAAACGTATGGACAAAGTAATAGCTTTTGGTTGGTATGGTGGAAAATACAGCCATCTCAATTGGTTGCTTCCTCTTTTACCACAAACAACACATTTTTGTGAACCCTTTGGTGGCTCAGCTGCGGTACTCCTCAATAGAAAACCTGCACCTGTAGAAACCTATAATGATATTGACAGTGAAGTCGTGAACTTCTTTCGTGTGTTACGCGACCAAAAGGAAGCACTTATAGAGGCAATAGGATTAACGCCGTTTTCACGTGAAGAGTTTGAGCTTGCACTTTCTCAACCAGACCAAGCGATTTCAGACGTAGAGAAAGCTAGACGCTTCTTTATTCGAGCAAGGCAAGTCAGAAGTGGCCTAGCGCAAACCGCAAGTTCAGGACGATGGGCAAATTGCTTACTAACGAGTCGCGCTGGTATGGCTGGTGCAGTCTCAAGATGGTTGGGAAGTGTTGAGGGACTTTCGGAGATTGTGCAACGATTGCTACGCGTCCAGATAGAAAATGCTCCTGCCCTCGAAGTCATTCAACGTTACGATAGCGAGGAAACATTATTTTACTGCGATCCTCCCTATGTGCATAGCTCACGTGGTGACAGCAAAGCTTACGCATATGAAATGACAGATGACGACCATAGAGAACTTGCACAAGTGCTTCATAACGTCAAAGGCAAAGTTGCCATATCAGGATACTCAGGTGCCTTGATGGATGAACTCTACAGTGACTGGCAACCTATTACAGAGTCCTCCAAGCACTGTCATTCGATTAAGCAACCACGAACCGAAGTCCTCTGGGTCAACTATGAAGTTGGGGAGACAGAGTTATGGCAAGTCCAGCAGACATTCTTAGAACAGCCTCTCGCTATATAAACATACCCCTTATGACTGCTTCTAATGGCTACTTACATAGTAGTATCCTGATACATA
>CAXUIS010000178.1:0-3833 GCA_964250915.1 uncultured Ktedonobacteraceae bacterium | reverse complement strand
TATTTTGTGGAAAGAGAAGAACATCCCTTTGGATTTTTCACATTCAAGACACAAGAGCTTGTACGCATTCAGTGTAAGTTTGCATGGCTATCTAAAGACAATGCATGCTTGATTTTTAACACTGCCGCAGCTACAGAGTGGGGTCGAAAAACGCATAATTATCATGGGCTAGCAGAGATGTTTGGTGTTTATTCACCTGATACAGGAAAGGTGTACATGATAGCTGTCGCAGACACTGGAAAAGGTTCCCATATGATGCTTCGCTTGACCCCACCGAAAAATAACCAAGAGAAGAATATCAAATGGGCTGTGAATTATGAAATATAAAAGCGCGAGGTAGAAACAGTATTTATACCTCGCGTTTCTTCTTAGACGCGCCCAGCAGGACTCGAACCTGCGGCCAAAGGTTTAGAAAACCTTTGCTCTATCCACTGAGCTATGGGCGCATTTTTGCTACTCAAGAAGCATGTATGACTCCTTGATGCTAGTGCCAATAATAACAAGTTACAGGTTGATCGTCAAGTCCTATCAACATTTATTGCACCCTAGCAAAGAGGTCCTAAGAGACCTTTTACTAAGATGTCTTCATCAATTTCCTCCCAACGAAGTCCTACTCCGTTGTGTACAATCTTCCACTTTTCGCGCTCTTGAGGAGTTGCGTGCAGAAGGATAGGAAACCATTTAAGTGGCACACTAATTTCTCGCTCGTCAGTTAGCACAACATACATTCTCTCATTAGCAAAGTGTACGCTTTTGGCAGTAGTTGTGAGTTTGATATCTCCAAAGGGACTACCACCATATCTCATAATATCCATACGTTTCTCCATTAGTTCACTGCAAATACTCTGGATATGGTTTTCTAAAGAAATCATACCACTTTTTCAGAAACTCATAATGATGCTGATCTATAATTTCTTTGATTTGAGTCAGTTCATGTTTAGCATAACCACTTGAATACGTTTGCTGCAAGCGCAATATTTCAAAACACTATTGGCAGATTTTAACTATATCGTATGTATTGAACTCCTGTACGGGTCTGCTTCAGCACACCCTGTTGGCTTTCTGAAAACGTTGTGGTGTGTTAGCAGGATGTGCTGAAGCAGACCCGTACATTTATCAATTGAAAGGTTACTTACTATGCTCCCTGGGCTTCGATGGAGACAGGCTGCCACTCTTTCCACGTTGCCAGACGGGACTCATAGTCCTGAGTTGCGGTGCCTAGAGGCGATACGCCGAAGAAGACGCGTAGAGGTGGTTGCGCGGCATCAACGACCTTGAGAATAGCAGAGCGAGTTGCATGCGGGTCGCCCGGACGCTGTTGAGTGCGCGCTTGGTTTCGCGCAGCACGGAGGTCCGCATAAGCTGGATTCTCCTCGCTGTGCTTCGCGGATGGGCCTGACCAGTCAGTCGAGAAGCCACCGGGTTCAATCAGCGTCACGTGGATGCCGAAACTGGCGACTTCTTGCGAAAGTGCCTGCGAGAAGCCTTCGAGTGCCCATTTGGACGCGTGGTAGGCACCGATGCCTGGAAACGCGGAGATGCCGCCGATGCTCGACACCTGAATGATATGCCCAGAGTGCTGTGCACGCATAACTGGCAGTGCGGCTTGTGTGACCCACAATGCGCCAAAAAGGTTTGTTTCGAGTTGGGCACGCACTTCGTTTTCCGTGAGTTCCTCAATCGCACCAAAGTGTCCGTAACCAGCGTTGTTAATGACGATATCGAGTTTGCCAAAGTGATCGGTGGCCTTCTTTACCGCGTCAAAGTCGGCGGCACGATCAGTAACGTCAAGTTGAAGTGGCAGGATGGCGTCGCCGTAAGTAGTAACAAGTGCGTTCAAGGATTGAATGTCGCGGGCTGTCGCAGCAACTTTGTCGCCTCGTTCGAGGGCTGCTTCGGTCCACTCGCGTCCGAACCCTTTTGATGCACCCGTGATAAACCAGATTTTGGTCATAAGAATTTTTGTCCTTCCAGGTTAACCAGAACCAAGAGGTGAATTTGACAGGGAATAACTATTTCGTCGAATGGAACAGTTTTTGGGCTATGCCATTCCTGTTCATATGAAACAGTTTATACGTTAGAGTACGCTCTAAGTCAAGAGGCAATAATTATGAAGATTAATAAATTACCTTGGGAACCCACGGGCGTCCGTGAGTTCCATTACCACGCTATTTTATTAATGTCCATCATTACACCCTTATCACCTGCTACAAACTGGACAGGACATAATGAATTAGACCCCTACAGGTCCCGCATTTCATGTAACATCTTGACATTACCTACCAAAAAACATATAATACTAGTAAATCCGAGTAAGTAAGTAAGGATTAGTAGGCAAGCTAAGAACCTGCTATGAGCTATCTAGCATATAGAGTATTAGCCACCAAATTGGAGTGAAGCATGAGTCAGGCATTCGAGTTGGAACAGGGCAATTATACCGCCGGGTTCCACGTAGCTGAAAACTACGCGTACAAGTCCGAGCGTGGACTGAGCAAGAAGGTCGTTGAGCAGATCTCGGAGATGAAGGGCGAGCCAGACTGGATGCGCCAATTCCGTCTCAAGAGCTTGGACCTCTACGATAGGCGTCCAATGCCAACGTGGGGTGCCGACCTTTCCGGCATTGACTTCGACAATATCTACTACTATATTAAGCCCGTTGCCCAGCAAGGTAAGAACTGGGACGAGGTGCCACCTGAGATTAAGGACACCTTTGATCGTCTGGGTATTCCACAGGCTGAACAGAAATATCTCGCTGGTGTCACAGCGCAGTATGAGAGTGAAGCCGTTTATCACAAGGTGCGTGAGGACCTTGAGAAGCTCGGTGTTATCTTCACCGATATGGACACCGCCCTACGCGAGTATCCCGATATCATCAAGGAACACTTTGGTACCGTTATTCCACCGTCGGACAATAAGTTCGCCTCGTTGAATAGCGCGGTATGGAGTGGTGGTAGCTTCGTCTACGTGCCAGAGAATGTGCGCGTCGAGATTCCACTGCAAGCGTACTTCCGTATCAACGCCCAGAATATGGGACAGTTCGAGCGTACACTGATCGTTGCCGCTCCTGGTTCATATGTTCATTATGTCGAGGGTTGTACAGCCCCAACATATGCCAGCGATAGCCTGCACAGCGCGGTTGTCGAGATCAAGGTCATGGAAGGTGCGCGTGTGCGTTACACCACGATCCAGAACTGGTCGAAGAACGTTTACAACCTCGTAACCAAGCGTGCCGCCGCATACCGCGACGCCACAATGGAATGGGTCGATGGCAACCTCGGCTCAAAGGTCACAATGAAGTATCCAGCCGTACTTTTGATGGAGCCAGGAGCGCGCGGTGACGTGCTTTCCGTCGCCTTTGCAAGCGATGGCATGCACCAGGACGCAGGCGCGAAGATTACACACCTTGCACCACACACGACCTCACAGATTTTGTCAAAGTCGGTTTCAAAGGGTACTGGTCGTGCTTCTTATCGTGGACTGGTTCGTATCAATCCAGGTGCACATCACACCAAGTCCAGCGTACGTTGTGATGCTCTCTTGCTCGATGAGAATGCTCGTACCGACACATACCCAACTATTCGTGTCGAGGAAAATCAGACCGAAATTGGACACGAGGCGACTGTCTCGAAGGTTGGTGAGGATCAACTCTTCTACCTGATGAGTCGCGGCCTCGATGAGTCAGAAGCGTACTCGTTGATCGTGAACGGCTTTATTGAACCAATCACAAAGGAACTTCCGATGGAGTACGCGGTAGAACTGAACCGCCTGATCCAGCTAGAGATGTCTGGTAGCGTGGGTTAAACTCAAGAACAAGGACACAAAAAAGAGCTTGC
>CAXUIS010000177.1:5714-11314 GCA_964250915.1 uncultured Ktedonobacteraceae bacterium | reverse complement strand
AGCGTGCGAGCGTTCAACTCCTCAATACACCGATCAACGAAGACACGCGCTATCTCAACCTCCGTCTTCATCTCAGCAAGTTTGAAGCGCGAATTTTGAAAGCTGCCGATGGGTTGTCCAAAAGCAGTACGCTCCTTACAGTAGGCAAGCGTTATTTCTAAAGCAGTCTCACAGGCCGCAACAGCACTGATACCTACACTCAAGCGTTCCTGAGCGAGTTGGCGCATGAGATAGTAAAAACCTTGCCCTTCCTCACCGAGAAGGTTGGTAACAGGCACCTCAACGTCCTCAAAGAACAGTTCAGCCGTATCTTGTGCTTTGAACCCCATCTTTTCGAGCTTGCGACCACGCTTGAAACCTTCCATGCCTCTCTCTACAATCAACAGACTAATACCTTTATGTCGCTTCTCAGGATCAGTTTTTGCTACCACAATGACTACATCGCTCAAAATGCCGTTGGTGATAAATGTCTTTTGCCCATTCAGAATATATACATCGCCCTTACGAACTGCTATCGTTTTGATAGCCGCCAGGTCACTACCCGTATTTGGTTCCGTCATGGCGATTGCCGTGATAAGCTCGCCTGCACACATTTTAGGTAGCCAGCGTTGCTTCTGTTCCCCTGTACTATAGGCAAGCAAGTAAGGTAGAACGATATCGTTGTGTAATCCCATACCAGCACCTGCGCTGGACGCACCAACACGAGCCGTTTCCTCTGCAATAATCGCGCTATAACTAAAATCGTCTACGCCAGAGCCACCATACTCTTCTGGTACAACGAGACCTAAAAAGCCTTGCTGTCCCGCTTTCAGCCATAGTTCACGCGAAACAATGCCATCTTTCTCCCACTGCTCATTGTAGGGCACGATTTCCTTTTCTACAAAGTGTCGAAATGTGTCACGGAACAGCGTGTGTTCCTCTGTAAACAGCGTCCTTTTCATGGTTGTTGCTCCTAGGTTGTAGTACATCCTACTTACTTCGCAAATTCTATGCTTCTCTCTATTGTATCCTGTTTTCGTGATAACTTTCCAATTGAGGCTCGATGGTGCTAAAAATATGATATAGTCCATATAGATGTTCTAATGCATTTTGACAACGGTAGGGGCAGCAATTCATTGTGCCCAAAGATGAGGGCGGCGGGGCAAACGTCACCGATACGCATCTCGTGGCATAGCGAACCTCTCCCCACCCATCTTTGGGCGCAATGAATTGCTGCCCCTACCGATACTCTATAGGAGACCACGCCATGAATGCCGATTCTAAACACATCGAAGTCATAAACAACGAGAACGCGCAACAATATGAGGTACGTATGGACGATCAACTCGCTGTACTAGAGTACAAGCGTAAAGGGAATCATATCACCTATATTCATACAGGTGTTCCGCCAGCGATGGAAGGTCACGGCGTAGCAAGCAGGCTAGCACGGACAGCACTTGAAGATGCACGTAAAGAACATCTCACAGTCTCACCTCAATGCCCATTTGTTGCGTCCTATATTCGAGAACACACAGAATATCTTCCACTACTCAGCGAAGCTGAACAAACGCGCGTCATGCAACGGTAAGGAGCGTGGAGAATGGAGCGTTCACAACAGCCTCGTATTGTCATTGTTGGTGCAGGAATTGCGGGACTCAACGCAGCCCTTACCCTTCAAGATGCGGGTCTTCCATGCCGTATTTACGAGGCATCAGCCCATATCGGTGGTCGTATGCACTCTGATACGACGACATGGGCGGATAGCATGGTGAGTGAATGGTGTGGCGAGTTTATCGACAGCGATCACGAGACGATACGTGCTCTTGTTACTCGTTTTGGACTTCAGCTTATTGACCTGGGACAACATGTAGCACGCAAAGCACGAACAACTATGTACTATTGCAATCGCTACTATAATGCTGAGGAATTTGCACGAGACTTTCGCATACTCGCTCCGACCTTGAAACAACAGTATCAAGCGGTGGATTTTCCAACAACTCATACGCACTTTACAAAAACAGCCTACCAATTTGATCACATGAGCGTGTACGATTGGGTCGCCAAGTATGTAGAAGGTGGACATACGTCTCCGCTCGGTAATATGTTAAATCGTGGATGTACAGGTTTCTACGGACTCGATACACGCGAGCAAAGCGCACTCAATCTCGTATACATGTTCGGCGCACAAGCTACCGAAGATATGTTTAACGCATCAAGTGGTCCTTTACGCGGCAGTTCTAAGATCGCAGGCGGCAACCAGCAACTCCCCGATGCTATCGCTGCTCATGTACCTGAAAATTGTATTCATTTGAATTCTACCTTAGGTGCGATAAAAAGGAATAGTGATAACTCAATAACCCTCTCGTTCACAACATCTGAAAGTTCCACAGAAGTACAATGTGATGCCGTGATCCTTACACTGCCTTTCAGTACACTACGACACGTCGATTATCAGCAAGCAGGTTTTGACGCACTAAAACAAACAGCCATTGCAGAACTCGGCTATGGCACCATCTCTAAGCTTTTCTTGGAATTTGATACGCGCTACTGGTATCAAGAGGGTCCCTGGCCCGGCATCAGCAACGGCTTCATCACGACAGACCTGGATATCCAGGTTCTCTGGGATACCTCACTTGGGCAAACAGGACAGCATGGCTTACTTGTCGATTATACAGGTGGTGCAGTGGGAGCATCTTACACGCCATCGGCCCCATATTCCACCTCGGCTGACTCTGAGCGAATTCAACAGTATGCTCATTCCTGCGTAGAGCAACTTGAACGAATTTTTCCTGGTATAAGCGCACATTATACTGGCAAGGCTGCATTGAGCTATCCAACTGGCGATCCCTATTTGCGCGGTAGTTACTCATGCTGGCGTGTTGGACAATACACGCGCTTCGCTGGCTATGAAAGAATACATCAGGGACCTATTCACTTTGCGGGAGAGCATTGTTCAACCGAGTGGCAAGGGTATATGGAAGGAGCCGCACAGGAAGGTGAGCGAGCCGCGCAAGAAGTCATTCAAGGTTATAGGTAAGGAGCTTCTTATGACAGATATTCAAACTCTCTTTAGCTTGCAAGGAGTTACGGCTGTCATCACAGGTGGAAGTGGCGCATTAGGAAGCACAATGGCACGAGGTCTAGCAAGTGCTGGAGCACGTGTTGCTATTATTAGTCTACGCGCTGAAACAGGTACACGAGTTGTAGAGGCCATTCGTGCCGATGGTGGGCAAGCTATCAGTATCGCAAGTAGTGTCAATGATGATGCGGCGCTTGAACATGCGGTAGAACAGGTCACAAGCACCTTTGGTCCCATTGATATACTGGTTAACGCTGCTGGCGGTAATAATCCATTGGCTACAACAAATGATACACGCTCATTTTTCGACCTGGGTACCGATGCAACAAACTCCGTATTTAGTTTGAACGCGATGGGCACCATACAAAGCTGCCGCGCCTTTGGACGGAGCATGGCGGAGCGCAAACAAGGCAATATCATCAATATCACCTCGATGAGTGCCCTACGACCTTTGACACGCATTCCTGCCTATAGTGCTGCCAAGGCTGCCGTTACAAATTTTACGCAATGGCTAGCCGTCTATATGGCTCAAGAATATAGCCCAAACATTCGCGTCAACTCGATTGCCCCAGGCTTCTTCCTGACAGAACAGAATCGCTTTTTGTTGACTGATGCACAAAGTGGTGAACTTACCGAACGCGGACACACCATCATTAATCACACACCAATGGCTCGCCTTGGCACACCAGATGATCTTGTTGGCACTCTACTCTGGCTTGCCAGTCCTGCTTCCGCGTTCGTCACAGGCATTGTCGTTCCTGTCGATGGTGGCTTTTCGTCTTTTGGCGGCGTGTGACAGATAGCCTTGTTTGTGATAAGAAATGAGAGACACATATGTACAGTACAGGCTCGACTACGGAGACGCTTACAGACAAAGATGTGCAACACTTTATCGGGCAAGCACTCGACACGCTCTCCTTACAGGGGAAACGTGTGCTGGTTATCATCCCTGATAGCACACGTACTGCTCCCCTTCCTCTTTTTTTTCGCTTACTGTATGAACACATTGGACGACATGTCGCACGTCTCGACTACCTGATTGCACTTGGTACACATCCGCCGATGGAAGAGGCAGCGATTGAGCATCTTGTGGGGGTCTCCGCACAGGAACGGGCCGAACACTATCCCAACGTCTCCATTCTCAATCACTCCTGGTCACAAGCGGATACGCTTTCCACCATTGGCACAATCTCGCGGCAAGAGGCACAACAGATTACTCATGGCTTACTGGCAGAAGATGTACCTGTGACGCTCAATCGCATAATATTCGACTATGACCAACTGATTATCTGTGGTCCCGTTTTTCCTCATGAGGTCGTAGGTTTCTCTGGTGGTGCCAAGTATCTCTTTCCAGGCATCGCGGGACCCGATATTATCAACTTTACTCATTGGCTGGGTGCACTTGTCACCAGCATGCATACCATCGGCGTCAAGGATACACCTGTCCGGCGCATCATTCATCGCGCAGCCGAATTTGTTGATCGCCCACTGCTGTGTATGGCACTTGTACTGAAAGGCGAGGAGTTGTACGGCCTCTACATTGGCTCATATCTTGAGGCTTGGAGCGCGGCGGCAGACCTCTCGGCACAACTCAATATCATTCCTGTAAGTACGCCGTTCAAACGAGTACTTTCAATGCCATCACTCATCTACGACGATCTCTGGACAGCAGCAAAAGCGATGTACAAGACAGAACCAGCTATCGCAGACGGTGGCGAAGTCATCATCTATGCCCCCCACATCACCGAAATATCCTACACACACGGCAAACTCATCGACAAAGTAGGCTATCATGTGCGTGACTATTTCACAAAGCAATGGGACCGTTTCAAGAATGTCCCTGGCAGCATTCTAGCCCATAGCACACACGTAAAAGGTGCAGGGACCTTTGAGAACGGTATCGAGACACCACGTATTCATGTCACGCTAGCAACAAGCATTCCAGAGGAACGCTGTAAACAGGTCAATCTTGGCTATTTAAACTATAAGAAAATCAACATAGAAGAGTGGAGAAATCGAGAGCAAGAAGGAATTTTGTTGGTGCCGCATGCAGGCGAAATGCTCTATCGTACCGTAGGAAGCTAATTTATTACACCCTTTTTACGATCAAGCAGGAGACATCGAGGAAAACTGTATGAAGTTTGGCGTTTGTGCTTCCTATCACGAGGTTGAGGCACTACAAGAAAGATCGTTCGATTACCTTGAAGAAAACGTACAACGTTTTCTCATGCCAGAACAGTCTCAAGAGCGGTTTGAGGAAATAGTGCGCGAAATTCGCCCGTTAGCCGTGCCTATTGAAGCATGTAATAGTATGCTCCCCGCCGATATACCACTTATAGCAACACCTCAACAGCCAGTAGATACAGTTCGGTTAGAGCGTTATGTCAAAACGATGCTCCAACGTGCCGAGCAGGTAGGCGTTCGTGTTATCGTCTTCGGCAGTGGACAGGCACGTGCGTGTCCTCCTGGATATGATCATAACGAGGCAGTACATCAACTTGGTACATATCTTGCAACATGGAGCGAGTGGGGACGCGAATAC
>CAXUIS010000177.1:0-5614 GCA_964250915.1 uncultured Ktedonobacteraceae bacterium | reverse complement strand
CAACGTATCTCGATAGAATGTCGCTGGCAAGATTTCGCCAACGAGGTAGGACCAGCAATTGAGACGGTGAAGCGACAATGGATGTCATAATCTGTCAAACGCCATATATTGGCAAGAGAAACGTGTAGGATGCGAACCTCTGTACGGGTCTGATTTTATCACACCCTGTGAGCGATTCACAGTGTTGGAAGACGTATGGAACGTTTCATCAATCCCGTGAAAAGAATCGAGTGCTCACAGGGTGTGATAAAATCAGACCCGTACAGTCATGGTGATTTTGTCAAACCGTATCATCGGTCCCTACAGAAGAACAGAGGATAAATTGCAGGAACAACAGACAACACCCTTACAACGCTTGCTTACAGAAGATGCGATTGGTCAGCTATACAGACGTGAAGGACGCATGGCACAGTTAGGAAGCGAGGACGGTGTCCTCAAACTCGATTGGGTAGATGGCGTTGCACGTTTGCTTGCTCATCCTACAGCGTTAGAAACCATAGAAGACGAGGCACGCGCGATATGGGAACAAGGAATTCGCCACATTATTTGGGCTGGTATGGGTGGCTCCATTATCACGGTGCGTGTTCTGGTCGAGATGGGTTTTAGTGGAGGACAGGATGAGCAGTTCATCACCATACATCCATTAGATAGTACTGATCCCTCTGCACTAAACGTGATTGTACGCTCATTGGCACAAAGCAAAAACCTTCCCTTGCCAGCATCTTCACCTGATACAACCTATTTGTACACACTTTTGCAGAATGTCATGATGATTGGCGTCTCAATGGGCATGACTTCAGAAGAGCCAATTACGCACCTTGAATGGTTTACTGCATTATTGCAACAAGCACAACTACAACCTTCACAGCACCTCCTCATCATGACGCTTCCTGGCTCCTATCTCGACAAGTTCGCGCAGCAGTATCAGGTCCCAACACGTCCACTACAACTTGATGGAGGCACAGGGACGGGTGGACGGATGAGCGCACCAACAACACGCGTCTTTCTGCTCCCTGCCGCTCTCTATCTCATCCGCCTTGTACCCACAACGAGTGTGTTACGCCACGTTCTACAACAAGCGTGGCACTATCATACAACCGCAACAACACAACCTTCCGCATCGCCATTTGTACAACTAGCTGCCTCATTAAGTGAAGCAAGTAAAGAGAATGCCTGCCGCTTATTGCTCACGATGTCAGAAGGATGGGGTCCACTTGTACAGTGGATTGAGCAACTCATGGAGGAAAGTTTGGGCAAAGGCAACAAAGGCGTTGTCGTCTTTCATGAGCAAGAAAAGCAGGGAGACCGCAAGGGTCTCCCCTACATCTTTGAGGACAGCCTAGGTGTAGGGGAGGCCCTTGCGGTCTCCCTGCCTCCCCAAAGCGTGGAGGCTCACTATACTACAGACGGTATGCTTGCTGTACAGGTCGTTTCTGAACATCCGCAGCCAACACACGACACAAACCACTTCTTTTTATATCAGCCCTATCTTGCCAATTCAGAACCGCAGGCGAGACTTATCGCCCTTACAGCCAGCTTTTTAGGCTGGCAACTCACTATGGCCCTGTATGGCTATCTTCACGATATCACATTCGCGGGCCAACCTGCCGTAGAGAACTATAAATCACGAGCACGTAAGTTACGAAATCAAGACGACCCGTTACAGGTACTTACAGGTCAGCGAGCAGAGTTTCAGCAACATTCATTAACACTCTTTGCACCTGACGATCTTGATACAATACAGGCACCAGCCCATCTTTTCGCATCGGCCCTTTCACAACAAACACAACATTTAAGCTACCTCGACTGCACCTTTAACGGTGTTGCATCATCACCTATACAATCCTTGCTTGACAAGTATATACCATTGCTAGGCAATCAATTACTAGGTATTCCTGTCAAAATACGTCAGGCACCAGCCGCCTATCATTCGACGGAACAAAGCGAGATGGACGGTCCACCCGCTTTTGTAAGCTTACGCATTCTTGTACGCACTCATGAAACAAGTCTCCTTGGAACCTACACTGATACATTTTTACGTGCGCAAGCCATCAGCACATGGCAAGCGATGATTGAACAGGGAAGACGCTGCTATCTCTTGCTCGTAAATGGGAATGATGAAGAGGCTGTGAGCTTGCTGACAGGGTTTTTTGAAGAGGTTGAAAACGTGTTGAGAGCATGACAGGGGCAGAGCACCTGTCATGCTCTCCTATTCCCAATTAAAACAAAGGAGAAGATCGCCATATGACAGAGAAACTACGTTTCGGCATCATTGGCTGTGGCGTCATTGGTCCCACACATGCCGAAGCAATTGACAGCCTACCCGATGCACAACTTATCGCCGTTGCTGACCCTCTAGCAAATAGAGCACAAAAGCTTGCTGATAAGTACAGTGTTACTTCCTACACCGATATCCAGGCAATGCTGGATAGCGAGCGACTTGATGTTGTCACAGTGTGTACGCCAAGCGGCGAGCACGGCAAACACGCGTGTCAGGTGATGCGCACAGGACGACACGTTATTGTAGAAAAACCAATGGAAATCACGCGAGCCGCAATTGACGAGATGCTGCGTACTCAACAGGAGATGGGCGTAAAGCTCTCCGTTATCAGTCAACATCGCTTCGATACCGCCACGCAACAGATACACACGCTTGTACAAGAACAGGCATTTGGTCGTCTCGTCCTCGGCAACGTTCTTATCCCGTGGTGGCGTTCACAGGCATACTATGATAGTGGCGCGTGGCGTGGCACATGGCAGTTCGATGGCGGTGGCGTATTGATGAATCAATCCATTCACTCGATTGACTTGCTCCAATGGCTGATGGGTTCGGTCAAAAGTCTCTATGCCTATACGGACACGCTAGCACATCGTATGGAAACAGAGGACGTGGGTGTCGCAGTCCTACGTTTTGTGAATGGAGCTGTTGGCACTATTGCCGCAACAACAGGCGCGTATCCAGGCGTTACAACACGTATTGAGCTATTTGGCGATAAAGGGTCCGCCATCATCGAAAATGACCAACTTAGCTATCTACACCTTGCACGCGATGAACAAGAGCAGGCAGGCGATTATGGCTCAAGTCCGAAAAAGGCACAAAAAAGCGTAATAGATAGTTCCGCAGCACAAAATCCAGCCGCGCTTTCCGCGAACAGTCATGCGTTACAGATTGCAGACATGATTCGTGCCATTCGAGAAAACGGGATACCACTCGTCGATGGCAATACGGCGCGACAGGCTGTCGATGTCATACTAGGTATCTATGAATCGGTGCGTACACACAAGGAGATAATTCTTTCATGATTCGCCTATCAGCCTTCGCGGACGAAATCTCAGCCGACCTCGACGAACAAATTACGGTTCTCCACAGCGAAAACATTTCCTATCTCGACCTGCGCGGTGTGGGGGGAACCAATGTTCTGGACCTGACCGATACGCAGGTCATGGCTCTCAAAAACACGTTGAACAAACACAATATTGGTGTCGCATGCATTGCATCACCACTTGGCAAGGTCTCAATTGCAAGTCCATTTGATGAAACGCTCAAAAAGCTTGAACGCGCTATTGAACTTGCGAGTATCTTTCAATCCCCCTTTATTCGCATCTTTTCTTTCTATCCACCTGTCCTCTCGGCAGAAGACGCGGAAAGTGGCGAGTTCGTTGACCCAAGCGAATGGCGCGATGAGGTTCTCAAGCGGCTGCAAACAATGACCGAACAAGCGCGCACCGCCAATATCACGCTTCTGCATGAGAACGAGAAGGATATTTACGGTGACACCATCGCACGATGTGTTGATCTGTTCAAACATATCAACGATCCCCATTTTCAAGCCGCGTTTGATCCCGCGAACTTTATTCAATGTAAGCAAATTCCGTTCCCTGATGCCTACGACGCCCTTTCTTCGTGGGTACGCTACGTGCATGTGAAGGACGCGCTTGCAGATGGCACAGTTGTAGCGGCAGGTGAAGGGGAGGCACACTGGTCTGACCTCTTGCAACGCTTACGTTCGCACGGCTATGATGGTTTCCTCTCATTGGAACCACATCTCGCCCTTGCCGGACAGTTTCAAGGCTTTAGTGGCCCCGAACGCTTTCATCACGCCTCGCAATCATTGCAGAAATTGCTGCAAACGATGCATTGGGAATACGAGTAGGGACCGGAGGCAGGGCGCCCGCAAGGGGAACGCCCCTCCCATACGCGAAGATATGTATAGTACCCCATTGTATGGGAGGGGCGTTCCCCTTGCGGGCGCCCTGGTAACAACATATCTACCCTATAGTCAAAAAGCGTAACTGATCCCTATATTCTGGTGCACGCTCTATCGCGGCACCGCACGCAACCATTGCTTCATCATAACGGAGCAGTTTCCAGAGAAGCGTTCCCTTTGCCCAATAGGTTTGAGGATCGTTAGCGTCATATGCAATTGCCTTGTCATAGGTAGCAAACGCCTCTTCGTACTGCTTCGTCTCACTCAATACACGCCCAATTGCATTATAGATTGGAACAGCATCTTTCGTGGACGCTAGTGCTTGTTCATACACACGAAGAGCTTCGTCATAGCGTTTGAGAAAAGCGAGTGCATCACCCTTACGCATGAGTATATAGGCATTCGCTGGATGAAATGCTAACACGCGTTCATAGGCGGCAAGAGCCTCTTCATAGCGGTCAAGAAACATCAAGACCGTTGCTTTGTTCTCAAAAAAAATGGCCTGAGTGGAATCAAGATGCGTCGCTTGCTCATATGCTGCTAACGCCTTTTGATAAAACTGGAGTTTATACAGCGAGTTTCCTTGATTATTATGCGCATTGGCATCACTCGCATCGAGCCGAATACACCGCTCATACGCTACAACAGCCTCTTTATGGCGTTCAAGCGTTGCTAGCACAACCGCTTTATTGTAGTGGAATACCGCCTCATTCGGAGCAAGCAGCAAAGCTTTTTCATAATACATCAATGCTTGTGGGTAGCGTCCCAAGCGATAGAGTGCAGTTGCCTTACAGTTTACTGCATACACATTTTCAGGATCATACACAAGCACCTGCTCGAACGCCTTTATCGCTTCTTTGAAGTGTTCTAGCTGTATATGGATATTGCCGATACTTATATGAGCACGAAGGTTTGATGTTTCAAGTTCAATTGCTTGCTCATATGCCTCAAGAGCAAAATCAAACAGTTCGAGCGAACATAAGATATCGCCACGCTCATACCATGCTTGTCCAGAAGTAGGATCAAACTCCTCCTCTTGCTCTACACACTCAGTATCAAAGGAGGTAGGATCGAACTCCTCCTCCTCTTGCTCTGCACATTCAGTATCAAAGAGAGCAGTATCCCGCTCTTTTAGCTCATCAGTAGTGGAGTTCGATGTAGTAACATTCCATTCCCCATGCTCTTCTGTCACTATGTCAACAGAAGCAGCATCACGCCACCCTCTTGTGTTCATGGTTTCCCCCAAGTCCTGTAGGTGGTGTCTGCATATGCTTTGCAGAAATAAGTTATGTATAGAATACATCGTGAAAAGCTTAAGGGCAAGCTATCAACAAAGAATTGTTGTAAAATGGCAGCGTATTTTCAAACTCATTGATCTCACGCTCCTTTCGGACGCATCTATCAAT
>CAXUIS010000176.1:0-11349 GCA_964250915.1 uncultured Ktedonobacteraceae bacterium | reverse complement strand
AGCGCGGTTGGGTAACACTACTACACAATTTTGTTTTCCCTGGCTATACCGAGCCGTATAAGATTATGGGCAAGTTGCTCCAATAGGGAACCTACGCAATCTTAAAGTAAATAAGACAGAATAGTTTTTCTCTCCAAGAAGCCGCCTTTGGCGTAGAAGATGTGTTCTTTCCAGTACGTGACTATACCGACGAACAGAAACTCATCCCAAACAGCGACCTTCGCATGGTTGATAGCATCAGTAGACACCGCTGAACACCTCTGTTTGAGAAGACCTTTCTTGAAATGAGACGGACGTAGGGGCCTTAATTCATTACGCCTATAAGCGTCAAGTTAAGAAAGGATGAGCTTTACATAAACCGGCTTCTCAAGCCCTTTCACAAAGGGTCTCATCACATACGAGGCGAGCTGTTCCTTCTCAACCAAAGGGGAAAGAGCGTTCTCTCGTTTCGCGTGAGAAGCCAATCGGGAGAGCCTCAAGTGTCCATCCTCTCAAAGCTCAGCAGTCCTTAACTTGACGCCTATGAAGCCTTAATTCATTACGCCCTGTGAGCGATGCACACTGCAAGAGGACGTGGAAATGCTGGCATTACCGCTCTCGCTTGGTTAGTTCATCGCTCACAGGGCGTAATGAATTAAGGCCCCTACAGCCGTTCTTTCCCGAAAAATATTTTATTAATCTATTTCCAATGTTCAATCTGCCCCTCTAAGGCATCGCTTAGTGCTTGCTCCGCTTTTCCATAACGGAGGGTTTGTTGATTGAGATGCCTTCTGAGTGCATAAATACGTTCTAGGCGTCGGTAGTGTCCATGCTCTCTTGTATAGACAGCTGCATCAACAGCTAATGGCTCTCCACTACTGATATCGCCACTATATATTAGGATTTCAGCGCGTGCTACTTTAAGCAATATTTCTGTTGTCTTGGTAAGAGGGCGTTGCCTTTCCGCAAGAGTAATGTAGTCGAGTCCTTGCTGTGTTTTACCTAATATGCCATACCCTTTTGCATATTCTTCATAAACGTGAGCAAGTTGATACTGGTTTCTTGCACTACCTATCTCCTGTTGCATAGCATGTGCTAAATCTTCGGACTCTTTTATAGCATAATCAAAATCGCGCTCTCGATTTGCTCGTATATAAGAACGTGCAAGCAATTGCATAGTGTTACCATGCGAAGCGACATCAGCTTGTGGTGTTGTATCACGAGCCTCCTCAAGATAAGTAATAGCACGTGTTATATCTCCTTTACGCCGATACATATCCCCTTGATAGGCTAAGGACAGATTGAGTAATGTATCGTCATTAAGCAGACGCGCAAAATATTCCATTTGCTGATAGTAGTAAATAGCCCTCCCTACTTCTTCTGTTCTTGAGCTAAGAGAGGTAGCGTGAGCCATAGCTTGATATAGACGTGCAAAAGCGCGTAAAGATTCCTCATCATCCGTTTTTAGGTGATGTACAGCCTCTCGCACAAGATGCTCAGCAACGACATATGCTTCACTGATATGAGCTTCGTCAATAAGAGACCAGATACGATTGACTGTTGCATCAATATTTTCGAGAGTAAGTGGTGTACAGATAGATGTGGCAATACCAAAGTGCTCATATGATATTCCGAGATGGTCTGCAATTCTTTTAAGCTCATGAATATCTGTTAAAATTGTTTCCCCATTTTCCCAACGTCGCAATGTTCGCGGTTCCACACTTAAAAGCACAGCAAGCTCTTCCTGAGTAAATTTGTGAGTATCTCTATAGACTTTCAGTGCTTGCCCTAACGCTGATGGTGGTCTTTGCTTCGACTCTTTTGCAGCCATACCATTTCCTCTTTAAATTTTTATACGCAAGAAATGAGGCATTTCGTGTCCTTCATTTCTATCATGATCTATATGACAATGTAAATAGACGTACACGATACATTATAAGTTGTCAATATAGAATATGACAATGGTTTACAAAAAAGGGATTGACTTAGATGACAGAAAGTAGCGTGACAGAGTTTCGTCGGCAACAAGCTTTACAGGAACAAGCGGCACAGCAGGGGTTGACAGGGCTAGCGATAGTCGCAAGCTATGCCAGCATTAACGCCCGTATGGAACGCGATGCAAAGCATATGTTGCAACTGATTAGCGAGGGCAAGCAACAAGAGGTGTTGGTGTTGCTAGAAACGCAGGGATGGGGCACGAGTGAAGACGAGCCAGGAGCACCACATCATGAACATTAGAAAAGCAAGATCGTCTATGAAGCAGTACGCATGGCAACGCTATCGCATAGAAGACCAGCCAACACAACGGCTCTCGCTCGGCAACCTCACATTTCGCGCATATCTTTATGCACACAATCTCTCCTCGCTCGATGTCGCGCTTGTGTCAGGAGTACGGTATCTCACTCTTTGGAATATCGAACACGACATACCTGTACTCACCATCCACGCGGCTTTGGTGCGTATTGGATTACAACATATGACAGGAAGTGCTTATACCGGACCAATTGCTATTCACACAGATGAGAGAGGTAGTCATGACACCATACGAGCCACACGACAATAAACCACTACTTCATCTTTCGATAGACGAGATGCGTGTCGTCGATACCATCATTCGGGGCTATCTATCCTATATGCATGCGAATGTACAGCCTTCTTCTGAACAGGAGGCGAACCTTGCACTTCTCAAAACTCTACGGGGACGTATCGCGGCTATCATAAGCGATGGAGATGGGAGCCTTCCGCTTACAGCACACGAGATACAGGTATTGGTTGACGCAATGCTTGGGTTTGTCGAGGCTACTAGACACATAGTAGCTCCGTCCTCCGAACGAGACGAGACACTAGCTCCAATATTGTCCATTCGGCAACGCCTACTTAGAATGCTTTCAGCAACATACAATTAGAAAACGCAATACCTTTGTAAAAGGAGAACTATATCATCCGTCAGTTTCATCGGTACTAGCAGCAACTTCATTTTTAATGGCTTGAGTATCACGCATTACAGTAGGCGTCTTAGGCGATCCCTTTAGTCGCCATGCACGAAATATGTGTTTTGTACCTGCACCTGAATTGGAATTTGTTCTGGCAGATATCTCGTTCGTCTGTAAATCAAAAGAGTATCCAGTGATTAGCTCTGGTGCCTCTGTACGAGCTAACGCCCCAACATCGAAAAAGTTTGTATCGACATTGACGGTAGATGGAAGGATTAATGTATGATGATGTGCTAGTCCTTCGGCAATTTGAAAAGGGGTTGGAACTACATACATTTTCCTATCACGAATTGATATATCTCCATAGCTTCCAAAGCCTTTAACACTTCTATTTTTGTGCTTATAGCTGTGGTCAGCATTAAGAAAATCTCCGTGACAGATAACCAAGTCTAAAACGGGATATTCGTCTCCATCTGGTTTATCAGGATATCTGCCAAAGATGTAATAAATCGTCCGACCATTATGAGAACCTGTAGGCACCTGACTATTACTATCATAGGTTGCTTCTCTTCCTGGATAAGCCAATCCCTTCAACTCATATCCTTCTGTTGTTGAGACCATTCGGAAATCAGGATAGGTGTTGCGACCAGGTGAATCATAGTTTACTTCAATTTCCTTGAGCCTAGCTTCAAACCAGTTTTGGAAATGATATTCTTTATCTTTATTGCTCTCCCTTTTGATAAGCGTACCTTCTGAGATAGCCTCTACACATCTCTTAAAAATCGGCAATATTGTTTCGTTCATATATGTACTACCTCTATTCGTTTATCCTCAATAGAAAGCATGTCTACAATAGGACTTGTAGCCGCGAGGAATTGTGATAGCGTAACTTTTGTGCCTGATGCATCAGTTATAAGTCCCAGGTGTTGTGAGAAGACGCAGAGGGCTTGAGACTGCACTATCACAAACCGATCTCCACGAGAAAGATTCGATGACTGCTTGTCCTGCAAAAGTATATCTAGTTTCTCCCTCGCTTTTATACGAGTGGCATCTACAGCAATGCCCAATGATACCCTAATGGGAGTTTTTAGCTGTTTGCATACCAAAATCGCATCATAATTGATAGGTTCGCTTGTTTGGGATTTTGGAGAAGCACCAGACATTTCAGCTTTAATCGGATGCGCCGCTACCACACCCAAATGTGCATCAAAAATTGCTTGCCCCACTGCTTCCCAACCTGTATTACGTGAATGGTGAAAAGTAAAAATTAGTAGTCCTTCGTACTTTAAGACGCGTGTACACTCACGTAATACGCCGTTAAGCGCGATAGAAAACGCTCTAGTATCCCTTTGTTGCACTTCTTGGGGATGTCGCGTTGTCTCTACGCTAAATTCTGCTCGCGTTTGCCCCAAACCCAGATGTAGCCAAGAGTAAAAGAAATCAGCTAACTCAGAATAATGGACAAAATCAAAATAGGGAGGATCAGTTACTACGACATCAACCGATTGATCAGGAAGCGAGAGAGAAGACGAGTCGCCACAGAACAGTAATGCTTTTTTCTTTTCAGTATTTAAGGCGTCAAAGCTATTAGCAAAAGAAGTTGTAGGTGTACAAGACAGATTATAAACCTTTTCTCCTATAAGTTTCTCTCCTTCTTTGACAGCCCGTAGTTCAAAAGGTTTCTGCCGATACGTTAAAGCACGTATTACTCTGGACTCAAACAGAGTTTGAAAACATCCTGAGCTTTTAGTTGTTCCTCTTATTGTTCCCCAAACAGTATTTTCCAACGCCATTCGTTCAGGTTTAAGTATATGATGGTTAAAGAGTGGCCTTACAGCCCCAGTTCCTTCGCCTTTATAGGAACAAAACATATTATTATATTCTAAGATACCAGAGAAAAGCAGCAAGAGAAGTTCACGACAGGCTGTATCTGGTTCCTGCAAGATAGCTTGTAACAAAAGTGAAAGACAATAGAGTTGCCTGTCGTTGAAGAGTTGCCGCCATTCCCGATAATTATAGCGCAGAATCTGATTTGTGTTATATCCCGGTTCAATTGTGCTCGTTGGTAGCAACACGTTTTGCTCTTTTACTGAGGTGCTTGCTCGGCTATATAATTCTCTGTCTGTTTCACCTGCGCGGATATATTTCTTTCGTCCATCTTCCGTCAAAATAAGTAGCGCATACATCTCATATATAGGTATTCTTTCAGTAGCTGCAACTACTTCAGCGATTCGGAACTGAGTGCTACAATGCTGACATGTTGCATTCATACCATTGGCAACTCCAGTCTGTGGATTGTATTCGCGCTCGCATCCTAAGCAACGTAAACTGAGCGCATCATATCTTGCCACATTAATATATCCACATTCAAAACAGATAGACTGGGTGATAGGCACCTTTTTAGGGTAGGCATGTTTTGCAAAGATAGAGGTATCAAAGAGTCGTACACAACCTTTACAGGAAGGACATAATACAGTCATAACCCAAAAGCAGTAAAGGATATCTGCTGTCCTTCCTGTCTCTGTGTCAATGGCTTGGTACATCTGTTGAATCTGCGGCTTCACTCTATGCTTGACACGCTCAAAAGCGTTTCGTAGCTCATATACATCGACAGGTTCAAGGGCCTTTTGTACCTGAAACGTACTCACAGGATTGATATCAGCACCTACTACAGTGCATCCTAATTTGAGAGCTTCCCCTACAGTAGTTCCAGCACCCATAAATGGGTCAAGAACTATCTTATTGGGGAATTTAACAGAGGAGTAAAACGTCTTCCATATATCTGTACCATCTTCACTTAGTGCACCAATAAGAATTGCGCGTAGAACAGAGCCTAAACGTGTTGCCCACCATTTATGCATATGATACGTAGGCCGATTTACTTCTTTACGCCAACTCTCCAATTCGGCAAGGACACTTAATGGTCCAGAGGGGAAATTCTGTTCAATCGCTGTCATCTGCTTTTTCCACTTTAAAACACCAGAAATATAATCAGTTCTAAGTAAACAACAAACGCTTCGGAGTATCCGAAGCGTTTGTTACATTTCTTAAATGAAGGGTGGCTGATGGGGCTCGAACCCACAACAACTGGAACCACAATCCAGGGCTCTGCCATTGAGCTACAACCACCATATGCGTGTGCTTAATACGAAATCAGTATAGCAAACGCCTCACGGATTGTCAAGAGCAGATTTTGCTGTTTTGATAGAGTAAGATATGTCTAGTATTCGTGTTTACAGGAATGACATCTATACAAGGAGTTCTTAGATGAGCGATTTACTTTTACTTTCTCGTACATGGGTTATAGAAAAATATGGAAGACACGCGCAGCACTTGTTAAAAGCTGAGGAATGGTTAAGACGTATCAATCCTAACGCTTCACAAGCGATGCTTCTTGCAACTCTAACACATGATATGGAGCGAGCCTTTCCTGGGCCAGATAGTCCAAAACAAGACCCAGCACTTGGACCAGATGATACAGAATATAATCAAGCTCACTCGGAACGTTCGGCACGTGTCGTGAGTGAATTTCTCCACACACAGAATGCACCCGAGAAATTGGTTACAGAGGTCGCGAGTCTCATACGTGTGCATGAGATGGGAGGATGGGAGGACGCAAACTGGGTACAGGCGGCTGATAGCTTGAGTTTCTTAGAAGTCAATGTCGATTTCTTTCTTGACAGAATAGATGCACCCAGTGATAGCTGGACATATGAGAGCGTTCAGGCTAAGTTCGACTGGATGTACAACCGGATTCAGATACCAGAGGCACAAGCCCTTGCAACACCGTTGTATGAGAACGCAATGCAAAAACTACAAATGAAGCAAGCAAACAGTACAAAGTAGTATAATAAATACTCACTATTTATTGCAAGAAGGGACATAAAGTTATGCCAATGTCAAAGCGATGCATTCCTTACACGCCACGTTTTCGTGAACTCAAGGAAAGCACATTTGCGCTTATTACCACGGCAGGCGTTCATCTACGGAATCAGGAGCCGTTTAATATTGAGGGAGACAATAGTTGGCGACTGATTACCGATGATGTACAGTCGAGCCAACTGATGGTGACACATGAACACTACGATCACCACGACGCCGATGAAGACATTAATGTTGTTTTTCCAATTGATCGCCTGCGCGAACTCGCACAAGAAGGAATTATCGCGGGAGTCGGCAACAAACATCTCGGCTTTATGGGGTACACACAAAATTTTCGTGATTTATACGAGCGTGCCGCTCCTGCAATGGCAAAAGAAATATTACGTTCAAAAGCCGATGGCGTTATTGTCACGGCTGGCTGTCCTCTTTGTCATCGTGTGAGTGCAATCATACAGCGTGAAGTGGAAATGGGAGGTATTCCAACTGTTCTGATTACTGTTGCTCCCGAACAGTCGCAACAGTCGGGTCCACCACGTGCTATTGCACCCTATCACTTTAAAATGGGCAATAGTCTTGGTGGTCCACATCAAAACGCATTGCAACGTCAAGTCTTGCTTGATGCGCTACGTCGTTGGGAAGCACGAGAGAAACCAGGACATACTTGGGAAATTACATATCCAGAGTATGACACTAGCAAATGGCAACCAATCGACTTACAAGAGGGATAAAGCAATACAAAAGGCTGTTCAATCGTGAACAGCCTTTTGTATTGCTTTTCAGTCAAGAAACCATTTCCTACTTATTCGTGACAAGATCGCGACTTTCCTTCACTTTGCGCCCATCATAAACCAGTTTAAAGACTCTTCGGCAATTGATATAGGCACTGTATGGAAACCTATAAATTCATGATAGCGGACGTTATAACCTGAGTTTTGCACTTGCTCTTTCTGTCATTTGCCGCTCTGACATTTGTGTTTATCTCCTCTCACATTTAGCACGATGGACAAGAGAAAAGCGTTCCAGAAATGTCGCTCATCCAAAAAAGCAATTCGCGTGGAGGTGCTCATATAGCAATGATATCTCCACGCGAAGCATAGCAGTTAAAGTTTACGTAATGCCTCGAAGAGGTCTTCGTTGTCTGGCATATCGCCTGGTGATGCTTGAACTTCGATATAGCGAATGACACCTTCTTTATCTATGACAAACAGCGCACGTTCAGCCATACCAGCGGGGTGACGTACACCATAGGTGTCTACAATTTTGCCTTGTGGGTAGAAGTCGGAGAGCAAAGGAAACGAGGTGTGCATTGACTTTTCCCAGGCTCCTAATGCATAGGTACTATCCATACTAATACTCACAATTTCTGCATCAAAATCTTTGAAACGGCTTAAGTCTGCCTCATATGCGGGCAGCTGCGCAGAACAGGTGCTGCTAAATGCGAAAGGAACGAAAGCAAGGACAACATTTTCCTTACCACGTAAATCGGCGAGATGCCATGTGTCACCTTTTTCTGTCTTTAAGGTAAAGTCTGGCGCGGTATCTCCGACTTTCAACGTCTTTGTCTCGGTACGATTCTTCGGATTCATACAACTGTATCCTTCCTAAATAGAGATTCGTGCTACTCAAAGAGAACACGTTCCGTTACTAGCTTTGCTTACCGTTCGTCATGCAGTGTGTGCAATTGTGGCAAAAATAACAAAGGCACACAACTAATCATAGGGTGCGCTCTGTTCGGAATTGTAGCACTCACTTTGAGAACATGTCAAATAGAGGGGGAGGACTTCCTGTTGCTACATGAACGTGTCTATTCCACAGAGAAAACAAAAGTATTTTTTCTACATTTACAAAATGCTTTTCTTGCACGTAAGGGATTTATTGCATATATCCCTATTACATTTGTGGTCATCCTTATGTTCATTGGAGCCTCGTGGGAAGTGTTTATGCCTACGACTGATCCAGCTCGTTATCAATGCTATGCATTGACATTTTGGCTTGGTAGCAATGCCATCCATCTTTTGCCGACACTACAGTGCTCTTTCCTACAGACAGGTACACAACCACCATTTCATATGTTACCGATTGAGTACCCACCACTGACACTTGTGCCTTTTTCACTTGCACTGCTAGCACCTCTTTCATACTATCAACTTGTGTTTTCGTTCCTCATGGCACTAACAGCTGTTCTAGTCTATTGGCTACTACTGCGTTATGGGCCGCGTGGAGCAGGGCTGATTTTCGCGCTCTACCTTCTTGGTGGTGCCGTAGCAACTGCGCATGTACGTTTTGACCTACTTCCAGCCGCACTCACCCTTATTAGCCTGATCGCTGCCGAGAGGCGGTACTGGATATCTGCATATGTTGCCTTGGCGTTTGGTGTTCTTTTGAAAATTTATCCTATCTTGTTGTTGCCAGTACTGTTCATCGCAGAGCAACAGGCGGAGGAACGCATGGATTTGCTACCGCAATTTCTTCCACTGGTAGCACTACCACGCTCACTGTGGGATACTCTACGCGGCATCCGACGTTGGCAGTGGAAACATTGCCTGCTGTTTTTAGCAGTAGTAGGAGGAGTAACTGCATTCTTTGCGCTTTTGAATTTTCAGGGTGCGATTGAAACCCAGCTTGCATATTTTGCGCATCGTCCGGTACAAGTTGAGTCAAGTGGAAGTACGGTACTTTGGTTGACAACATTATTTGGTGCATCTTTGAAAATTACAAACGCGTATGGTTCAATCAACGTTGTCAACCCGTTTAGCAACGTCGTCTCGCTTATCAGCATGTTTTTACTGGTTATCGGCTTCATATACTGTATCTTCATGCAGTGGCAAAGAAGAATGGATGTTGTGCAAGCAGGAATAGCACTGATTTTCGTATTTATCGTAACAGGAAAGGTATTCAGTCCTCAATATATTATCTGGCTTATTCCACTCCTGGCATATGTGGGTGCATTCGACATGTTCTGGTTCTTTTTCTGGGGACCAGCCGCAGTGCTTACAACTATCATATTCGCCTACTTCTATACACGCCCAATTGAACCGTTGAGTATTCCACTTACTCCTGGTTTCTTTCAGGTTGTCGCTATCAGAAACGCGTTCTTTGTTATCGTGACACTCGCGTATCTTTTCAACTGGTTTGGAGTACGTGAACGGCGTCTCCCGACCCTCTTGACAAGCCGGGAGACGAAGCCGCTTTACGTAAAAAGTCTTTTTACAGAGGAAAGCTAATAAATTTTCTGACTAACGTGCTGTTTCAACCACTTCGCGTGTAGGCTGAGGAGTTTGTGGGCCTTGTTGAAGCGAACGATACCACTTCACGCCTTCTGCTACGCCTCGTTGGATGTCAAATTGTGGAGCATAGCCAAGCTCACGACGCGCTTTATCAATTGAAAATTGCTGGTCGCCACCCTGTAACGTAATTCCATATGTTGTTAGTGGTGGTGGAGCAGCATCGCGTCGTCCCATTGCTTGCCAAACAAGTTCAGCACTGCGCCCAGCTGTGTAGAGCGCGGAAAAGGGAACTTTTAGCGAAACGTGCGCCACACCCAAAGCATCGGCGATGGTATTCAAATAGGCTGCTTGTGTCACGCATTCGTCATTAGCGAGCGTATATGCCTGTCCAATAACTTCGTTGCCTGCATCACCTGCTTTGATCAACCCCTGCGCCACATCACGAACATAGACGGTTGGTACAATGTTTTCACCTGAACCGACGAAGAAGAATTTGCCCGACTCAACACGACTCACATATTTCGCAAAACTCGCGGTATCACGAGGGCCATAAATCCACGCTGGACGCACTATTACAATGGGCGCCCCCTGACCTTCAACAAGGTCGGTAACAAGTTTTTCGCCCTCAATCTTTGTACGACTATAAGGGTTATCTTCAGCGTGATAGGGATGGTCCTCGGTCACGATACCGTGTAAAAAATGTCCATATACGGTGATCGAGCTTGTATGCACGATACGTTGCACTCCTGCATCCATAGCAGCATAAATAAGGTCTGAGAGACCGTATACATTAATGGCACGATAGGCACTCTCTGGTCCCCAAGGTCCCGTTCTCGCACCAACGTTGTAGACACGCTCGACACCTTTTACGGCGCGCTTCAGTGACGCTGCACTGGTTAAGTCGCCATTGACAACTTCTACACCTGATAGCGTGCGCAAATAGCTAGCATTCTCAACGGGTCGCACCATTGCGCGTACCTCATCACCACGCTCTACCAGCATATCAACCAGATGTCCACCCAAAAAGCCAGCCGCCCCGGTTACTAATACCTTCACTCTAATTCCCTCACAATTTCTTTTTGTACCATTAAATATTTTTACAGCTTTTACAATAGAGCTATTTTTAGCTTGATTTCATACCTATAGGATGAGTATAATAAGCACGCCAAATCTAACAACAAAGTAGAGCTATTTGTCAGGGATGTAGCAAGGTTTTTGAAGATGGTGTCTGCTCGCAAAACACATTTGTCAAAGGCAAGGGCACCCGCAAGGGGATGCCCCTTCCATACAACGATGCTTCTCAAGTTCCTGGTGTATGGGAGGGGCAT
>CAXUIS010000175.1:1232-11366 GCA_964250915.1 uncultured Ktedonobacteraceae bacterium | reverse complement strand
GCCTATTCGTTAAAAATAGGTGGACCTCCTCTGGAAACGGGTACACTGATCCCTTGAGCCACTATGGTGAGAGGCGCAAACGTGTGAATGCAAGAGCCGTCATTACCATACGCGATGGAAGGAAGCAGGTCAGAGGACATAGCACGGCTGTAAACAGACTTCAAGCTAAAGCCAAGGCCGCGTAAACGCGACATGCACAAAGTGTTCGTTGTCATGCTATGTACTCTCCTTTCGTGAGATTTCTTTTGCTAAGCGTTGCTAGAGGTCAATTTTGACACAAGTGAGGTAAACTGTCTATGCAGTCACCTTCTTTTCTAAGTATACGAATAGATTAGCGATATGTCAAGGGAAATTTAACTGAAGTTTACAATTTCCTCTTTAGTGCGCTGAAACATCTAGCAAGTCGTTGATTTTTCCTTGCTGGATAGTTTGAACGGTAGCGATATGACGTTGTATTGCTTGGTCTATGGTCGTGTTTGTAAATTGCACGACTGTAAGACGTACCAATGTGAGATATTCGTTCTGCTGTGGGTAGACAGCAGTTACAATGTCATGACCCAAAAGAGTATCGTCATATGTCGCTACAACATAGCGTTTTCCGTTCGGGGCGATAGCTGTGTGTCGTGCGATATCTAGTGTCTGCAACAGCACAGGAAGAGCGTTTGGTATTTCGATTGCTCTTCTTTCTGGAATAGGGGTTAAAGCAAGTGTTGGAATATCATCACCCACGATGTCGTTCTGAGACATGAAATCCTCCTAGGTTACTAAGACGTATATAATTTTTCTTTCGTCTGCATGCCTTAGTGTACGCAAGTTCAGCCATTTGGTCAAGCATCACTAGAAAAATGGCTATACATCTTCCTCAAACGCTTTTCGTGCTCGTCGTCGCCAAAATTTCACAACAAATGTTTCTACACGTTGGGGTATCCAGCGCAAGAAGGAGGGGTGGCGTAGTACATAAAGAAAGAGACGTGGTTGGATGCGCCGCCAGAGTGACGGAAGTTCGTCAATTTCGCCTGACCGCAAAGGATGTTCAGAACTTTGCGGATCAGCCCATTTGTCGCGCACATAAATGTCCCCAAGACGCTCCAGTACAAGCGTATCCTCTGGCGTAGAAAGAGAAGCAACTCCATGAATATACTCATAGGGCGTCTGCGATTGCTGTAGTTTTATGCCAGCCCAGTTTGCTAATAGACATAAACGTCCATACAACTGCGTCGAGAGGCTATATTTACGGAAGAGACGCCGCCACCAGAGCAGAAAGAGCAACATACCAAAAAGGAGGAAAAGGACAATGCTACCTAAAGCAGTACCAACTTGCTGACGCAATTGCACCGGTGTTGTTGCTGTACTGCTATTAGCACTTGACGAGTCGTCGAGGCCATTACGTTGCTGTCTACCACGTAGGTTGGGTGGAACAACAGCACCTCCGCTAGTCGCTCCGTTCGTGCCTCCGTTTTTACCACTGGCACTAAATTGATTGGGCAATGGACGGACAAATGTGGAGAAGCTTGCTGACGGCTCAAAATTGACCCAACCATAGCCTGCAAAGTATACCTGCACCCAACTATGCGCATCGGTGCCATGAACGACATATTGATGCGTCTTAGCATCATACGTCCCATCGGTATAACCAGCCACAACGCGTGCAGGAATACCAAGTTCACGAGCCATTACGACCATCGACGTAGAAAAGTAGTTACAGAAGCCCTTATGATCGCTATTGTCGAAGAGAAACCATGAGACTCCTTCTTGACCCTCCGGCAACTGGATATTGGTACTATATGAATAGTTCGTGCGAAAGAACGACTCAAGTGCCACAGCCTTATCGTACATTGTTGTCGCATGCGCCTCAGCGATAATTTGTTTTGTCTTTGTGGCAATGCGAGGATCAAGGCCATTAGGCAAGCTTGTGTAAGTGTTTACAATTTGTTGACTATACACATTTGGGTCAGGTGATCCATCATACTCTGGTGGAGCAACTGGAGCATTAGCGGGCATAGGAACACTGCGCAAAGTTTGTACATCTGCTGACGAAATGGTGGACACAACGGTATAGTGCGCCCCTGCACTAAGTCCGGCGGTTTGCCCCAGCCATGCAATTACCGAACCATTTGCTTTACTTCGCAAAACATTAGCAGGAGCATTATAGGATGTGATATCAGAGGCTCCAGGAACATAGGGATACTGTTCATTGAGAGAACTGACAATGTTAATTTTTTCTGTAATCGTATGCGTCATTGTAGACTCAGAAGTGTATACGTCCTTCGCTTTCCAAGACAAGGTATCCGTAGTACCATTACTCCAGGTACTCCTACTTTTGAGGTAAGTATCGTAGTTCAGGGTTGCAAGATAGATCGGCTCGTTAGCAGTCGCACCTTGTACAGTGAAGGTAAGCACAGTATCGTGATTGAGATTTGGATTGCCGCCAAGTGTCAATGAGTCTCTGAAGTTGCCGTGATTGGATGGATTGGAGCCACCATTCAACGAGATGATACGGTTCCACGTATTTTCGGCCTGCTGCCACGGATTACTGCTAGAGTTCCAAATCTGTGCGGCAGTATCGTTTGTGTAGGAGCCAGGGAGCAGCCAAGAAAAGATGAGAATGCCGACCGAAATAATCGCGCCCGCTTGCATTACGTCCCAACCAATGTCATCAGGATAACGTAGACCATGCCGACGCCATCGACGCATCGACTCATATAGATTGAAGCGCAAGAGCAACAGCAGTGACGCCATGAGGAACACAACCAAAAAAATGATATAGCCAGGGTCCACACTACTTAAATTAATAAGTAGGACAATAGCATTTGCTACAATCATGAGCCAGGGATTACGTGCGCGATAGACCAACCATACACTGGTGTATGCGAGCACGAAGCCAAGTGAGAGAATAAAGAAGAGAAAAATTGCGTCATCATTGCCCGTGCCACCCGTGAAAGCAGTTGAAAGCCAGTGTTGTATACCTGCTGTCAAAGCTGGCGCACTTCCATGATAGAAGGCACCAGCAGTTTGCCAGAAGGAGAGCAGTAGACCAAAACCAAGTGAGACGAGATGCACAACAAGTGTAGGCAAGCGTTTTTGCTTCGCAGCTACCACGCCTATAATCAATCCTAGAGCAGTTGTCAGGGTTAAGATGCTCAAGTGATCAACCCAACCAGCCGCTTGCACACACCAAACGGTGCAGTATACAACAATGGCAAGGAGGACCAGCGAAAACCAACCTTCAGCAACGCCAATATGAATCTCGCGTTGAGGAGATGCATTTTTGTAATCAGGGTTGTATTTTGGCTTATCGGAAATAATCTTTGCTAACCTGTGAATTGATGTTGACGTGTCATGCATAGCTCTTACCTTCGTTGCATACTACCTGCGTTGGGACCACTTTCAAGAACTTGAGCAATGTCTTCTCCACATTGTACACGCACTACTGGTATTCCGGCACCCTCTAACAGAGCGAGAGAGTCCTCGTCGGAAGGTTTGTCTTCAAATGATGTCGCATTCAGGCCAATAACAGCGACTTGCACTCCTCGGCGTTGTAGATGGCGCAGCCCTTCGTGCCAGTCACGTGAATTTGATGGTGTGATAATGACAGCAACGGTATTCCGTCCAAAATGGATCGCATCCAGAGCAAGAGCCTCTTTCAAATCAGGGCCAGGGCCAGCTTTGACCACGGCAAGCAGTTCCAGCATGCGCTCAATCTGGCGTTCACCACGATCAAGATTCAGAAATTCGCGTTGTCGTCCAGTGACGATCATTCCAACAGAAAGGTCCTGGCGTAGCAAATAGTTCGTCACCGTTGCGGCAATCGAGACACCATATTCCTCCGTTGACTGCTCACCTTTACCCGCTTGCACGGCACCATGTAAATCAAGAAAAATCCAGGCATCGACAGAGGGATCAAGATCAAATTCCTTCACCATCAACTTATTATAATGCGCACTTGAACGCCAGTGTATCCGATTGAGCGCATCACCATTCACATACTCACGAATTGTTGTTGCGTTAATGGTGGCTTGCAACGCACGACGTGAGTTTCTACCTCGTCCAGGCAAACCACCTGTAAAGAGCGCGAACGATGCAATGGGAAACACATGGGGAAGTACCATCAGTTCACGCGAAGTTGAAAGCATGATACGACGTCGAAAGAGACCAAAGGGATCGCCACTGGTCGCTGTGACAGGACCAAGCTGAAAGCGTCCACGCTGCTTACAGATACTACGCGCCCGCCACATAGCCCGTTTGCGCCCACCCATACTGGCAACATACCCTGCTCGATGTCCTGGCAGATTTGAGCCATCAGCAATTTGTACCCATAGCTTGGGTAAGATACTCAGGTTATCGAGCATGAGCCGCTCATCAAAGACCTCGCCTACCTGAATACGTCCACTTGTGACGGCACGTCGAAAGATCATTTTACGTAAACTGTAACGCGCCCATAACCAGGATAGCACAAACAGAATTGTCAGGACGTAAGTGAGTACGTAGAGCACTTTCCAACCGCTACTGACAGAAAGAAAGGCTAGAACGAGAATCAGTAGAAGTGCTTGCCAGGGTCGCATACGCTAGCGTCCCCTTCCGCCACCAACCCATGCATTTGGCACAGGAATACTTTGCAAGATTTCGTCCAGAATGTTTGTTGACGTAATCGCACGTACGCGAGCGGCGGGGGTCACGATGATGCGATGTGCTAACGTTGGTTTCGCCAAAAGTTTGATATCATCAGGAATAACATAACCACGACCATGCATAGCTGCCAGTGCCTGTGACGCACGAAACAGTGCTAAAGAGCCTCTTGGACTTACACCGAGATAGATATTTTGATGGTTACGCGTTGCGTTAGAGATGGCAACGATGTATTCACGGATAGATGGATCGACGTGAATAGCACGAATCTGCTGCTGAATATGCACAAGTTCATCGGCAGTCATAATTTGAGCCAAATCTTCAAGTGGGTGATGATGTTGGTGGCTATCAAGGATATTGATTTCGTCAGCGGCCTTTGGATAGCCTAGACTGATATTCATCATAAAGCGGTCCAGTTGAGCTTCAGGTAAGGGAAAGGTACCTTCATATTCAATAGGATTCTGCGTTGCCATCACCATAAATGGCTCAGGAAGACGATGAGAAATACCATCAACCGTCACTTGTGCTTCTTCCATTGCCTCTAAGAGGGCCGATTGCGTTTTAGGTGTCGCGCGATTGATTTCGTCGGCAAGCACGATCTGGGCCATAACGGGGCCTGGGCGGAACTCGAAGTTTCCAGTTTTTTGATTATAAATGGAGACACCTGAAACATCGCTTGGTAACAGGTCAGGTGTGAACTGAATACGTTTAAAAGTACACCCGATAGAACGGGCAATAGCCTTGGTGAGAACGGTTTTGCCCACCCCTGGCACATCTTCAATTAAAATATGTCCATGACAAATGACTGCGATCAGGCTGAATGCTACGGAGTCAGCCTTCCCGACGATAACTCGTTCAACGTTAGCGACCACATGTTGTACCGCGGTCGCCAAGTCTTGTACTGACTGCATACTATTTCTCTCCAACGAGGTGATTTGAGGATTTCCAATCTCAACGTATTAGCACCCATGTATATATGATAGGCTATTATGGTACCACAAAACGCCAAAAGGCACGAGTAATCTACTATCAAGTGGAAATACTTACCATACTACTACGCCTTTGTATGTCCCTTTGTTGCTATTTTCGCAACTATCTTTTTATCCATAGACAATCATAGCAAAAAGTCTTGAAAAATGCTAAAAAATGCTTGTTTCGCACATCTCGACAGTGTGTTGAGGCTATGTTACACTAACACTAGCATGTGTAGGAGGTTCAAGTAGTAATGGCTGGTAAATGGGACAGCACCTTAAAACAGCTTATCAAAATCAATCCACAACATTTTATTTCCTGGCTACTAGAAGGAGCGGAGTACGTTGGTGAACTATCGCCGCACCTCAATCGTAGTCTTGACATGGATGCACTTCATGAAGTTGCAGTGAATGACAAACATTTCGCTGTTCATATCGAATTTCAACGGCGTGCAGATGCTGACATGGCTAAGCGAGTTTGGGAATATAATGTGTTAGCAACTCGCTTTCTTGACTTTAGCGTTGTATCTTTTGTCATATACCTAAAAGAAGATGGCATCGTAGCCTCATCGCCTTATATTCGGGAACATCCGATAGATGGTTCAGAACTTCATCATTTCAACTTTACAAATATAAAACTGTGGGAAATACCAGTCGAGATACTGAAACATACGGAACTTGTAGCATTGCTACCGCTAGTTCCACTCACACAAAATGGCGCCACACGTGAAGCTATTGAAGATACAGTCAGCGATATAGAACAACTTGTAGAAGATGAAATTGTACGTAGAGACCTAGTTTCGCTAACGATAACCTTAGCATCACTTGCGTTTCTTGGCAAGAAAGAAGAGCAGGACTGGCTTGTAAGGAGATTTAGGATGCAGCACGATATTCTATGGGATACACCTATCTATCAGCTAATTTTGGAAGAAGGCCGTGAGGAAGGGATTCAAAAAGGTATTGAACAGGCCAATCAAAAGAAGATACAGGATCAGCGTGTCCTGGTGCAACGTATAGTACAAACAAAATTCCCTAAGATTGCACGTCTTGCAATTGATAAGACAGAGGCAATAATAGACGAAAAAAAGCTTGAAGACCTTAATGTCTATATGAGTATTGCTCAAACCGAGGCCGACGCACGGCAATATCTCCTCGATATTGAAAAGCAGGAGCCTAACGCATAGAGTAGCAAGGTCTATACCCATACGAGCGATTATGCTATTATAGGCGACATGAGCCAGAATAATGAGAAAAAGACGATAGAAGAACTTCATGCAGTGGTGCATGGGTATGTGCAAGGCGTGGGTTTTCGCTACTTTGCCTCTCAAAAAGCATTGTCGATTGGGCTACGTGGCTATGCCCGTAACATCGGGGATGGAAGTGTGGAGGTTGTAGCACAAGGACTCCGTGGTGCGTTAGAAAATCTTCTGGTTGCTTTACGACAAGGACCTTCAGCCGCAGAGGTAGATGAGGTTGAGACGACGTGGCGCGAACCTACAGAGCACCTCACGGGCTTTTCCATTCGATACTAAAAAAATGAATGAGGACGAATGACGATGATTGATCGCAAGACGGTAGAAAATGTAGCGAAACTCGCACGGTTGGGCATGAGTGAGGAAGATATTACAACGTTCCAACAGCAACTCTCGGTCATCCTAGAGAACATAAAGATATTACAGGAAGCTGATGTCAGTGGCGTTTCACCAACAGCACACGCTTCTCGCTTGACCAGTGTGATGCGTCCCGATGTGCCACAGCCGTCATATCCACCAGAAGTATTGCTCGCAAACGCTCCTGATCAGGAAGATAACAGCTTGAAGGTCAACGCTGTGTTGGAGGGAGAGTAATGACAGAATTATATACACTCACGATTCATGAAGCTGGCGATTTATTGCGTCAAAAAAAGGTCTCATCAGTAGAGCTAACGCAAGCACATCTGGATCGTATTCGCGCGGTAGAAGACAAAGTAAAGGCGTTCACACTCATCACGGATGAGCTGGCATTGAAACAGGCAGAAGAGGCAGATCGACGCATTGCTCGTGGCGAAGAACTTTCACCACTGACAGGTATTCCAATAGCCATTAAAGACGTGATTTCCACGAAAGATATCACCACAACGGCTGGCTCACGCATGCTGGAACATTTCAAGCCCGTATATAATGCAACGGTTATGGAAAAGCTGAACGATGCAGGTATTGTGATGGTGGGCAAGACCAACATGGACGAATTCGCAATGGGGTCTTCAACCGAGAACTCAGCGTTTTTCAATACACACAATCCGTGGGACCTCGAACGTGCCCCTGGTGGCAGTAGTGGAGGTTCTGCTGCCGCGGTAGCAGCGGGTATGGCAATGGGTTCATATGGGAGCGATACAGGCGGCTCTATTCGTCAACCGGCATCACTGTGTAATGTGCTTGGTGTCAAGCCAACTTATGGGCGTGTCTCGCGCTTTGGTCTCATCGCGTTTGGCTCGTCGCTTGATCAGATTGGTCCGTTCGCACGTGACGCACGTGATGCAGCACTGTTGCTACAAGCAATAGCAGGACGTGATGTGCGCGACTCGACCAGTTCACCAAACCCAGTGCCCAATTATAGTGCTGGATTGAACGGCAGTATTCAAGGCATGAAACTTGGTGTGCCCGAAGAATATTGGGTCGAGGGAACGCAGCCGGAAGTCATCAAGATTGTACGAGAGAACATCGAGCAACTACGTGCAATGGGGGCAGAGATTGTTGATGTTTCGCTTCCTCACACAAAATACGGTGTCTCAGCGTACTATATCATCGCACCAGCAGAGGCAAGCGCAAATCTTGCACGTTATGATGGTGTGAAATATGGTTATTCTTATCGTGATACCGACGACATGTGGGAAGCGATGGAAAAGACGCGCCAGTACGGATTCGGGGCTGAGGTAAAGCGACGTATCATGTTAGGAACCTACGCGCTTTCTTCTGGCTACTATGACGCTTATTACAAGCAAGCCGAAAAGGTGCGTTCACTGATCACACAAGATTTTGAGAAGGCGTTTGAGAAGGTAGATGCACTGGTCAGCCCTGCATCACCAACCGTTGCATTTAAGCTAGGTGAGATTTCTGATCCCTATCAGATGTATCTACAAGACGTGTTCACCATTCCAGCAAATCTTGCAGGCATTAGCGGTATCTCCATTCCAGGCGGTTTCAGTCAAGGACTACCTGTTGGTCTACAACTTTTGGGACCCGCATTTGGTGAAGGAGTGATACTACGCATTGCTGATGCTTTCGAGCGGGAGACAGATTATAATAAACAGTGGCCTAAAGACCTTTAAAATGGTGATGATACATCATGTGTGATTTCTAAAGGTAAAGAGCGTTTATAAGATAAAGGGCAAGGGCACCCGCAAGGGGATGCCCTTCCCATATACCTCTGATTCGGTAGCTTTTTCGTCTATGGGAGGGGCATCCCCTTGCGGGTGCCCTGGTAAAAGCCCTGTATACAGAACAGGTTGTAATTTACATGGTACGGCGTATAATCGCTCTTTCACTGCTTGCATTGGCACTTGTTATTCTTATTGTAACGCCGATTCTCGCATTCACACCTGTAGGTGGTAGTGTAAGCGATGTACTTGGATTGACGCCGCCGACACCGACCGCTACTCCTCTACCCTTTGTGCCAACACCTGTACCTTCACCTTCACCTGTATTGACCGTCAAAGGTCTACCGCCGACACTTACTTCGAGCACGGCCTACCTTGAAGACATGGATGACGGAAATGTGCTTGTCAACATTCATGGTGACAAGCCTGTGCCAATGGCAAGCATTACAAAGATTATGACTGCGGTCATTGCGGTACAAACGGGCAATCTCGATCAGGGCATTACCGTCAAGCAAGATGCGATAGATGAGGTGATACTGCATAATGGAAGCAGTGCCTTTCTACAAGTTGGTGACGTGGTTCCACTTAAAGCACTGCTCTATGGCTTGCTGTTGCCATCGGGTGATGATGCCGCGATTGCTATTGCCGATGGTCTCGCGGGTTCACCTAGCAAATTTGTGCAAAGGATGAATCTCTTCGCCTATCGTCTCCATCTGTATCAGACGCACTACACGAATCCCGATGGCTTGACACCCGATAACGAGACAAATCCTAATCACTATACCACGGCTGCTGATCTTATACGTTTAGCACGGTACGCGATGTCGCTTCCTCTGTTCGCACAAATTGTTCAGACACCGATATATACACTTGCCGCAAATGGGCAGCATCACAAGTATACCTGGAAAACGACCAACGATCTGTTAAGCGTATATACAGGAATGACAGGTATCAAAACAGGTCACACGGTAGAGGCTGGTTATTGTTTGTTATTTGCAGCAACAAGGGCTGGTCATCACTTGATAGGGGTGGTATTGCATAGCGATACCTATTCGGGGCGCTTTGACGATGCCAAAGCATTACTAAATTGGGGATTTAGTTTGCCTGTGTTGCCACCGACACGGTAGGGGGCCCCCGTAAATTAGAAAACAAAAAAAAAGGGGGGGGGGGGGGCCCGGAGGG
>CAXUIS010000175.1:0-1222 GCA_964250915.1 uncultured Ktedonobacteraceae bacterium | reverse complement strand
CATTGCGCCCAAAGATGGGGTGGGGAGGGGCAACGCGTTGGCAACGATTCCTTCACCCCGACGTGTTCCCCCCGACTCCTATCTTTGGACGCAATGAATTGCTGCCCCTACCAATGTATATTAATTAATGCGTTTGATCAACGGCTAAACGCAGCATCAAATGCGACTGAGGACGGCGCGAAGTCGGTTCGGCGCACAAAGTTTACGGCGTCCTGCGCTCCCCATTCGCGGTCCATACCGGAGTCTTCCCATTCGATAGAAAGAGGTCCTTGATAGCCGATGCGATTGAGGGCACGGAAGATTGCCTCGAAGTCAACGTCGCCATGTCCAGGAGAAACAAAGTCCCAGCCACGTTGCGCTTCACCAAAGTTGAGATGCGAACCGAGAATGCTTCTGCGTCCGTTTAACTGTAGTTTCGAGTCTTTGACGTGAACGTGATAAATGCGGTCGGCAAACTCTTCGATAAATGCAGCTGAGTCAAGAAATTGATGCACGAGGTGACTAGGATCAAAGTTGATGCCGAAACCAGGACGGTTGCCAATCGCATCAAGAGTTTTGCGCGTCGTGACAAAATCATACGCGATTTCGGTGGGATGAACTTCTAAGCCATATTTGATGCCTTCACGCTCATATACGTCGATGATGGGATTCCAGCGTTGCGCGAAATCTTCATAGCCGTGCTCTATTGTAGCGAGATCGTTTGGAGGAAAAGAGTAGAGCATGTGCCAGATACTAGAACCAGTAAAGCCGTTAACCTGAGTTACACCAAGTTTAGCAGCTGCACGTGCGGTATCCGCCAGTTCTTGCGCAGCACGCTGCCGTACTCCTTCTGGTTCTCCATCGCCCCAAACATGAGGTGGTACAACGCCTTTGTGACGTGCATCTATGGGGTCGCAGACAGCTTGCCCAACAAGATGATTAGCGATAGCGAAGCATTTCAAATTGTAACGCTTTAATATATCGTGACGCGACTGAACGTAGTCTGACTCTTTTAGAGCACGTTGTACATCAAAATGATCGCCCCAACAGGCAAGTTCTAGTCCATCAAAGCCCCATGTACTTACTTTTTGTGCGAGTTCTTCTAACGGCAAATCGGCCCACTGACCAGTAAATAGCGTGATTGGTCGTGACATTATGTCCTCCTTGTAACAGAAACCAGGGCGCCCGCAAGGGGACGCCCCTCCCATACAACGCAGGACCTCCGGCGGCATTCGTGTATGGG
>CAXUIS010000174.1:0-11413 GCA_964250915.1 uncultured Ktedonobacteraceae bacterium | reverse complement strand
AATAAATCTATGCTTTTAGATATGCTCTTTAAATTTGGTCCAACCATTCTAGCCATCTTGCTCACTTTCACAGCTTGGCGTGAATACAAGCAATTAGCAGAACCTGATACACGTGCGATCTTCGGCCTCATTGCTATGATATTCTTTTCAATCCTTTCTATTATCGGTTGTATCCTGTATCTCATCAATCCCATTAAGTTCAAGTATAACCCTTTCCTTTTATGCTGGGTTCTTGCATACTGCACGAATTGGCTCACTGCTCGTAAGTATACGATGAACCCCAACCATTTCAGAACTGGTGCTGCAATTACAGGATTTGTGCTTGTGATTATTGGCACCGTTGTTGAATTTATGAACATCTAACCTCCTTCAATAATAAAAGCAAGCCCAATGGTAAACTATGTAATACAGAAGGAGGAATAGGAACAATGCACTTAGCCTCTTACTTCGTTTCTTGGACTACAGTCATATATACTATAATAGCTATACTTGGTGATATGATCTCCTATCGACAACCTCAGCACCATAATATAAGAACAATTGTTGCCATCTTTACTACCACTCTACTTGCCCTGATTAGCCTACTTTTACTTTTCGCTCAAGCACGTTCGATCATTCCGGCAAGGACAAACAGTTTCGGCCTGTTTGAAGCAATCTTTATGCTTACACTAGCCATTCAGCAAATAGCATTCCCTTCCAAGTCACAAAGCGGTCGGGGTTGGACTATCTTCAGAAGAGGCTTCATAGCTTTCGCAATCACGTTTACTATCTTCGCTTTAGTACTCTACATTTATAACCTATAGCAAAGGTTACAACAAACGCTCCTTCAACCGTGTGCTACAATGAGCAACGGTAGTAGCAGATGTTGGACATAACACCAACAATAGGAGGCCATATTTTTTATGAACATAGTTATTCTTGGATGTGGGCGTGTCGGTGCGTTACTTGCGATGCAGCTAGATAACGCGGGCCATACCGTTACCGTTGTGGACAGTAGTAACGATGCGTTTCAACGCCTTGATCCTGAGTTTAAAGGCGATAAGGTGACAGGCAACGGTGTTGACGAAGAGGTTTTGCGTCGCGCACGCGTAGAAGATGCCGACGCATTTATTGCCGTGACCAATGGTGATAATCGAAACATTATGGCAAGCCAGATGGCAAAACAACTTTTCAAAGTCAATAAAGTAGTTTGCCGTATTTATGACCCTCTACGTGAGAGTACCTATAAAGAACTAGGGCTAGACACCTTCTGCCCTACACTTCTTGGGGCAAACATGCTCTTCAACATGGTTAGTGGGAAGCAGCAGGGTAAAGTAGTACCACAAGCAAAAGGATAAGAGGCGTATTCTATGTATATTATTATTGGAGGTGGTGGCGATGTGGGCTACTACCTCGCACGAAACCTGCTCAATCTTGGACATGAAGTCCTGTTGCTTGAGAAGCAGAGTAACCGTCAACAAGCACTTGCTGAAGAATTAGGTCCATCCGTCGCAAAAGGCGACGCATGTGAAGCCAGGACGATGGAAGATGCAGGCGCAAGACGTGCCGATGTCGTAATCGCGGTTACGGGTGAAGATGAGGATAATCTGGTTATTTGCCAGATGGCAAAACAACGCTTTAACGTCAAACGAACGATTGCGCGTGTGAACAATCCAAAGCATGAAGAATTGTTCAAGCAGTTGGGCATTAACATCACAGTAAGTCCTACGCGTTCAATTCTTGCGCTTATCGAGTCTGAACTCTCGCGCCCCCCATTTCTTATGCTTATGACACTCAAGAAGGCTGGGCTGGAAATTGTAGAACTGACGATTGATCCAAAATCAACAGTCGTTGGCAAGCGACTTTCTGATGTACATCTGCCACGCAGCTCAAATCTTGCGCTAATCATTCGAGGTACAGAACCTATTTTTCCTGATGCCAGCACAATATTGATGGCGGATGACGATGTGTATGCACTCGTCAACCACGATGGAGAAGCAGAGCTTCAACGCACCTTTGGTGCATAAACAGCATAAAAGTTAGGGCACCCGCAAGGGGATGCCCCTCCCATATAACGTGGCTTCACTAGCTCGTTCGTGTATGGGAGGGGCATCCCCTTGCGGGTGCCCTTGTATGGACACACAAGTGTTGACTGTGCATTATTACCTATCAGAAGAGCGGTCAATGGACACAACACGCTTGCTGTCATCAACTGCTTTCCCTACCTCTTCAGCAGCCGTTTGTGCTACACCACTAGTGGTACCACTGCCATCCGCCGATGGTCTCAGAGAACTACTGCTTACACCTCCATCACTGCCAAGCATACTTGTTCGGCGCCTTCCACGGAATCCAGGTATTGTGGGACGACGCATCTCCCACGGTGCCCGTTTCCTTGCCAGCATCTGGTCTGGCGTCTCACCACGCGCAGAGCGGTAGATACTCGCAATCACGACCCAAACGGCTGCTACGATTGGTGTTGCAATCAATGCTCCAAATGGACCAAACAACTGCGCGAATACAAGCAGCGAAAGGATCGAAGCCACAGGATGTAAACCTACTGCATGCCCCACAATACGAGGTCCAAGAATGTTACTTTCTAGCAACTGAATCACGATGAACGCAACAATCACCCATAAAGTACGAGGAAACGGGTCCGGCGTGAGTAGAGAGATAGCAATTGCAGGTACAGAAGCCAGAGCTGGACCGACCATTGGGATTGTCTCAAACAAAAAGCCTAAAACGCCAACAATTATGGCAAATTGACCTAGACCAGTAAGCGCACAGACAACACCTGCAAGCACTCCCACTATAGCCGCTAGTGTCAACTGACCACGAATATAATTTCCTACCACGCGGTTCAAGGCATCCTCGAATACCAAAACATGCGACATTTGGCGTTGCGGCACAATGTTGACAATGCTGTCACGAAGACGCTTTCCATCAAGCAGGAAGTAAAAGCTCAGCACCCCAACAAGAAAAACGTTCAGAAAGGCACCTGTCACAAAGAACACAATATTAATAGCGTTCGTTGCCGCCAGTTGTGCATATGTTACAGCCTGCCCACGAAGTTGGTCTATGGCTTGATTAATGGTTGAAACAGGAATACCAGCTTGCTTTTGTAAAAACGTCTCGACACTGTTGATGTTGAGAGTAGGCAAGTTGCTAAAGTATGCTATAACTGTGCTCGAAAAGGCTTGGGTCTGACGAATCAATGAAAAAACAAGTGCAGAGCCAATACCCCCTATGGCGGCAACCACAACGAGAAAAACGACAGCCGTTGCTACCAGTCGCGGTACCTTGTACCTTACAAGCAAATTGACGAGGGGAGTGAGCAAAAACGCTACTGCCATCGAGATAAGTAAGATAACAATAATATCAACAAATCGCCCCCCAATAATCCAGGCCGCCCAGAGAATAATACCAATACAGATAGTACTGATAAGAATATCACGTGTCCGTTGCCAATTTGTATGGTCCATGCGTTATATCCTTTGGACAAACTTACTCTATACTTTTCGCATATATCAATAGCCATTAATTGCTATTGTGACAGATTTCAACAAAAAGAACAATAGTGCTTTCACATTTTGCTCCAATGTTATTTTCGTATGGTCATTTCGTCTACTATGATAAGTACGGAAACAATATACACAGGTTGCCCTTTTATAAAAACAGTCTGAAAGAGAATATTTAATTCATGGATGCCTCTAGCACAACAATGACAGTTACACACCTGCTCATTATCTGGACACTTCTGGGTGTTCTTCTTGTTTGGATACTTCTTTTCGCGTTCCTATCGCTCCATCCAGATGTAAAAAAGACGGTTGAAGTTGCTGAAGAACCTACTACTTTATTTACACCTTCAACATTAGCAACACACGTTGCACAACCTACAGTGTCAGTGCCGACACACGCCCGTATGTATGAACCAGTAAGCGAGGCTGCTCCTTTCGTATAACTTACCTAACCTCTGAGCGAAAAGGGTGGTATCTGGAATATGTCCAGGTACCACCCTTTTCTCGTGTACAAGCATATTATAAATGAATACTGTCTCCGGGGCGTGTTGGACGGAATGTACCATTATCATTAATAAACACGAAGTGACTGTCCTGAACGTTGACAATAACATCAGGTTTGCCGTCTCCGTTCACGTCTTTGAAGGTGAGCGTTACTGGTGCTAAATCCTGGTTTGGCCCAATAAGGACAGGACCAATCAAGATTCTCGCTTTGGCACAATCACCCGCAGGACACTCGATGACCTGAACATGTCGCCTGAGATTAATGGCTATAAAATGGCTTTTGTTCGTAGTAGAGTCACCGTGCCCAACAACATAATCGTACTGTGATGTACGTGGACGACCATAGTGCAGGTCGTCTTGTTCGACTTGCCACCAGCCAAGAAATGTTGTTAACAACATCCAGCATAGAAGCATACCAATCATCGCAAGCCCAACATAGACCAGCCAGTGAAAACGCCGCCCACGAGGAGGCTTCGGCTGCTTTAACAAACCTGATGTACGAGAAGGCACATCGTCCTCAAAGTCTTCAAGAGGCCGCCTTCTTGTTGGTTGCA
The DNA here is from genome assembly GCA_964250915.1 of uncultured Ktedonobacteraceae bacterium. Lineage (GTDB taxonomy): Bacteria > Chloroflexota > Ktedonobacteria > Ktedonobacterales > Ktedonobacteraceae > JBBQVS01. The sequence goes on along the minus strand of CAXUIS010000174.1, from coordinate 6,861 downwards.
CCGCAGGAATATTCTGTGTCACCATACGACGTGGTGATTGTGCTTGCACGACAGGTACACTTTGTGTCACAGCACGTCTTGGTGTTTGAGTCGCTGGCATACTCTGCGTTGCAGTACGCCGTGGCGGAACTGTGTTCCCACCAGTTCGTCCTGGATTTGATGATGTACGATGTTCGCGTTGAGACGACATTTGTACATCTGCTGTACGTCCGGTTTCTGTTTTCACATCGCTCTGATAACGCCGTGCGCTAGTTGGCATGCGCGAAGGCCAAACGTCATCATACTCTTCATCTTCGTCTGCTCGTGGGTTTCGCGTGTTTGCAACGTCTCCTGAACGACGCTGCGAATAGTTTTGCCTTACGCCTTGTGTGTGACTCCGTTGATCCACATTGTCACCGTCCTCTCTAAAGGGGGATTTTTGAGAGTTTTTAGAACCTATGTTCTAGTGGATTACTGTGTTCAATCATACACTAGAACAAACGTATCTGTCAATGAGTTTTAGAACAAATGTTTCATACTAATAAAAATTCCGTATTGGAAGAATAAGCCATTCCGTAAGCCATATATTTTGTGCTACGCGCGGAAGGCGATAATTGCTACCACCCATCATACGTCTATCGTTGTTCGTTACAAAAACTCCCTACTTTCCACTGGTTATTAATAGTAATTGGTCCTAGTCTCTTGGAATATGACGCGATAATATAGTAGTATTGCCTATAGAAGGGTGCGCCACGCATAGAGGATTTCTTGTTTTGTGTCCCTTACTATTTGAAGAAAATGAGGAAAAGGGACACTACTCATTTGACCACTACATTCATCAAAACGTACTATTTTGTAGGTTTGTAACATTCAGTTTTTCTTGTAGTGGAAAATGAGAAGAAAGGGTAGTTTACGTCCACAAATCCTCTTGTACAGTTGTTATTCCTGCGCTCTTTGGCTGTTTTCGTAGTATACTTCGCTTCTCACGAAGTTTTATAGGCTTCTCAATAGAGGCTATTTCTCCTACTTGCATTTGCTCTTTTTCATCGTGCTGGTGCTCTTCAGTCAGTTCAACAGATGCGTCAAAAATAGAAGTGCGAAACACCCGTACTTCTGACCACATGTTGATCATCGCTTCAAGCACCTCATCTTCACACGTTTGCAGCACGTTTTCGTACGTTCTTAGTTCTTGCAGTGCGTCCGAAAGTGCTACTGAACGCTTGGCGCGCATCCATGTTAGAAAAGATTGTTGTATCTGTTCCATCCATATACATGTATACAGCCCTACCCCAATGGAGAATCGAATGGCGTCATCGAGAATGCCTTCCACCGCCTGTTGCAGTTCTGAACGACGATAACAGTGCAATATCTCGGCACATATATGCTCGCTGAGAAGACCTCTTTGGTGTACCTGCTCGCGTACAACCATAACATCAATTTGAGCCAGTCGCTCGGCAAAATCATCGTACTGAGTACGTAATACGGCGAGTATGTCCGTTGCGGAAAGCTGTCCATCATACAGGACAACAGGAAAGGCCGAGAGAATGCTAGAAAACGCTTCCTTCGCTTCTTTAGGCAGAGCAAGCACAAGGTCGTGACGGTCCTGTAGCTGTAGTAACTTTTGCAGTTTGCGCTCTCGATAGGCAGGCGTCCAAAAGCCAAGTATTTCGACATAGATACGATGCTGTGAACGCGTTACCGCAAAATCGGGAATGAAAATACTGGAATCTAGCAACAAAGGCTCAGGCTCGCGTTCTAACTGCCAACCATCAACACCCTGACTTTTGGCGAGTGCGGTAAATGCTTCCGCGAACGACTGCTCTATACTGCTATCAAAAATTGTCGTCTTTTCGGTTTGCTGATGAAGTTGCTGCTCTCCCTCGTTCTTCTGCTCAACCTGTGGCAGCAAGTTCAAAAGGGGGGCATCCATTTTGAACACGTAGGAACGTTGCAAGAAATGTATGGTGGCGTGTGCCTCTACAATAGCATTGGCAAGTGATGGTTTCTTTGCCTTTCGTGGCGTCTCGACACGAGCAATACCATAGCCCATCAAGATGCGACATAGGCGCGCCAACCGTATTCCATATTGTTGCGCAGCTCCCGTTACCTCCTGCGGCCCATACAGTGTCAAAGACAATAGTGGTGACATGCCGGGGAGCATTTGTTCATAGGCCAGATCGTAATAAACTCCCATCTTTCGTGCGATATAGCACAGCCGCTTTATCACAGCACCCACACCAGTGGACGGGGAAAGCTGATTGTTACTAAATGCATTACAGTCAATCAAAAAGCGAACACTGGACGCATTACATAAAGCAGCCTCAAACACCCATTGGTTATACAATGTCACAACCTCTTGTGGTGTAGGCGATGCTGAAGTCGTGCGTACCAGACGGGCTTCGTCATCGGTATCCATCATCAGCAGATACTCCAATTCACTTACAGAAAGCGCATACGTCTCTGCAAACTCTGTTAATGTGTTACTGCGTGTGGAAGCATCAAGGAAGCCGTGATGATGTTCATTGACGTAATCGTACAGTGTCAGACGAAGTTGTATTGATGAGGTGATTCCCGCAAGGTCGGCTTTCGTGCTCAACGCCTGTATAGCCTCGGCCCACTCTCGTTGTCGCCATACATACCAATGACTCATTGTAGCAAGAAGACAATGAGCGAGGCGATAGTCACCTATACAAGCGCGTGCATCATCAAGTGAAAACTGGTGTTGTGGTTGACCAAGCAAGCGTTCATAATATACAATGAGTTGTGTTATCTCATGTGTTAGCTCGTTTGGTTGCAAGAAGTGAAGCGAGACAGCGAGTTCGCCCTGTTGCCGTCGTATTGACTTTTTGATATCTTGTAGACTAAAACGCACTGGTATACCTTCGTTCTGGTGTTCTTTCTTTTTTAGTATTCTACATTACTAGTATAAATGTGGAAACTCTGTCAACACCATATATATACGTAGGATATCCCTCCTAAAACATTGAACATATGCCTTATTTCTGGTATTGTAGGGTAGGGAGACTATGGAAAGCCCGACCAATTCTCTATCAGTGCATTGGAGGACGTGATGAGTACGGTTCCACAAAAACTAGGGAAATACGAACTGCGACAATCGTTGGGTCGGGGCAATATCGGTGAAGTATGGCAAGGCTACGACCTGCAATATAAGCGTGATGTTGCAGTAAAAGTACTTCACACCGATCTACAATCTGACCCAAACTTTATGAAGCGGTTCACGACAGAAGGTCAGAAAATCGCCTCTCTCCGTCACGACAATATCGTGCCTATTTATGATGTTGCCATTGCACACCAAGAACAATCGACAAGCACCACTGCGTATATTGCGTCGGCCTTTATAGAGGGACAAACGCTAGAGAAGTATATAGCGGGGGCACATAAGAAAGGCACGTTGCTCTCACTGCCAGACATCGTGTATCTCTTCACTAGTTTGGGTGTCGCCATCGATTACGCACATCAGCAAGGTATCGTTCACGGCAATATCAAGCCGGGCAACATTCTTCTCGACCAACATGCTATAGAGCGTTTCGCTCCTGGAGAGCCGATGCTCACCGATTTTGGTCTTCCTCTCTTACTTGGTGATACAGCCGCCATTGGTACGCCTCATTATATGTCGCCTGAGCAAGCAAGGGGCGATGCCCCCAATAACCGTAGTGACATCTATGCGCTAGGCGTCATTCTTTACGAGTTATGTACAGGAACAAAGCCATTCCGCGATGAAAGCTCGGTTGCTGTAATGATGCAGCATCTGAATACACTGCCAACGCCTCCAACACTGATTAATGCACAGCTTCCATCAGCACTCTCAGAAGTTATTCTCCGAGCGATGGCAAAGGATACAGCTACGCGTTACGCAATGGCTTCCTTGCTAGCTACCGCTATCGCTGATGCATGTTCTATTCGTTCAACCATTCCTCTCCATCATACGGTCATTGCAGAGGAAGAAAGTCCCTATCACGCAGCAAGTGGTAAGTACGATTCGTTTCTTGGCGTCTCACAACCTACTGGACCAACCAAACCATTAGCACAACCAAGTCCAAGCATCTATGCGAAACCAAGTACGCCTCTTCCTGCTGCCTTAACAAATACACCTTCAGTATCCAATGCCTCAGGAAAACAGCGCGTTGTTCAACCCACGTCCGCTCCAATTACGAAGAAAATAGCAACGCCACTGCCAAGCAGTACATTGCCAACGACGCGTAACGTACCACAGCTAGCCCGGACATCATTTACAACAGAAAAAGCAACTCAACCATCTGTAGTAACACAGGCATTCGCTCCTGTTGCGCCATCACAAATACAGCCTACTACATCATTTCCATTGAAAACACGAGGCAAGCGTTCACGCGTTACTGATGTGCCGATATATGCTGTGCTTGCGATCTTCGCTATTATTTTGCTTATCGCGACAGGGATTATCGGTAGTGTCTTGCTAAATTCAAAAAGTGCTGACTCATCAGCTGTAGTGGGTCACGTATTTTTTCAAGATGATGCATTGGGACATGCTGATGAGCTGCGCCTCGACATACAAAATGTGGGCGCGCCTGCTCAAAATACAGTATATGATGCATGGTTACAGGACAATAACCATCATACACTACCACTTGGCTCACTTACACTAGACAATGATCATGCAACGCTCCTCTATCCAGGAAATGCAAAGCATACAAACCTGCTGTCTATGACGCAAGGCATTCTTGTAACAACCGAGAATGCAGGGCAAACACCTTCCGCTCCAACAGGTAACGTGGTGTACAAGACTACACTTGATACAGCTTCCTTTCGATATGTAAAAAATATTTTGTACCAGACACCCAACTTCCCGACAGACAACCACAATGTTATTGTGGGCATGTTTGAGACCATTAAATCTATCAACGACAAGGCGGGTAGTCTGGTCGATAGCATACAGGGCACTCATGATAATGCGCTTGCAAAACGTCAGGCTACACGCATTATAGAGTTGATCGATGGCACACAGTACGCGAAGGTATCGGGTGATCTGCCAAAGGGGATGCAAAGCGAGGTCTATGCGAAAGTAGGATTACTCTCTTCGCCAACACAACCTGGATACATTGATACGTTAGCAACACAACTGGATAAGCTACAACAGGCGGCACCAAACAATACGTCCTTGCAACAACACATTCGGAATGTCAGAAGTGCGATTACTGATTTGCGCGATTGGCTACAAAAGCTACGAACCTATGATGTGCCTCTTGTACAAACGACTCACATAGCCAATCCTGCCCTTACCAATAATGCACTACAGGTGAGACAGTTTGCCAGCGATGCCTATACAGGGCGCATTATTCCACCTAACGATGAACCAAATCCAACGCTCGGTTCAGCAGGTGCCTATCAAGCATATACAGAGTGCCAGTATCTAGCCACCCTAGACATCAAGAAAATAGGCTAGAACACTACATGAGTGCAACGCAATTGCATTGCACTCATGTAGTGTTCTAGCCTATTTTCTTCTTTGCGCTATCCCTTCCTCAGTCGTACCACTCGTGACCAGTTCATACAGTGTGGCTTGCCCTTGCTTGGGACGAAGAATACGCCCAAGCCGTTGAATATATTCACGTTTCGTACTGTTGCCACTCACGATGATCGCAACTCGACAATCGGGCACATCGACGCCTTCGTTCAGCACACGTCCAGTAACAAGCTTGCTATACTGTCCAGAACGAAAACGATCCAGAATAGTCCGCCTCTCCTCAGTAGGAGTTTTGTAGGTAATACTTGGCAGGCAAAAACGCCGACTAATCTCATCGACGACTGGATTATACTCGGAGAAAAGAATAGCTTGGTCATCAGCATGGAGCCGCAACAAACGCTCTATTTCGCTATATTTCGCGGGTGCATTCATTGAGATATTACGTGCTTCGCGCCATGCCAACATTGCAGTTCGTGCCTCAGGGTCACGCGCACTCATATAGATAATTTTCTGCTGAAAGTCTTCTGGCGTACGAATCACAATCCGCCGTCTTTGCAGAAACGCTCGATAGATGCGGCGTTGCTCCGCATAACGTACCTCATCTTCGGCTGAGAGCGCAATGGGAACATGTTCCTCGGAATACTGCGCGAGATAGTTGCCCTCGGTCAGTTCGGTAGGTGAACGTCGATAGACCACTGGTCCAATCAACGCGTCCAGATCAGCGTGCGCCATGTCACTACGTTCGGGCGTGGCACTCAAACCTAGACGAAGTGGTGTAAATGCGCTTTCCGCAATCAAGCGATAGGTGGGGGCAGGAAGATGATGGCACTCGTCAAAAATGAGTAGACCAAAGGAACGCAGCTCACGAGGGTAGAGGGCGGCAGAGTCATACGTGATAATTGTGATCGGCTTAATCTCTTTTTCGCCCCCGCCAAAGACACCAATTTCATCAAGAGGTATGGAGAGGGCAGCAGATAATGCGACGCGCCACTGTTGCAACAGGTCAATTGTTGGCACCACCGCTAGCGTCCATAAACCTGTCTCATGAATTGCCATCGCCGCAACAAACGTCTTACCTGCACCCGTCGGCAACACAACCACGCCTGCACTAGATTCCGCTAGCCAGTTTGCTAACGCTTCATCCTGATAGGGACGCGAAGATAACGCAAGTGTCGTCTCGAAGGGCAACACCGGTCGTTCCTCAAACGCCACCGTAAAGGGTGTTCCCTGTTGTTGCAAAGCCTGCTTTATAGCAGTGAAATGAATAGGGTAGGTGCGCAAAAAGGAATAACGCTTATCCTGCTCGATGTCCCTACTGATTAGGCCAGGAAGATATGAGCCAAAAAGTGTTGTCAGCAACGCCGAAAAAGAGAGAGATGCATATTCGTCTGGTGGTGTGATTGTGAGGTCACGCCCACGCA
>CAXUIS010000173.1:0-11423 GCA_964250915.1 uncultured Ktedonobacteraceae bacterium | reverse complement strand
CAACGTGGACCCCTCCCGACCCATCTTTGGGCGCAATGAATTGCTGCCCCTACCGCCCTACGTTCTCTTTTTTGATTGTCAGAAGGACGCGATACATCGGTCTCCACAATATCACATGCAATTATTCGTCCTCTATTGCGTTTATCTAAGAAGGATGAGCAATACCCATTAATACTTATTGTCAAGTAGCACACTAATATGGTATGGTTTATGGAAGAGCCTGATGTACAGGAACAGGTAGGTCATAAGGAGTATCGCTATGCCAGCAGAGAACCAGAGACCAGACGAGTCTGATACACATGTTGACATCGCTATACAGAAGACGCTTGCCTTAGCAAAAGATACTCCTCTTCCTGCATCTGTCGGGCATACTCCGATGACCTCAACTGCTATCACAGCACAACTTCCGCTTCTAAAGCGGCGCAAAAAGCTGTTGCTCCGCCACCTTTCACGCAAAAATCTACGCGTCACACGTCGTGATGATCGTCGCAAGGTACAACGCCTCTGGCTTACTTTTGGCAGTACTGCTCTCTCGCTGCTTGTAATATTTCTTTCGCTGAGTAGTGCGGGTGTGTATGCCGCCTACCGTTTCTACAGTGACACACAATATAAATATATTTCACAGGTTGCATCACTGCATGATCTGTTACCAAAAGACAATCTCAAGATGTACGATAGCAAGGGCGTCTTTCTTGGAGAGTTAACCGATCAGGGTGTGCATACAACGGTTTCGCTCGACAATGTATCGCCAGATTTGATTAGCGCGACCATCGCTACTGAGGACAAGAATTTCTGGACCAATCCCGGCGTCGATATTCTGCGCATTATTCGCGCCGCGATTGATGATGTACAAAGCGGGCATGTTGTCGAGGGTGGAAGTACCATTACGCAACAATTGATCAAAAATTTGGTGGTTGGCAACGAAACCTCTTTTGTCCGCAAGTTGCAGGAGATTGCCCTGACGCCAGCAGTCAATAGCCGCTATAGCAAGCGTGATATTCTACAGATGTATCTGAACAGTATCTTCTATGGCGATCAAGCATACGGTGTTGACGCGGCTGCCAATCTCTACTTTGGACTGGAAGACACACCAGGAGGGAAACCGGCCTCAGCGAAACTTGACCTGGCACAGTCCGCGATGCTAGCAGGCTTACCGAACTCGCCTGACTCTTACTCCCCTTCGCGCCATCCACAAGCCGCCATCAATCGTTGTGAACTTGTACTAGGTCTTATGGTGAGCCAGCAATACATCACACAGGTACAAGCAAATGATGCCATGAAAGAGGTAAGAAGTCCGCACTTCTTTAAGCACCCTACGAGCCTGACGAATCGAGCACCACACTTTTTCAATTTTGTGTTGACACAACTTGAGTCAATATATCATCTCAAACGAGAACAGTTGTCGCGCTCGGATATGATCGTCTACACAACGCTGAATATCGCGTTACAGGACAAAATTCAAAAAATTGCACAGGCGCATGTCGCGGACCTGTACAACAATGGGCATAATGTGAGTAACGCTGCAGAGGTACTGATTGACTATCATACAGGCGCAATACGTTCGCTGCTTGGAAGTATCGACTATAATGATGTTAGTATTGACGGTCAGTTCGATGTCGCCACACAGAGCTATCGTCAACCTGGATCGTCGTTCAAGCCCTACGTCTACGTGACCGCTTTCGAGCAGGGTGCTTCACCCGCACAAGCGGTTGCCGATACCCCTTTGACCATTAATTTGCCGGATTCGGACCCATCAACCTTTACACCAGAAAACTACGACCTGCGCTTTCATGGACATATGACGCTGCGCTGTGCCCTGCAAAACTCGCTTAACGTGCCAGCCGTGAAGGTGTTGCAGCACGTTGGCATCAATAACGCGATGAAAACCGCGCACGATATGGGCGTCACCAGTTATGAGGGAACACCCGGCTACTCGTTGGTGCTTGGTGGTCTGGGCGTCAAGTTGCTCGATCATACCTCGGCCTTTGGTACCTTTGCCAATGGCGGGACGCATGTGCCCTACTATGCGGTCAGCAAAGTCGTCTTCGCTAGCACAAATCAGACGTTTGGACATGCAGTTATCAAGGGTACAAAGGTGTTAAGCCCACAACTTGCCTACATGATGACCAGTGTGTTGAGCGATAACGAGTCACGCAAGCCCGAATTTTATGATTGTAACGTGCTGCAACTCTTCTCGAACTCACGCGATGACTGTTGGGCAGGCAACCGAGGCACAGTGCGACCAGCCGCCGCCAAAACTGGTACCACTACCGATTTCCGTGATAACTGGACAATGGGCTACACCACTGACTACGTGATGGGTGTCTGGGTTGGCAACGACAATAACACGCCGATGAACAACGTACTTGGCGTTGACGGGGCGGCTCCTATCTGGCACGACTCAATGCTTGTCGCGGAACAAGGGCAACCCATCCATGACTTCGTAAATCCGGGTGGCTTAGAACAAGCAACCGTGACCTATCCCGATGGTGTACGCTCAACCGATTGGTTTATGCCAGGAACAGTGCCATCATTCGCACCAGTTACGCAACCTACACAGGTGATTAAATCCCCTACCACAGACGCCCTCAGTTTGAACTCGCCAAAGCCTCCACCAGTTGTGCGTAGCTATCCATACTGCCCCAACAACTTTAGCCTTGTCGCGCCAACTCCGGCGAACAATGTGGTATCGGCTGGCTGGTGGTAGATTCACACTCTCTGCAGTATTACTTTTTCTGCTCAGACAAAACACACGTGTAGTGTGAGAGGAGCCTTTATGTCAGAACCTCTTGTGGTATGTGATAACCTAGTCAAAATTTATAAAGTTGCCGACCTCGAAGTTGTGGCCTTGCAGGGGTTAGATATGGAAGTGGCGGCGGGCGAAATGATTTCGATTGTTGGTGCCTCTGGCTCAGGCAAAAGTACATTGCTCAATATTCTCAGTGGGTTGGATATACCAAGTGCGGGTAGTTGTGTCGTAGATGGCAATGATTTGACACGGTTAGGGCAAGGACAACGTATTCACTATCGTCGCTTTATCGTCGGACAGATATGGCAACAGAGTGGGCGTAACCTCTTACCGGAGTTGAGTGCTGCCGCGAATGTTGAACTACCGCAAATGTTAAGCGGTGTTGGCTCAGCCAAACGTAGCAAGCGAGCACAGGAGCTACTCGAATTAGTCGGGTTGGGTGCGATGGGCAAGAAACGCCCCTTTCAACTTTCTGGCGGTGAGCAACAACGAACTGCTATAGCCGTTGCACTTGCGAATGAACCAAAGATATTGCTTGCCGACGAGCTAACGGGCGAACTGGATTCCGTGACAGCCTCTGAGGTACTACACCTCATGCGCGACCTGAATCATAGATTAGGTTTGACCATCATCACCGTCACACATGATCCCGCCATCGCTGCTGAAGTTGACCGCACCATCGCCATCCGTGATGGACGTACGAGCACAGAGACAATACGGCGCGAGAACGCATCAGAAGCGGTCAATCCGAACGTCCTTGCCGCCAGTGCGGTAATTGGTCTTTCAAGTGAGACACACCGCGAAGCTATTTTGATTGACCGCGCAGGACGTCTCCAATTGCCAAAAGAGGCTGTTGAGAATATCGCGTTTCACGGACGTGCCGAGGTGCGTATCGCGGACGAGCATGTGGAATTGTGGCCTATTCTTGACGAAACGAATAGCAACGGAACACTCGAAGGACACAGAGAGGGACGAGCATGAAATCTGGAGCAGAAATAGAGATTTCAACAATCGCGGAAATGCAAGAGGTGACACGCGAAATTCGCTCTGGTGCTGGCGTCGTACAAGCGTTGCGTGGTATCACTCTGTGCATACAACCGGGGGAATTTGTTGCGCTCCGTGGTCGCTCTGGTTCGGGGAAAACAACACTTCTGAACATTTTGGTCGGGTTGGATAGTCCAACACAAGGCATCGTGAGAGTCCTTGAACGCGACCTTAACAAGATGAATGAGAGCGAACGCGCCCGTTTGCGACGAGAAAGCATTGGCATTATGTTTCAGAACGCTCATCTGTTCCCTTCGCTCACGGCGCAGGAGAATGTCGAAATACCCTTACGCCTCGCACGTATGCCTTCATCTCAACGCATAAAACAGGCACGCGAAGCCTTAGAGCGTGTAGGACTCAGCAAACGTGCTCATCATCGTGGTTTGGAACTTTCAGGCGGTGAGCAACAGCGTGTGGCTCTAGCGCGTGCACTCGTTCATCAGCCACGCTTCATCGTCGCGGACGAGCCGACGGGAAACCTCGACTCGCTTACGAGCCGCAACATTACTCAACTGCTCCGCGATATCACACATAACACAAAGATAGGAATGCTTGTCGCAACTCATGATCCTGTATTCGTCGCCTCTGCCGACCGTGTGTTACAGATACAGGATGGGAGAATTGCTGAATAGATGCTTGTCGATAGCGGCAAAGGCTGCTCATGCGTAGTGTGCCAGTACTTCTCCTTTGCTTTGCTTACCAAACGTTTTTCAGATATTGATGTGCTAACCCTTCCTTAATCTTCGTTTAAGCGAAGCGTTTGATTGAGAAGAGGCAGCGTGACTATATGCACCATCGCTATGAGGGTTATACCACCAATGCATACAAGTGTCAGCAGAGCCAGAAGTAATGATGGTGGGAAGACAAACTGTGTAGCCAGTGCCGATTGTAACGCAAAAAATTGTTGACTGGTAAGGTTCTCGTTGCTATTCGTAAACGTCAGTTGAGGAAGCACCGAGAGCACCAGCAGCAAGCCAAATCCTCCTCCCAAAAGAAGTCCAATTGTATAGACGATGGCTTGCTCCCATAGAAATACTAGTGTGATCTGACGTGAAGAGGCTCCAATGGCCCGTATCGATGCAAAGCTTACAATGCGTGTACGAGCACTCTCCCACGAGACCAACAGGTCTCCGACCAGTGTCAGCAGTAGTGCAGTTATTGTTCCGATCTCAAGCACGCCGACAAGGACGAGATAGAGTGGATCTGATTGTAACGTCGCAAGGAGCAGGTATCTATCGAGAATGTGGTCAAGGCGAGGAGTCTGTGTGTTCAGCACCACACGGATGCTCTCTAACGATGCGGAATCACTTTTCGTATGGAGCCATATCTGATTGAAGGAAGGAGGTTCGACCGGATTCGTGAGGAGGTGACTCCGTTTCACATCCTGTCTGAAGACATCAAGGTACGTTTGATAGTCAACCAGAATACCCCCCATCGTCACGGAGGATGCGAGTGTATTGACTGTAGGAATATGATCTACCACCCCTATAACGAGGCACTGGATGACATTAGGAAACGCATTGTTTACCTTGACACTCAAGGTAGAACCGGGTTGTAGGAGCAAGGCATGTAGTGTTGTTTGATCCACGATTGCTGGTACCTCATCAGAGGAGAGCGCAACGTCGTGCTGTGAGGCCAGCTTTGACAACAGTGGTGCTGCCTGTTGATAGGCTTGTGGTGAGGGCCATACCACGGTCCGTCCAAAGCTTGCGGTATCAACGGCACGAATTTCCATTGCAATATCAGCATGCCCGCCATATCCTTGATCCACATAGCCAGCACTCGCAGAGAGCACCCCTGGGATCGTATTGTACTGGCGTATCACCTGCGAGAGCGTGGAAGAGCTTCCAGATGCGAAAAGGTGCGCACTAAAATCTGCACCTGTCTCATAGTTGGCAATATCTTGGATGTGTTGTGCCTCAGTTGCACTGTAGACGAACGTGAAAAAGGTAAAAGCAGTCGCAAGAGTTAGTAGTAAGGCCATACGCAAAGATTGGCGTGGCGAACGTGCAACATGTGCGAACGCGAGTAACACAACCGCTCCTCGACCTCGCTCCGCAAGATGAGTTCCCCACTGTAAGAGGATAGGAAAAAGACGGAAGAAAAGGAGGAGACAGCCGAGCACGAGAAAGAATGGTGCAAGGATTGATACAGGTGTTGCGATGAGCGTGCGTGCATCTCCCTGAAGAACACTCCCAATGCCCGTCACATACAAAGATATTCCGTATCCAAGCAAGGCAAGTGCCCCTGCGAGCAGATCAAGATTGAGGCGTTGCCAAAGTGGTCGCGTACTACTACGAGCAGATGCGCGCCGAAGCGAGAGGACATCCATACGAGCAGCGAAGAAGAGCGAAAGTCCTGTCGTAATGAGTGCAACAAGGAGAATGAGAAGTGCATATGGCAGCATTCCTAACATCACCTGGAAGGGGTAAGCCGTAATCACGTTCAGCGCGTCTTGTTCGTTGCTAGGCAAGAGGTGTCCTGCAAGCAAGAGTGTACTCGATATCGCCAGTGGAATCCCTAGAAAGAGCGCGATCAGGCTCAGAAGGACGCTTTGGAGGAAAAGCGCACTAAAAATTTGTGCACTGCTCGCACCACGACTCTGTAAAAGCGCGAGAACATCTCTTTGACGATCAATGAGCAATGCTGTCATGAGACTGACGAAGAAGAGGATGAGCAAGACAATAAGGATGGTAAAAACGTCAGTAGGAATACGTGCGACATCGACGCGATCCCGAAGCACTTCTAGGGAACCAGGTTGCCCACTCGAACTCAAGACAGAGCCAGAAAGTCCCAAGCTACTCAGATACGGATAGGTGGTAGAAGTCAAAGGGTCATTCTGTAAATCACCATATAAGCTGTTCATGGTTGACTGCAAACCATTGATCCCATTCATGAGTGACGTGAGATCGCTGCCCGCCAAACGTGAAGGGAGTAATTGGTAGTACCAGGCAAATGCATAGCTGCTACTGGAGGTGGAGTAAACGGTATCAGAGAGGTGGAGAGCACTCAGATGATCAACAAAAGCAAGTAAGGTGTCCTCTGGAACAATGATGGTATATTGATAGTGTGTTGTTGTCCCCTCATTGGTGAGTGAAAGAGGATTGAAATCGTCTCCATGCCAGTAGCCAAGGTTGTTCGGCGTGACCTGAAACAGTCCAACAATGCGCGCGGTGATCGTCGCCGAGTACAGGGATGGCTCAGTCGTAGCAGTCGAAGGATTCGCCGTAAAATAGGTGAACGAAAGGGAGAACGTTGACCCGACATGCATCCCTAGTCGCTTCGCGGTAGCGAACGTCATCATCACCTCAATCTCGTGTGTCGGCTGGTCGGTCTGATGAGCAAGACGACCATCAACCGTGCCAAAGTGACTTGCGGCTTGTTGCATAGCCGTCCCATAGGTGACGAGGCTTGTATTCGGACGCGGAGAGGCAAAGGAAAAATCATTGATTGTGATAAAAGATTGTACCTGCTGAACAGTATTTCCCAAATAGCGGCGAAAGAGAGGAGCAAACTCGCTGTCTGCTGTCTGGACAATGGATGTTGATAGTGCTGGATCTCCCGCATACACCGCAATCTCATTGCTTTCTGGAGTTGCGCGCAGCGTCCCTCGGAGTCCTGCAGTTGTCATGACATTGGAGAGCAATGGGAGGGTACAGACAATGACCACAGCAGCGACTATGCCCAGTGCGATGAACGGAAGCAAGAACCAGGTTGATCGTACCCTCCATGCTGAGAGTACGATGACAGATTGCATCAGAGAATTCTTTGCTTTGCGTTGTTGAAGTGATAGAACTCTGGACGTATGCTCTTCTTTTCTCATCATGAGGCTCCTTTCTTTACAGCAAAAGCAATTGTCTTCACTTTATCGTTTCGACCAACAGATACGACGCATTGTGCACGAATTGCTCAGGTACTAAATGCCTAACTGTCATTTGTCTAATATCCTCCTAAGGTTTAGTCTAAAAGGAGTTCTTGTTTCCTTCCACAACATTCTAGCATGGATAGATTCTCTCAGTCGGAGACTTACCTGCACTATGCAGATTGTTCGTCGTTAGTAATACATAGCACAATATAGGACGAAAGGATGCTGTTACAATGAATAGAAGTAGAAGAATTACACCAGGACCGGGGCAAGAATCGGTCTGGGACTACCCACGTCCACCGAAGGTAGAGGACAGCAACGACCATATTCAGATAGTCTTTAACGGTGTTACGCTTGTCGATACGCATCGAGCCAAGCGCGTCCTAGAAACCAGTCACCCGCCAGTCTATTATATTGCACCCGAAGATATCAAGATGGAATACTTACTCTCAAGCTCATACAGTACCTACTGCGAATTCAAGGGAAACGCTTCCTACTACACTATTAGAGTCGGTGATAAAACTCTTCCTGATGGCGCATGGTACTATCGAAAGCCATCTCCTGGCTATGAAACGATGGTAAATCATGTTGCATTCTATCCTGGTAAAATGGATGCATGTTACGTCAATGGCGAACAAGTGCAAGCACAACCAAGCGATTTTTATGGAGGTTGGATCACGAGCCGCGTTACTGGACCGTTTAAAGGAGAAGCAGGAACATTAGGCTGGTAAGCCTATCTCTGCATTTAACATTTCATCACCAGAACTTTGAAATTACCCATGCCCATTGGGTCAGTCAAGGTAGCTACACGCTGGCGAAACGTATACCATTGAAGCAAAGCCTTCTGCCCTTTGTCGGTGGCCCGCTCAGTATCCATTGCCGCGAAATCAGTTCTGCGTCGCTGCTCGATCTCTTCCGTCAGTCCCGTTGCCTCTAACCATACCTTCTGCGTTGTGAACGTACGCAGACGCAATCCTTGGCGGCGTCCCTCATCAATTAATGCGCTAAAATTGACGTGCGCCGTAATATCCTGTTCACCTGGACGAACAAGAGGTCGCTCCGTTAATTGATGTTGAAAATAGCAGGCAAGCGTCCCACGTTGTCGCTCCCTTGTATAGAGGGCATGTGCCTTGTCACCATAGTCAATCGTGAGGAGGAAGCCATGCTGTTTTTTTCGTGTGTTGCTTCTCAGCATAGACGCTGAACGTTGTATCCAACGTAGCGCATCCAGGTTAATTTCGGCGCGCCAACCATCGTCATAGGTTGACCAGGGAATCTTGTACGCGTCAAGATAGTCAGCAACCTCTACACTACTCGGCTCATCGAGCACCTCATGCATACGTCCATGATGCATATCGACAAACACCTCGTACAGGTATCCGTCCCGCTTTTCCACAACATGGACAGGAAACGCATCAACCAGTTCATTTGAGAGCAACACAGAGACAGGTGTATCGTTCTCCTCAACTTGTAGCGCGTTCTGACCTGCACGTATATCTTCTGTTCGATAACGTAGTGCATCGAACATATCGGGGTGCATTTGCTGTACCCACTCCTGAAGTTGCTGTGCGAGGTTGCCACGACCAGAACCTTGCTCTAGCACAACAAATGGGTCTGGGCGGGCAAGCAACTCCCACATCTGCACTAACTGGCGTCCTATGCAATGCGCGAAAAGAGAGGATACATCTGTACTCGTATAGTAATCGCCCTCCCAGCCCATACGCGCCGGACCAGTGACATAGTAGCCGTGGTCCGGCTCATACAATGCCATACGCATGTAGTCCGCGAACGAGAGGGGTCCATCGCGTTGAATGCGTTCAATGATGATTTGTTGTAGTGTTGTTGTCATATTTGGTACAGTAATTTCTTATGCATCACAGACAAGAGCGTATCTGCCAGGAGCAGCATGTGCTCGAATTGTTCTGTTTGATCCTCTAACGAAAGACCCTCTTCACGCCAATGCGGAATAACGTGTTGTTCGTAGGCCGCAATCTCACTACGTGCAAGCTGTTTGAGTTGAAAACGGATGAGCGCAGGTAGGGCGAGTGGCAAACCAAGTTCCTCAAAATGCTGATAGAGTTCAACAAGCTGCACATCGTCCTCTGTATAGACGATCTGCCCCTCTATCTCCTGTGGGAAGAGTAGTTCTTGTTGTGTCAAGTCATCAACTCGCTCAATCGTTATGCCTTGCCGTGTCGCAAATTCTTCTTTAGAGAGGCGCAGTTGTTGCTCACTACTAGAGAGATTCCGTGCAAAGCGTTGTTTGAACGCGAGATTCATCTGCATATCGCCGGAACTCGCCCGAATATCTAGCAGGTCTTTGATAACCTCCAATGGAAGATGCTGTTGCTCTTTCAGTTCGCGGATAATACGTAGAACCGTGACATGCTCTTGCTCATAAAAGGCAACGCGCCCACGCATGAGCGGTGCGGGCAGAAGGCCCTGTGTATTATAAAAGCGAATGGTGCGACTTGGCACACCTGAGCGTTGCGCAAGATCGTCAATGCGCAACAAGTGTTGTTCCGGCTCGGTGCGTTGTTCTACTGTTCGGGCGTCACTTTGTACCAACGAGACTACCTCATCGAAAAATCCGTCTATGCTTCCTCAATACATCATGCCTATTTTACTACACTCATCGACAACTGTATATCTCGAAATTGGCGGTTTCGCCCACGTGAAACCGGTAGGGGCAGCAATTCATTGCGTCCAAAGATGGGAGTTGGGAAGGGTTCACGTAGGGACAGGAACATCGTTGCCGACATGATACCCAACCACCCCCATCTCTGGACGCAATGAATTGCTGCCCCTACCGATGGCTATGTTCTCTATCTAAGCCAATAGTCCTACTATCCCCGAATACGATGATACATCTTGGTACATTTCTATATACTTACAAAACGTAGGGGCGTGTGGACACGATCAATCGGTCCCTACACACAGAAAGGACATTCCGTTTATGATGGTTTCTCGGTATCGTGTATTGCTATCAGGACACCCTGTATTCCGCTTCTTCGGACAAATGAGCCGACAAGCAATTCTTCTTATGGTTCTGGCACTTGTTGCAACGGGTGCAATCGGAGGCTCGCTGCTAGGTCTCAGCACCTTCGCGCATGGTTCGTGCCGTTCCACCGACCGCGCATACCGCGTTAGTTGGGGTGACAATCTCAGTTCCATTGCAGCACGATATGGTACCACATATGGGAGTATCGCTCGCTACAATGGCATCAGCAACCCTAATTATATTTACGTCTCCCAGTTGCTGTGCATTCCTTCTAGTCGTTCTACTACCGTTAGTGGTGGTATTCATGTAGGTGGTATTCCTATTGCATCACAAAACTACTACGTCGGCGTTGCACAACAGGCCGCCTATAGTACAGGTATTCCCGCAAATCTATTTGTGAAGCAGATTTATGCGGAGAGCGGTTTCCGTACCAACGCTTATTCAGGTGCAGGCGCAATCGGCATTGCGCAATTTATGCCTGGAACAGCTGCATCGCTCGGCATCAACCCCTACAATCCCACGCAGTCATTGTGGGGTGCGGCACGTCTGATGGCCTCGTACTACCACCAGTATGGGAGCTACGCAATGGCACTTGCCGCATACAATGCAGGTCCCGGCACGGTTAACTACGCAATATGGGGCTGCCGAGGCAACTGGACCTACTGCCTGCCCTACGAAACGCAGAACTACATCCGCATCATCATGTACTGATGATACTTCTTTACACATAAATAGCGGCACATGGTCGGAGCACGCTCCGACCA
>CAXUIS010000172.1:0-11436 GCA_964250915.1 uncultured Ktedonobacteraceae bacterium | reverse complement strand
TAGATAAGCAGAAAAAGCACACGATTGAAGTGGTTGTTGACCGTCTTGTCATTCGTAAGAATCAAAAACCTGATGCTGAGGCAACGGAAACGCAACGGACACAACTTCAACTCGTTGCTGAGCGACCAGCACTCTATGATGTCAATGCGTCAAGAGAACCCAACATAGATGAAGATGGGCAGCAAGAACCAACACTTGTTTCAGTGTTGCACGACGATATTGACCCATCGTTACGGCAACGTGTCGCGGACTCATTAGAGACAACTCTTAAGTTGGGGAACGGTGTTGTGCTAGTCTCCGTCGTCGATGGTGAAGAGATATTGTTCTCGGAGCGCGCCGCCTGCGTCTACTGCGGTATTAGTCTGCCAGAAATTGCGCCCCGTACCTTTAGCTTCAACAGCCCTCACGGTGCCTGTCCAACCTGTACAGGTCTCGGTATGCAGCAAGAGATTGACCCTGAACTTATTGTTTCTCATCCTAACCTGAGTATATCCGAGGGGGCCATCTCACCTTATGCAAAGGTGGTCAATGGTAGTCAGTGGCACGGTGCGATTATCGAAGCAATGGCTGAACGTTACGATTTCAATGTGAATACTCCTTGGAGTGAGTTAAGCACTGATATACAGCAAAAAATCTTATACGGTATACCGGAGAGTTTGAGCATCCGTTATACACCCCAGCATGGACGGACACGCACGTACAATGTGCATTTTGAAGGCGTCATCGCCAATCTTGACAAGAAGTATAAAGAGACGACGAGCGAGAGTGTGCACGAAGAGATTGAGCAGTATATGTCAATGCGCTTATGTCCTGAGTGTCATGGTGCACGTCTCAAACCCGAAACGTTGGCAGTAACGGTTGGTGGACGTAACATCGTTCAAGTCACACAACTTTCGATCAACAAAGCGCAACGCTTCTTTCAAGAGTTAGAGTTGGATCACCAGGAAACACCTACACCATTATCAGATGGTGTTGTGCAAGCCAATGGACATAGTAAAAAGAAGAAAAATACAGCTACGCCTGAGATCAGTTCACATCTCAGTTTGCTAGGGAATCCCTTAGCAAGAATTGACTTGGATGGGGTTGCATTAGTATTGGGCACGTTAACCGAGCGAGAACGCTTTATCGCTCGTCAAATTCTTAAAGAGATTCGTGCGCGGCTACAATTCTTGCTTGATGTCGGTCTAGACTATCTGACCTTAAACCGTGCGGCAATGAGTCTTTCAGGTGGTGAGGCACAACGTATTCGCCTGGCGACACAGATTGGATCGGGCCTGATGGGTGTCCTCTACATCCTGGACGAGCCGAGTATTGGTCTACACCAGCGCGACAACGAGCGACTGATCAAAACATTGACACGGCTACGCAATCTCGGCAATACGCTCCTCGTAGTTGAGCATGATGAAGACACGATGCGCGCCGCCGATTATATCATTGACATTGGGCCAGGAGCGGGAGAGCACGGTGGATATGTTGTCGCCGATGGCACTTATGAAGAGATTGTTGCAAACACAAATTCGTTAACAGGCGATTATCTTTCGCATCGTAAGGGTATTCAGATACCAGCAGAGCGACGTAAGGGCAATGGCAAATCACTGATTATCAAAGGCGCACGCGAAAACAACTTGAAGGACGTAACAACTGAAATTCCACTCGGCACGTTTGTCGCGGTAACAGGCGTATCGGGTTCGGGCAAAAGCACGCTTATCACCGATATCCTGTATCGCAAGTTGTCGCACACATTCTTCCGCGCCCACGAGAAGCCAGGAGCACATGACGCTATCGAAGGCATGGAACACCTGGATAAAGTTATCGACATTGACCAGTCACCAATTGGACGTACACCACGCTCGAATCCTGCGACATACACCAATGCCTTTACTGCGATCCGCGAAATCTTCGCACAGGTGGCGGAGTCGCGTATTCGTGGCTATACCTCAGGGCGTTTTTCGTTCAATGTCAAAGGCGGGCGTTGTGAAGCATGTAGAGGTGAAGGCATTGTCAAAATCGAGATGAACTTCTTGCCCGACGTGTATGTACCCTGTGAGATTTGTCAGGGCAAACGCTATAACCGTGAAGCATTAGAGATTCACTACAAAGGCAAGTCAATCGCGGATGTGCTGGATATGACGATTGAAGAGGCGACAAGATTCTTTGAGAACGTGCCTAGCATCTACAACAAGATGAAGACGCTTAACGATGTTGGTCTTGGCTACATGCGCCTAGGACAGCCTGCCACGACACTTTCTGGTGGTGAAGCTCAGCGTGTCAAGCTGGCAACCGAACTATCGAAGCGTGCCACAGGACGTACTGTGTACATTCTCGACGAGCCAACCACAGGATTACACTTTGCTGACGTAGACCGCTTACTAGAGGTACTACAGAGACTGGTGGATGCAGGTAACTCACTAATTGTCATCGAGCATAACCTTGATGTCATCAAGAGTGCTGACTGGCTGATTGATCTCGGTCCCGAAGGTGGTGATGCTGGTGGCAACATTGTGGCGGAAGGCACGCCCGAAGATGTCGCCGAAAACGAAGCCTCCTACACAGGTCACTTCCTCAAGCGCATGTTCATCGAAGAGGCGGCGCACAATACGATGCGGGAAAAAGAAGTGAGTATGGTGAGGGAGAGCTAGCTACTACAATTTTTCTCAAGCGTAACAAAGATGTATAGAGCGAGGTAATTCATGGTGGATTACCTCACTCTATACATCTTTGTTGTCTCACATTTCCCGTCAGCAGCGTGATGTTTTGAGATTTTGATTATGAGATGAGTTTTGAGATTTGTGAGGAGAACAACTTCTTACTGCTTCACCCTCTCGACACTATATTCCGACAACTTATCAGGTTTCTTCTCATCAGTAGAAGCATCCGTCCCACCCGTTTTCGGTTTCGGGTCGGGACCATCGAGTTTGATATGTATACCGCGTTTGCGTTGCCGATAGTCCATCCATACGATCAGCCCTGTCAGAGTTAAGCCAACCAATAGAATATCGAGAAGTTTATAGATACGTGCACTCAGCAAGTCCAGTACACCGAAGAGAATGGTAAGGCCATACATAACATAACAGATTTGTCTTACACTCAACCCTGTCGCTAGAAAGCGATGGTGCAGATGCGTTTTGTCGTAGTGCAGGGGATGCTGTCCACGCCGAATACGGTTGATCGCCACCACCGCAACATCGAGAATGGGAATGCCCAGCACCATCAATGCTAATGCAATCTTCGCACCACCTATAATCGAAAGGACAGCAAGGCCGAGGCCAAGAAATTGTGAACCTGTGTCACCCATAAAAATCTTCGCCGGATTCCAGTTATGAGGCAAGAAACCAAGTGTGGCACCCGTGAAAATCGCGGATAGAATAGCGATACTTTGTTGTCCAAGCGTCCAGCTAATAATCGTGATAAAAATACCAGTGATAGCAACAACACCCGTAGCCAAGCCATCTAAGCCGTCAATAAAGTTCACAGTATTCATCATACCGACCATCCAGAACCACGTGAAAAGTACGGCGGGAATAGCCAGCCATGTGATATCAGGATTATGAATAAACAGAGTCAGTTCTGGCTGCCGAAACCACGGAATAGCTCCATGCAGTGCTGTTGTCGCTCTAAAAGGATTGCTGAAGCCAAACAGCAACACCCCATTAAATTTGCCATTGAACGGACCGAGAATGATGAGGACAGAGAGTGTTTGCGCAATAAGCTTGGGAAGTGGCTTGAGTCCCTTCACATCATCATATGCATGCACGGCGACAATCAACAGTGAGGCGAGCAAGAACAGCCAATATATAACAACCTCTTTTTGCTGTAGTCCGTACATGGTCACATACAACGTTGCTGATGTAACGACAAAAGACAAAAATATAGCAACGCCACCTAATCGCGGTACTGGAAGTTTATGCACACGTCGCTCGGCGGGTATATCGAGCCAACCCGCTCTACGACTTATAGCGATAACCCCAAAGGTAAAGAGATAGGCAAGGACAAAGGCGCACACCCCACCAAGCAGTAGCGTTGCAAGAGGCGAAAGTCCGAACAAAGGTTGTAGTGATGATTGTATAGTATAAGTTTGCATAAAAGAAATATTTCCTGTTTTAAAGAGTATGAACGTACTCTGATGGTAAAACAATAAATGCCACTATTTTTTATTGTATAGGTCCTCATACATTACGACCCACACAGTTCAATCGATTACAAAAAATTGTAGTTCCTCTATTGTAGATAAACGATTAAAGCGTGACCTGTAACATACGATCCCAACCAGCATAGTCTTTTTGGAATGTCACGGTAGCATCAGGGAAAATATTTGCAAGCAATTTTGCGAGCAGTTCACGCTGACGATAACCAATCTCCAGTAACATCACGCCGTGTGGCTTCAGTTTTTCTAAGGCACGAACCTGTTCAAAAAAGCGTTGCAACAAGTCTAGCCCATTTGGACCACTAAATAGTGCTTGATGCGGTTCATAGTTCAGCACATCTCGCGTCATCACGTCCACTTCGTCAGTTCCAACATATGGTAAATTGGCGATAAGTATATCAACAGGTTCTGGAAGAGGTGTCAACAGGTCACCTTGTAGTAGGCGTACTCGTTGCTCAACACGATGTCGCTGGCAATTTTGCATCGCCACAGCAAGTGCATCAGTAGAAATATCTATAGCATACAGATAGGGAAGACGGGCTTCTTCTACCGCGAGAGTAATTGGAATGGCACCGCTACCCGTGCCAATATCAGCAACAAGCGGTATGTGTCGAGCATCAAGTTGTTCGCGTACAATATGTAACGCGTTTTCGACAAGCATTTCTGTTTCGGGGCGTGGAATAAGGACACGTGTATCGACAAGAAAATCGAGTCCATAAAATTCTTCGTGTTCAATGAGGTAGGCAATAGGCTCGCCCTGCATGCGCCGCTTGATTAACGCGAGAAATTGCTGTTCTTGCTCAGGGGTTACTTCACGTTCCGGGTGAGCATACAGTATCGCACGATCAATCCCCAGCACATGTTCTAACAGCACCTGTGTATCCAGACGGTCCGAGTCTTGACCCGCTTGTATCAGCATGCGTCGGCCTCGCGTCAAAACATCTCGCAAAGTGGTCATGAAGCCGTCCTTAACATAGAAAACTACATATTCATGGTATGTAGTGTACCATGCGACCCTATAGTTGCATAGACTCATAGAAAAACTAGTTTCCTCACGTTCAGCATTTTTTCAGCAAGTTGCTATCAAGTATTCAGCTAGTCTTGTTATGATCTTCTTCGAGAGGTACAAAGAGTATCTCTTTCAGTACATACATAGTATAGGAGAACATATACACATATGTCTAAGACAAAAGGTTGGCTCATTCTCGCAATTTTGGCAGCCGTTATCGGGTTTATTGGTATTGGCAGCCTTGTCATCACAACGGCAAACGCAGCAGGACCAGCAGGTACTCCAACGACGACAACAAAGAGTACTGGCAATGGACCTGGAAAAGGACATGGCAAAGGGCACGGGCCTAAAGCTACTCTGACAGTTTCAAGCATCAGCGGACAGAAAATCACAGCGAAGCAACAAGATGGTACAAGTGTCACCATTACCACCACATCTAGCACCATGTACATGCGCGCAGGCCAGAAAGTCAGTGCTGACGCGGTGACAACAGGTACAACGATTCATGTACGTGGCACAAAAAATAGTGATGGTAGCATCACAGCAACACAGATTGATATCGTCCTTCCACATGCTGGCGGTCAAATCACAAAAATCAATGGTTCAACTCTCACGGTTCAAGACAAACGTGGTACACACACGATTCAAACAAATTCTAGCACCACCTTTATCAATGACCAGACACACCAGAAAATCACGTTGAGCATTCTCAAGACTGGTGAGAATATCCACGCCGAAGGTACAGCCAATAGCGATGGTAGCATCTCCGCGCAAGTCGTGCATCTCGCTCCTGCTAAGCCTGCGAGAACCTCCACAAACGGAACACCTACAGTAAAGGGAACACAAGCAACTTCGTAACGCGTCATGAAATGCACTCGTATTACAAATATGTAGTACACTTCTTCCAGGACTGGTGTCTTAACACCAGTCCTACCATACATTACAGAGAGGATAGATGAATGTGGAGACGCAAGGAGAGAAAGAGCCGAAAAAGCCAACGGTTTTGCTTGTGGATGACGAACAGCATATTATAGATTTTCTCCATATGGGATTTGAATATGAAGGTTTCTCGGTTTCAGTTGCAAAGAATGGCTTCGACGCGTTAAAAATTGCGATTGCGCAGCAACCAGATATTGTTATCCTCGATATTATGTTGCCAGGAATGGACGGGTTTGAAGTTATACGGAAACTTCGTCATACCAGTTCGATGGGTATCATCATGCTTACCGCACGTGAAGAGGTGGATGATCGTGTAGCGGGCCTCGATCTTGGAGCGGATGATTATGTCACAAAGCCGTTTGCCTTTAAAGAACTCATGGCGCGAACGCGTGCGGTGCTACGGCGACATGGGAAAACGACAGGAGACATGCTGACATTTCATAGTATTACGCTTAACCGCGCTACACGTACTGTGACACGAAACGACACAGTTATCGAATTGACACCACGCGAGTTTGATCTGCTAGAGTTCTTTTTGATGAATCCACGGCAGGTACTCACGCGCGACGTGATTCTCGCTCGCGTGTGGGGATACGATTATGAAGGCGATGACAATATTATTGAGGTCTATGTGCGCCATTTACGCGAAAAATTACATGATAGTCCGCCACAACTGCTGCAAACAGTACGCGGTGTTGGCTATACACTTCGTGAGTAAGGCATAGCCATGACGACAACACAGCATTTTCAGCGACTACACACTCTAACAGCCCGCATGCCATTGCGCTGGCGTGTAGCTCTTGCCTCACTGAGTTTATTGATACTCTTGCTTGGTTCGCTTGGTGTGCTTATCTCATCTTTAATGGAGAACGCTCTACTGACAAACCAAGTAGCAGCATTGCGTGACGAGACACAACTAGCTCTTGCAGGAGGCAAAGCACGCGGTCTCGGACTTGCTTCACTCTCAAAGACGCCTCCACTTGTTGGACCTCCTTCCCCTGATCTTATAACCCGCGCAACTGATCTTGTTCATCGTCTCGCGGGGGCAAGTGTCCGCGTGACAGTTCTCTCACCTCAGAATGTCGTACTTGCATCAAGTAACGATCTGCCGCAAGTACCCACTTCCATCACGGTCAATACGAGTGAAATACAACAGCAACTACAGATGGTACAACAAGAGGATACATATCAAGTGGTAAACGATGACCAGGGACAGCAGCAACTTCTTGTCTTCTTCCCACTTGTTAACAATCAACACACAATAGCACTGTTACAACTTAACACGCCTGCTGCTCCAATAGAGCGTTCAATTATGACGTTACGCCTTATTTTAATATTCGGTATTCTCGGCGCGCTAATCCTTGCAGCCGCATTAACACTACCGCTCATGAGCGCAGCCCTACGCCCTCTCGTGACGATGGAGCAAACGAGTCAACGTATTGCGGAAGGAAATCTCTCGCTTCGTCTTGCCGTACCAGCGAGTCAAGACGAAGTTGGACGCCTCGCACGAGCCTTTAATAGTATGGTTGCGCGCTTAGAAAAGAGCTTTCAGCGACAGAAGCAATTCGTCGCAGATGTCTCCCATGAGTTGCGTACACCATTAACCGCACTAGGTGGCAGCCTAGAGATGTTACTGGTAGGTGCAGACCGAGGAGATACAGAGTCAGCACGTCGCCTCATGCGTAGTATGTATGCCGAGGTAGAACGTATGCGCCGACTTGTGGAAGACTTGCTTACACTCACCCGTCTCGACGAGGAGCGCCTTCCAATGCATATGGAGCGTGTGGCGGTTACTCCATTTTTAGAAACAATTTGTGAGACAGTACAACATCTCGCCCATGGTCAAACCATTGCCTGTACAAGTACCCCCGATATACCACCCATACTTGCGGATGCAGACCGGCTTCAACAAGTTTTGCTAAATATCGCAGATAATGCACTCAAGTTTACTCCGTCTTCTGGCTCTCTGTTGTTTAAAGCAGAGCTGGAAAAGAAGAACGTTATAATTACAATACAAGATACCGGTATAGGTATTCCACCAGAGGCCCTTCCACATATCTTTGACAGATTTTATCGTGTTGACACAGCACGTACGCGGCTATCACAATATAGTGGAGGAAGCGGTCTTGGTCTTGCCATTGCGAAAGAAATCGTTGAGGCTCAAGGGGGACATATCTCGTTGAGCAGTAAAGTTGGAGTAGGCACAATAGTTACACTTCGTTTACAAACTGTAGGGGTCTAATTCATTACACCCTGTTGGCATATACAAATGCTGGAGGATGTTGAGATGCTTGTATATAAACTCTAGCGTTTGTATATGCCAGCAGGGTGTAATGAATTAGACCCCTACAGTTTATGGCGTCGCCGTCGCTGCACCAGTTCTAGGTGTCGGTAGAGCACCCAGATTTATGCTTGTATCGTCAAAGCTTTGCAGATTGACCACAGTTTGTGTTGTGGGCAAATACGTCACTTTGACAGTATCGCCCTGCTGCACCAACGGCAACTTCGCGGAGAGCGATAGGTTCGCAGTGAAGATGTTTTTCTGTCCAGCGATTTGCAAGTAGTAGACGGTGTTTGTGCCTTGCTGTACCGACGAGATACGGAGCACCTTCGCCGTCACCGTTTGCACCGTTGTACCACCACCAGTTCCGCTACCACCACTGCCACCGCCGTTTCCTTGCTGTGTAAGCCACTGAGTGTAGTCGTTCAACGCGGCAGGTAGATTCGACTCGAACTGCACGTTGTTTCCGTTTAACGCGCGTGCATCAACGATACCAACAGCTTGGAAGATATCTCCACTATCCGTACTTTGTGCATAGATCGCAACCCATGTGGGTACCCCATTTATCTGATACAGTTGTGTACTTGTCACGTTATAGTTGCGAATATTAGCACGTGTTGACCCAAATGTTGAGTTCACATTGCTACCAATACCAATACCCGATAGAGGATAGAAATCAGCCTCATTCTTGTGCGTGTTGAACAAGAACACGCCAGTACTTGAATTGTCGCTAGCCGATGAGGAGGTCATAGGAACAAGCCATACTGGTTGATCTCCTCTATTATAGAGAAGTTCGGGTGTACCCGATGGAGTTTGCTGCCCCAAACCAGAGGGATTAAACCAGGGAGCAGCGTGATACTGACCCCACCACTGTAAGTACTGCGTGACGGTAGCCGAGGGGAACACGCGATCAACCCATGCTGGCACTTGCGATGGCTGATATTTCTTGATTTCACCAGTGTGCGCGTCAACTATTAGAACTTCACTTAACGCATCACCCGTATATCCACGAGTTGGTTGCATCAGTGAAATTGTCCAGTAAGGATGCAAATTATCGTCAAGTTCTAATGTTGGGTCCACAAGGCGACCATAGGTATAGCCACTGAGATAGACATGGCGCAGCAAGTCCTGGTTAAGGAGTGCACCAGGAAGGTACGCAATTTTTGCACTGGCTTCAGTGTGCAATACTGGCACTTGTTGTGGGTCCTCTGCATCTACCACTACAAAGCCTGGAGTTGTTGGATTGGAGAGATTGACGAATATATTGTTGTAACTGAGTGGCGCAACGTAATAGAGATGATGATTAATGGATTGCAGAGTATAGCTAGTTGGATCGAGACTGTAAGCAGAGCCGAGGTTTTGCCCATTGGAGCCAAGTACTTGCTGCCCCTTATAAGACGCGATGTTTTGACTCACGAGAACGATATTGTTCTGGTCTGTCGGTGGTAATAATGGCGATGCCATCACATGCACAGTAGGGATGGCGGCAAGCACCTTCGCGTTGACATCAAACCATGTTGTGAAGATCGTTATCAGAATTGAGACAACAATACCAACCACAGCCGCGAAGATCAAGCCGAAGATACCAGCAGCGATGACACCGCGAGAAGAGCGTGTAGGTATGCCCATCGTTGTACGTCGCGTTCCAGACGGACTACGCCCCTGGCTAATTGCGGCAGCCTCCTCTAAGACGCCCATTGCTGGACGTGCATAGGCAAAAAGATTCGCAATACTACTAATGACAAGCGGCCCAAGAATCCATTGCCAGCCGCCAAATGGTCCTGTCAGTGCAGGTTCACCAAAGTAGAGAATCAACAGGCCGAGCACGAAGTTTACCACAAAGTATATACCAAACCAGGTAAAGAATTTGCGGCTATTAAACTTTTCGCTCCGACCAAAGGCAAGTCGTCCAATGGTGAGAATCACCATCACGGCAAGTGCCCCGATAAGTGCAAGTAGGAAGATAACCATAAAAGGCTCTCCTTGTTTTGTCAGCAACACGATCCTCTCATATAAAAAGGTTGTGGTGCTATGTATGAATAAGAAAGGAATAAGGCTTTTCTACTGTAGTGTATACACGCCTTGTGCTAACTGTAAAGCGACTTTATCAAGTTTCTCAGATAAATATATCGCTCACTTCTTATAATAAAATGGTATTGCCTTATGCTATATATAATATAACATATTGAAATATTTCTTACAAGGACAAAAATAAGGTGATTATCCAGAAGAGGAATCAGCGTGACAAGTAGGCCATGAAGGAGATATTATTCATTATTGTTATCTAACAATTCCTTCACAGTAGTTCGTCGGTAGATCGAAGCAATAGGAAACTGAATACCAAGGCTTGCGATTTCTACGGTGTGTCCTGGGCCATAGAGACGTGCGTGATAAGCAGACCATCCTTCTGGTGTACGATGGAATACTTCGATGGCTTGATGGTCAGTGGCAACAAGAACATACTCTTCTATCGTCGGACACTGACGGTAAAGGGCAAATTTTTTGCCTCGGTCATATGCTTCCGTAGAATCTGAAAGCACTTCAACAATGAGTCGCGGTGACTGAACTCTGTCTTCCTCTCCTTGGTCGCGTTCATCACATGTTACTGAGGCGTCAGGAAAGGTATAACGCGTCTCAGATAAACGTACACTGAGGTCTGAGTTGTAGACATTGCAAGGACCATCGCCAAGTGCATCTTCAAGGACTCTTACAACGTTGCTTCCAATACGAGCGTGATTAGCAGTTCCTCCTGACATGAGGTATACTCGCCCATCAACGTACTCGTATTTCACATCATGGTCATTGAGCAGAAGTTCACGCCATTCGTCAACAGTCATGTGTTGAGGTAATCTTTGAGCTACCATAAAACCTCCAAGTAAAAGATTATGAACGATGCTTTTCTCCTCAGTATAACATGATTAGCCTGTCATTCGTATAATGAGGAAAGAGCAATATGATAAACATACCTTTCTTACGTCAATAAGACTATAATAGACATAAAGCTGATACATAAGTTATTGAAAAATAAGTAGCATACATCATAGGTAGTGTGTTTGTACGAGA
>CAXUIS010000171.1:4093-11459 GCA_964250915.1 uncultured Ktedonobacteraceae bacterium | reverse complement strand
GCATAAACGTGGTTTATGCACCGCACACCATTTTCTATAATATTCTTACATCACTTGTAACGTGATTTCAAATTGCCAGGGATGAACAACCTCTTCGTCAAACTGAGCCAGTGGGTCCACAGCACGTATTGTGAGCGTTCGTGCTTCGGGTGAGGGCAATGGTTGGAAGCGAGCAGTCCCTTGATACACCGCGTTCGCTTGTCCACTTGCCAGTTCTGGACGCGAGAGAAGCAGACCACCACGTTCCCCTTTCCATTGTGTTCCCACAGAGTCGCGCAAAGAGAAAATGATGCGTGGCACAAAGGCAAAGCCCATAGGAAATGGTGGACGCATCCAGAGATAGCGTAACTCAAAGTGCTCTTGATAGAAGCGTATCTGGTGCAGTATAAGCGTCATATCATACTGCTTTTGCTCCATTTCCAATGTCAAGGTACGTAGTGGTTCTCGTGCTTGCGTAGGAGGCGTAAGTCGCTCTTGCGTGCTGGGAGCAGCAACAACAACGGGCGGGCGCGAAGCAAGCTCTAATGCCTTTGTCGAAAAAGGAGTTGAGTCAATAAGAATGTCATTACATAATTGAAGACATGCATCACAGATATAGGCCGCCCCTGGGCCAGCGATCATACGCTGAACCTCTGATGAATGGCGACCGCAGAATGAGCAACGTGCCGAAGATCGATCTGTACTCATGTCGGTACCTCAAGAAATGAAAACCGTGCCTGTAGGGACCGATGTATCGCGTCCTCTCGCACACGTGAAGTATATGCGAGTCTTGGCGAAAGAGGACGCGATATCGGTCCCTACCGTTTAAGTACGTGTAGACAATGTTGTATGATTTCGTAATGTTTGTGCTGCTTCAGTATACAAACCAAGCTGCTCAAGTAAGGATGCATGAGCTTCCCACTCCAATGAGTCATCTATCGGCTTGAGTATACTTCCGTTTTCTTCTATCTTCTTTACGTCTATAGCAGGAGTGGAACCATTTGTCGCTGTACCTGTATAACCTGCATAGTCAGCAGGTTCTGCATCGACAAGCAGTTGGTCGCCATACTTGCGTTGCAATGCTAACGTGAGTAAATGATCGGCAAAATGCGGATTTTTGGGTAGTAGTGAGCCATGCAGATATGTTCCATAGGTATTGCGATAAATTGCTCCCTCGGTACTATCCTCCGCGTTATTGCCACTCCCTTTTAACACTTTGCCTAAAGGCTTAGTCGTGCCAAGATATGTGCGTCCACCATGATTCTCAAACCCTACTAATGTCATACCATTCCAGCTAATTGCTACGTCACCAACACAACGCGGTACCCGTGCACCCTTGTGAATTGTCCATGCATCGAAGACGCCGAGACCACGCATATCGGGTCCTTCCGCAGGACGATAATAGTGCGCGAGTAACTGATAGCCACCACAGACCGCGAGCACAGGCATATTATCTTCGATAGCCGCCCAGAGACCGATACCCTTCATTTCATACAAATCCTGCGCTACAGGTGCTTGTTCCTTGTCCTGACCACCACCAATAAACAACATATCATACTCATCAGGTGCTAATGCATCACCAATACCTAGCCCAATGACCCGCAATATGACGCCGCGTTGCCGACATCGCTGGCGCAACGTGATAATATTACCGCGATCACCATACAGATTGAGCTGGTCTGGATACAAATGTCCTACTGTCAGTGTAAGCGGTTGGGCGAGTTGCTGCATTATACTTCTCCCCCTTCCCAGTAGCGTGGTGTTAAGCCTCGCTGCTCTAATTCTTGATGAACTTCTAATAATCCCGTATACGTAGGAACAATAAACAATGTTTCACCTATTGGTACGTTGTTCAATGCGACACGAAGTGCTTGTTTCAGACCAAATAGTGAATGTGTTGAGGACTCAAGTACTCCTTCGACCTGCTCTGAGCCGTGTCTTTGTCGTGCTTGACGGCGCACCTCAGCTTTTTGTGTCAATCTGAGTGGAGCAGGTGGAACGATAATCATTTTATCTTCTGCAATTCCTGCGTATTTCAGGCGTAGCGCAAGGTCTAACGCCCGACTTCCGGCAACGACAAGTGTTTGTACCTGTCCCACACAGCGCTCAAAATCGACATCCCATATCCAGGAAATATCGCGCCCATCCGCAATGTTGTTATTTAAGACGAAGAGCATGTGCCTTGGGACACTTTCACTAAAGAGTGTACGCAATACCTCATTAAAACCTGTAGGATTTTTTGCTAATAGAAGGCGTATGGTGCGACCCTCAGCCTGAATACGCTCTCCACGTCCAAACACAGGTTTCGATTGCTCAATCCCACTCACAATTGGCTCCCATGTTATGTTAGCCGCAAGTGCGGTTGTCACGGCCGCAAGCGCATTGTAGACATTATAGATGCCAGGGAGAGGAACAACAACCTCTTTTTGCTGTGTAGTTGTAGTGTCGTCGATTTGTACACGCAATCGATCAAAGGCATCTGTCTGCACATGTATTGCTCGTATATCCACCTTTGGACGTGTATAGTCACAGGAAGGACAAAAGTAGTGTCCCATATGACTATAAAATCGCGCGGTATAGGTAAATTCGTTGCCGCATCGAGGACAAGTGTGGGCATCTATAACTTGATGTCGTAGAGTTGTGTCTTGTTGTTGTATGCTCTCTAATGAAAGATCATCAATTCCATAGTACAAGACGCGTCCTGTAAAGGCTGTACCGAGATACGCGACTGATGGATCATCGGCATTGAGGACCAGTGTTGTATCAGGCGAAAGTATTGTTACTGCTTGCTTCCAATACGTGATCACACTGTCAACTTCGCCGTAACGGTCAAGTTGATCGCGGAAAAGATTGGTAAAGACTGCGACACGTGGTGTGACAGCACGTACTACTTGTGGTAACGCGGCTTCGTCGATTTCCAGGACTGCAACAGCTTTGCCGGACCGCCGTAGGCGTCCACTTGGCAAGGCTCGGATAACGAGCGAACTTGCGACGCCACGCATAAGGTTCGAGCCTTCTCTGTTCTGCCAGACACGTAGCCCGGCATCACGTAGAATTGCTGCGATAAAACTGCTTGTGGTCGTTTTTCCGTTTGTGCCTGTAATAACAAAGCTACCATGTTCTAATTGTCGTGCCAGATGCTCAACAATCGATGGATAGACGCGCTGCGCTACAACGCCTACAATGCTCGTACCCCCACCGAGGTGTATACGTCGGCTGACTGCTCCTGCCGCTCTTCCCAGGACAACCGCCAAGCCTGCTTGCCACGAGCTGGAACCGCGCTCACGAAGTTTCTTTGACGGAGATATATGAGTGCTCGTGTCAGATATCGTTCTATTTATTAGCATATTCTGTTTTTGTGTGTCTTTTACATTAGAACGGGACAACCTATATCTACGCATACTGCCTCTCTGAAGATAGCCCATCAGTTTCCTCTTGTACATGCAGCATAGCATGCAAGTACCTATGGGTCAAGAGAACTAGGACGATGCAATACTTGCATATGTATGATATGCTTCAAAAGAAATTTTTCCTGTATCTTTTTAGTTATCTATTGTGAGAACACCTCTTGTCGGGATATGCTATGCTAGCACTAGAATAACATACTCAACTATAAAGAGTTGTGATATATACACAAGGATTAGGTAGGTTGAATGGCAAAAAAGCTTGTAATCGTAGAATCGCCAGCAAAAGCGAAAACAATTGAAAAATTTCTTGGACGCGACTTCGAGGTACGTGCCTCGATGGGCCATATCATGGACCTGCCTAAGAAAGGTCTCGGCGTCAACACGCGCAAAGACTTTGCACCAACATATGAAACTATCGAGAAAAAAGATAAGCTGATCGAAGAGTTGCGCGTCGCGTCCGCGAAGGCCGATCAGGTATATCTTGCTCCTGACCCTGACCGCGAAGGTGAGTTTATCGCGTGGTCATTGAAAAACGCTCTTGGTCTAAAAAACCCACATCGTGCTGTTTTTAACGAAATCACCAAAAGTGCTGTGCAAGAAGCCATCAAGAAGCCACGTGAGATAGACGAAGACCTGTTTAATGCGCAGCAGGCGCGGCGTGTCCTGGATCGTCTAGTGGGCTATAAAATCAGCCCGCTTCTCTGGCGCCGTATTCAATCTGGTACCAGTGCTGGTCGTGTACAGTCGGTAGCCTTACGCCTTATTTGTGACCGCGAAGCCGAGATAAACGCCTTCGTGCCAGAAGAGTATTGGAGCATTACATCTCTACTTAGCAAGCAGCAGCAAGAGCAAACCTTCGAGGCGTCTCTCATTACACGTTTGAAAGATATCAACGCATTTAATACAAATGAACCGTCTATAGAGGGTGATGTAGCCCCCCAAAATGGCACTGTAAAGACCGAAAAAGGACGTATCAAAATCTCTTCTAAGGAAGAGTCAGACACGATCCTCTCGGAACTGAAAGACGCGACATACAGCATTCTCAAATATGAAGAACGCGAGCAGAAACGCCAACCGTACTTGCCATACACAACGAGTACGTTACAACAAGATGCCTCAGTACGATTGTACTTTAAGCCGAAAAAGACGATGAGCCTAGCACAACAACTGTATGAAGGCATTGAACTGGGTGCGCGTGGGCATCAGGGTCT
This sequence comes from uncultured Ktedonobacteraceae bacterium, assembly GCA_964250915.1. GTDB lineage: Bacteria > Chloroflexota > Ktedonobacteria > Ktedonobacterales > Ktedonobacteraceae > JBBQVS01. The sequence goes on along the minus strand of CAXUIS010000171.1, from coordinate 6,862 downwards.
TATCACCTATATGCGTACCGATTCAACGCGTATCTCAGACGAGGCGCAGAGTAAGGTTAAAGAGTATATTGGTACTGAGTTTGGTGCGCCATATGTTGGCTCCGGTAGAGTCGGCAAGGCAAAGGCGACAACGCAGGATGCACACGAGGCAATTCGTCCTACAGATGTGACGTTAACACCTCAGGTTGTCAAGCAATATCTCTCACCAGACCAGTTCAAGCTATATAATCTTATCTGGCGTCGCTTTGTGGCAAGCTTTATGATGCCTGCAATCTTTGATACAGTGCGTGCAGACATTGTGGCGAAGCAATATGTGTTCCGTGCAACTGGCTCGAATCTCAAGTTTCAAGGTTTCTACGCGGTATGGCCTCGTGAGGAAGACGAGCATCTACTCCCCGTGATGAAGGTGAACGAGTCACTCGATTTGCACCAGTTGAAACCAGAACAGCATTTCACACAGCCGCCTCCACGCTTTACTGAAGCAAGCCTGATTAAGGAACTGGAAGAGCAGGGCATTGGGCGTCCAAGTACCTACGTCCCTATTCTCAGCACTATTCAGGATCGTGGGTATGTCGATCAGGAGCAGCGCCGTTTCGTGCCAACGTGGTTAGGAACCACAGTCAACGAAGTGATGAATAAGCACTTTCCAAATATCGTTGATACCAGCTTCACCGCAGATATGGAACGCAAACTCGACGATGTGGAGGAAGGACGCCGTTCCTGGATAGAGTTTTTGCATGGCTTCTATGGCGATTTCAAAACTTCAATGGAGAAGGCCGAAACCGAAATGAATCGTGTGCAGAAACCTGTAGAAGAGACCGATGAGATATGCCCAGATTGTGGCAATAAATTGGTTATTCGCACAGGCCGCTTTGGTCGCTTCCTCTCTTGCTCAACATTTCCTGAGTGCAGTTACCGCCGCTCTTTTGTCAACAAAACAGGGGCACTGTGTCCTGTCTGTAATGGTGATCTTGTAGAGCGTAAGACAAAACAGAAAAAGCGCGTCTTCTACGGATGTGCTAATTATCCAACCTGTACCTTTGCCTCGTGGGAGCAACCTATAGCTGATCTTTGTCCAACCTGTGGCGGCCTTATGGTCATTCCTAAGCCTGGGCAAGAGCCTGTGTGCTACAACGAGGTTATTGTGCCGCAACGTGCTGCTGAGGCCAAGCCGACGCAAGATGGTGAGAAAAAGCCTGCACGTACTGCCACAACTCGCAAGAAAGCCATCCAAGTGAAGGGTACGGAGGAAGAAGTCTACGACGTACTTGCTCCAAAAACAACGACACGTCGTGCACCGACTTCGCGTACTAAAACAGCGAGTAATGGAACTGCGACTCGTAAGCGAACGACGACAACGCGTGCAGCCGCGAGCACGAAGACAAGCCGTACAGGAACTAAACGTACAACAACGCGGAAAGCTCCAACCCGAAGCACAAAAACTGCGAAATAATAAAACACAATAAAAAGAGTGCGTGTGTGCGGCTAGCCGCACACACGCACTCTTTTTATTGTGTTTTGTTGCCTTTGCTTCATACAGAAGAGCATGATATAATTTTAGAATGCTTATGACTTCAGCATATCTGTAAGCCGTGCAATATGGAGGATTATATCATGTCACATGCGGTGACACTCATCCCAGGAGATGGAACTGGACCGGAGATTACAGAAGCAACTCGACGGGTGCTTGAAGCAACTGGCGTCAAGTTCGAGTGGGAGATACAACAAGCTGGGGCGGCGATGTTGGAAAAACGTGGAACCATTCTGCCAGATGAAGTGATCGAGTCGATTAGACGAACTAGAGTTGGACTGAAAGGTCCCATTACAACTCCTGTCGGTAAAGGATTACGTAGCGCAAATGTGACGTTGCGCAAAAATCTCGATCTATACGCAAATCTTCGTCCCGCGAAAACATACCGCGGACTCCGTTCTCGCTATGAAAATGTTGATCTCACCATTGTACGTGAGAATACAGAAGACTTGTATGCAGGTATCGAATTTCAACGTGGCACCCGTGAACAAGAGGAGATGATCGAGACCATCGCACATACAACGGGAATGCATCTGGACCCAAATTCGGCTATGAGTATCAAATATATCTCTGTCGCTGCCTCGCGTCGTATCGTAAAATTCGCCTTTGAATATGCGCGAGCAAATAATCGTCGCAAAGTTACGGCTGTGCATAAAGCGAACATAATGCGCCTCTCCGATGGTTTATTTCTTGCAACCGCGAATGAAGTGGCGAAAGAATTTCCTGATATTCAATATGAAGATCGTATTGTCGATAACATGTGTATGCAACTTGTGCAAAAACCAGAACTCTATGATGTACTTGTGCTGCCTAATCTCTACGGCGATATTATCTCGGACTTGTCAGCAGGCTTAATTGGTGGGTTGGGTGTTGCTCCTGGCGCGAATATTGGAAGTCACTGTGCTGTCTTCGAGCCTGTCCATGGTAGTGCTCCGAAATATGCGGGACAAAACAAAGTAAATCCAATGGCGATGATGTTTTCAGGCGTGCTTATGCTACGCCACCTTGACGAGCGTGATGCTGCCATGCGTCTTGAGCGTGCGTTGACTCAAGTGATTGCCGAAGGGAAAAACGTGACCTATGACCTCAAGCCACGTCCTGATGATCCCAGTGCAGTTGGCACCTCTCAAGTCGCCGATGCCGTGATTGCAAAGCTATAGTGTGTGATATGCAGAGTGGGGCAACAAAAATTCCGCACTCTGCATATAACACACGTATTGTGGTTACTTGGCTGGGCC
>CAXUIS010000171.1:0-4083 GCA_964250915.1 uncultured Ktedonobacteraceae bacterium | reverse complement strand
CCAAACACCAAAAAAACCACTCCCCCCCGCCCCCCCCAAAATTGGGGCTTCCCCGGTGGCTCATTCTTTTTTGTGCTAAGGTCTTTCCTTGCCTGGGCCACCGTTGCGCCGCCACTTGTGACGTGCCTCGATGTAGCGAACCGTGCCAGAGCGTGAGCGCATCATGACGGAAGAGGTACGTGCTCCCCAACCAAAATATTGTACCCCGTTCAACAGTTCTCCACTTGTAATGCCTGTCGCCGCGAACGCCACGTCATTGCCTTTCACCAGGTCGTCGGTTCTAAAGACCTGTTTAAGGTCAATTCCGTCGGCTACCATCTTCTCGCGTTCTTCATCAGTGCGAGGCCAAATCTTGCATTGAATTTCACCACCGACACATTTGATCGCAGCCGCCGCTAGTACCGCCTCTGGTGCACCGCCTATACCAAGAAGCACATCGACACCAGTGTAATCTTCCATCGCGGCCTGAATCGCAGCCGCCACATCACCATCAGTAATCAAGCGGATACGTGCCCCTGCCTCACGCACCTGACGAATGATGTCCTGGTGACGTGGGCGATCTAAAACCACAACCGTCAAGTCGTCAATATGTGCATCGCGCACTCGTGCAATACGATCAAGGTTGACAACGATAGGGGCATTAATGTCGATCACGTGCTTCATCGCCTGACCAACGGCGATTTTTTCCATGTAGTAGACTCCTGGTGGTGCTGAATACATCGTCCCTCGTTCCGCCGTCGCCACCATTGCTAATGCACCAGAAATGCCAAGCGCGAGCAAGCGCGTCCCATCAACCGGATCAACCGCAACATCAACCTCTGGATATGACCCGTTTCCTACCTTCTCGCCGACATAGAGCATGGGGGCCTTATCCTTTTCACCTTCTCCAATGACCACTATGCCGCTTATATCAACGCCATCAAGGGCGTGACGCATAGCATCAACGGCGGACTGATCGACCATTTCTTTGTTGCCCTTGCCCATCCAGCGTCCGGCGTTCAATGCTGCTGCTTCGGTCACTCGGACTAACTCCATCCCCAGGTTGCGTTCGCTTGTCCCTCGTTGCTCGAAACGTTGCTCTTGCTGCATTTCTTCTCGCTTTCTTTCCTACGGTTTGACGTTCAATCGCCGTGGTTGAGTACGACAATGTTCAGCCAGCATAATCGCGTGCAGATGCGTAACCGCCTCCTCTATCTGTCCCTGACGATTGACAATACAATACTCGAACTCTTCACGTTGTGCTAGCTCTTTACGCGCCTCTGCTAAACGCCGCGCTTGCTCTTCCTCGGTCTCGGTTTGCCTGTTCGTGAGTCGCTCTACCTGTTCTTCTGCTGAACCAGGCATTAAGAAGATAAAAGTCGCTCCCGTTACTTTCTTCCGAACAGTGGCTGCTCCTTGCACATCTATTTTGAGCAAAACATCACGCCCTATCCGCAAATTATCTTGCACTTGCTGTAACGGTTGTCCATACCAATTCCCATACACTTGTGCGTACTCTAGCAACTCATTTTGCTGTACCATACGCCGAAAGGTCTCTTCACTCACAAAGTGATATGGGTTGCCGTCGCTCTCACCCTTACGCGGTGCGCGGGTCGTCACAGAGGAGACGACATGAAAATCTACTCCGCGCTCACGCAATTTCCCAATAACGGTATCTTTGCCAGCACCAGAAGGTGCTGAAAGGACAAAAAGAAGTCCCTGCTTTAGGGCCTTTGGCGTTTGAGTGGTTACAGCATGGAGTTGTGAGGTTGTAATAGCACCAGTTTCACTATGCATCTTTTTCTTCCTGCATCTTCTGAATAGGTGTACGAATGAGCGACTCTTTGTTATACTACAGCATAGCAGCGATAGCGTACACCCCTTTTTATAAGTATACACAACCGTAATACAAGATGTACATCAAGGGGAAAGCACGTCGCACCGCCAGGATTCTCTATAAAAGACAGTACTTGTAATATTGTACAACAAAAGCAAGCTCTAAAGGGATGGCAAGCCCTTTTACCAAAGACTGGAAGCACACATGTATGTAGATGCCCTCACTATTGCAGCAGTCGTTGATGAACTACGCGTGTTACTTTTGAACGCACGTATCGACACGATCATTCAACCAACGGAACACGCCCTTGCGCTACAATGCTATGCTCCTGGCAAGGCTGAGCAAAGTGGTGTAAATCGTTGGCTCTATCTTTCGTCACATCCACAATTGGCACGCGTACATGTGACCGCCCTGAAACCTCAAAAAGTTGCTAGCGAACCACCCCCCTTCGTTATGCTGCTTCGTAAGCACCTCGAAGGCGCGCGTATCGAGTCGATTAGTCAGCCACGTTGGGAACGTGTGATTGAGATCACTGCTGGCTATCGTGCCGATCCTGAGAGTGACGAGCGGATTCGCTTTCGTCTTATTATTGAGATCATGGGTCGTCTTAGCAATATCATTTTGTGTGATGAACAAGGTATGATTCTAGGGAGTATCAAACGTGTGGGTGCAGATGTAAACCGCTATCGTACTATCGCGGCAGGTATACAATATGTACCACCGCCACCACAACAGCGTATGGTTGCAGGCCGCTTCTTGCCACGTCTGGAACCAACGACCATCACCGCCACTCAACTTTCTATGAGCGCGTCAGAAGACGCAACCAGTGCGCAGGAAGAAGCTAAATCACCTGTTGATAAACTCCGCAAACGTTCGGCAAAAGCATCAGAGGAGCCAAAAGTATGGCAACTCCTATCAAAACACCTGCTTGGTCTCAGCGCGTTGGTTGCGAAAGAAATTGTTTATCGCACCACTGAGAATGCAGATACATCGGTAGCGCAGAGCAACGAAGCCATATGGGAAGAATTGGCCTGGAATACACGCGATCTGACATCGCTGTATGACACGCATACATGGCAACCTCAGATGCTTGAGCGCACAACAATAAATGAGGACCCAACTGCGGCACCACAAAAGCTTCTTATAGCCTTCTCAGTATACCCATTGGAGCAGTATGCGCAGGTGTCGGATGTGCGGGTACGCACGTCTCCGTCTATCAATGTCATTCTCGACGACTATTATGCACGTGCTGAATGGTTTGACGCGATGGAGGGAGTACGTTCGCCTACTCGTAAGATTGTGCAGACGCAACGTGACCGTTGTAAGCGTAAAGCGGAACTGCTAAACAAAGAACTGTTAGCCTCGGAAGAGGCGAATCAATACCGCTTATACGGCGATCTCTTGCTTGCACATCAAAACGATGTGCAACAGGGACAGAGTAACGCGCTACTACAAAACTTCTTTGATACATCTGGTGAGGAGGATGTTGCACCTATCAATGTGCCACTTGACCCACGCTTCGATGCGTTAGGCAACTCAAAACGCTACTTCACCAAATATCGCAAACTGCGCCGTGCCCTCTCGCTTATTCCTGACCAGATCGCGCAAAACGCCGCCGAACTAGCGACCTTGGAGCAGTTGCTTGCCGACCTCATGCTTGCCGAGACGCCACAAGAGGTAGGGCTTGTCAAGGCCGAAGTGCAGGCGTTGGGCTATATACGCGGTAAAAATATTGTGCTGGACAAACGAGCACAGAAAGCAGCTAAAAAAGGTAAAAGTGGCAACAAGCAGGGTAAACCCTCTGGTCCTGGTGGTGGGGCACCTATCTCAATGCAAAGTCGTGATGGTTTCACCATTTTAATTGGTAAGAACAGCCGTCAAAACGAAGACATAACATTTCATCAAGCCACAACTAACGACCTATGGCTACACGTTCGCGGTATTCCCGGTTCGCATATCATTGTTAAAGCCGCCGGACGAAACATTCCACCGAGCACTATCGAGCAAGCCGCAAGCCTCGCCGCATACTATAGTCAAGCGAGGGGAAGTACCAGTGTTGCCGTAGACTACACTCTGCAAAAATATGTCAAACACATGAAAGGCGGCGGCCCTGGTATGGTTATTTATGAGCGAGAACGCACCATATATGCGGAGCCTGAGCAGGCATTAGCGTTGGTGAAATGATTGCTTAGGGCATTAGAGACCGATTATGCAATTTGACAACCGAGTACAGTAATGGCGGTAGGGGCAGCAATTCATTGCGCCCA
>CAXUIS010000170.1:10540-11481 GCA_964250915.1 uncultured Ktedonobacteraceae bacterium | reverse complement strand
ATTGATAGCGCAGAGCAGCTTTTTCTCATCTTCCTCTTTTTCTTAAAGATGTTGGCAACGCAATGAGATGATGCCGGGGGCGAAGTGATTTGCCTTCTGCAAATACTCTTGCTCGTTGGCTTCTATCATCAGCTTGTGCATCACAACCACGTCCCCATCGGGTAGTGGCTCGGCTGGCTGCAAACATAGCTCCATGATCGCACAGCCGCGCTCGTACACCTTCACCAGTCCACCAGCACCAGGAATACGATAGATGCGATTGTCAATGGTGGGACTCACGACTTCCAGGTAGCCATACTTGATCAATTGCTGATACTGGTTCTCTGATAGCATCTCGCGGAGCAGTGCTTTAGCGCGGCTCTCGGCTGAGAGATGCTCATTGACCGATTCGCGGAAGCGTCCCACGCTGCCATCGGGGGATTGCGACAGATAGTAGACCGCAAGCAGGAGAAACAACAGCCAGATACCGAGAAACAAGCTGAGCGTTTCCAACATAGGCATGGTCGCTTGTCCTCCTAGCCACCCACTACACGTGGTACAATCACAATCTGCTCTGCGGTTTGATCAAACTGCTCGATACGTTCTACAGGTTTTCCAGGTTCTACTTTGAAGGCGGTGGCCCCTTTTGCACGCTCTTGTGTGAAGATGCGCTCGGCCTCTCGGACTGCTGCAATCGCCTCGGCGTCATGAGTCTCCGCTTTACTATTATTCCAAACGATGCGGTCGTCACCACGACGGGACATGATTCGTAGCATACCCACAAGCTGTCTCCTTCTTAACTGTACAGGCTGACTATTCTTCTCTTGTACGTTCGCTCGCGCTATTCCTGCTCTATTCTCTGCTATAACAGGAAATATGTAGGAATGACATGAGCATAGCACGCAAAATGGCAGATCGTCAAGTCTTTTAGAGAAATAAAAAGGGAAGGGAGAGATTGTGGG
>CAXUIS010000170.1:0-10530 GCA_964250915.1 uncultured Ktedonobacteraceae bacterium | reverse complement strand
GTGTGGTACAAACATATTTCCACATTATGAAGAATGAGGCGTGATTTGGGAAAAACTTGCACATTACGTTACACAAATAAGAAATAGTAGTCAGCCAGAAATCATTTTAGAAGGTTTTTGTGTGACCATAAACTCTAAAATAATTTCTGGCTGACTACTACAGAGAAATTCTACACAACCTTTTGACAGTGGCATCGCTACTTCACGAGAGCACACAGGGCAATATGCACGTAAACGTGCTACCTTCTCCCACAACGCTTTCCACTCTCACGTTACCGCCATGCAATTCGACGATCATTTTGACGATGGCGAGACCCAGCCCTTGTCCGGTGACACGTATAGTATTCTGAGGTACCTGATAGAAACGCTCGAAGATGCGCTGCTGATGCTCCGGCGCGATGCCACAACCTGTATCACGTATACTCAGTTTCGCAATACGCACGTCGCGGTCCTCGGTGTCCTCGCTCCCACCATCCACGTATTCCAGTGTAGCCGCGATAGTGACGCTTCCTTCTGCACTGGTAAAGCGGAGTGCGTTACTGATAAGGTTACGCAGCACCTGTTGCATGCGTACAGGGTCGGCATACAATTGAGGAAAGTCGGCAGTGATATCGACATGCAGTTGAATGCCTCGGTCCGTCGCGGTCAGTTCGAGTTCGTCAACGGCGTCCGTGATAACGTCATTGAGGCTAATCACCTCACGGCTCAAACGCAATTGACCCGCATCAGCGCGTGAGACCAGGAGCAGGTCTTCAACCAGTCCGTACAACTGTTCGCTTCCAGAACGCGAGCGCTGCAAAAACTCCCGCAACTGTTCGTTGAGTTCACCTGCAACCCCTGTAAGGGCGAGGTCAAGATAGCCATTGATGGCATTGAGGGGTGAACGCAACTCGTGCGTAATCATAGAGATGAAGTTTGCCTTCATGCGTGTGGCGTCACGGATAGCGGTTACGTCGCGTGCCATCATCAAACAAATGGGCTTATTTTTTGTGGAGACACGGGTAAAGCTGAGGCCAACCGAGCGCGAGACACCCTGAATGGTAAGATCAACCTCAGTATAGGGCAACGCCTCTTCCTGTTGCAGTGCATTATGAATCATACACAGTTCACGACACTCTATCTGCTCATCGTCCCCGCCCTCTTCCTCGCAACCAAGTAGTTCCATACATTCCATGCCGACAATGTGCTCCGCGTCAACACCAAAGATGCGCCCAAAGGCATCATTGGCCTCGATAAAGCACGCGTTGACGCCAAGCAGAGCTATGCCGTCAGAACTCGATGAGAGAATTGCTCGTAACTGCTCCTGGTCGGTACGCACCATATGAAACAACTCAACATTTTCCAGAGCTGCCGCTGCCATATTGCCGAGATTTCGCACCACGCGTAGTTCTTCACTCGTAAATGGCTGTACACGCTTGAGCGACAATACGCCGTATAGCACATGTTTGGAGACGAGAGGCGCAGACAATTCCGCCATATCCTCTTCGTCCTCTAGTTCTGCCTGAGCTTCATGCGAAGGTGTTCGTAGCATTGGATGCTTATGAACAGCAGCCCATGCTATGACCGATTGCTCGTCGTAGAGGCGTATCTTCTCCTGCTCAAGATCAGCTGTCTTGACTTCGGCGGCATATATTTCTTGCTCGTCGCCTACTATGGTATCCGCGCCATAAAGCTCGGCAATGGGGTGGAGTTCCTGAGTACCTTCTTGATAGAGGTAAAGGATGGCAAGATCGCAGGGTACCAGACGTTGTACATCGACCAGAATGGTACGATAGAGCGCATCGGGTTCGTGACGCGTGGTGATGCCACGTGAAAGGTCCATCAACATTTCTAGCTGATTCGCCTGACGGTGTGCTAGTTCTGCGTTGCGAGCATTGGTGATTGCCAGGACCGCCTGCTCCGCGAAGATAATCATCATCTTGGCTTTTTTGGTGTCGAATGCCTGGCTTTCCTGGCTCGTTGCGGTCAGAGTGCCAATAAATCTATCGTCGTCGATAAGTGGGACACACATAATTGAGCCGATTGGCGTGCGTCCAAGCCGTTTGAAGCGCGGGTCAAGCCTTACATCGTTGATGACCAGTGGTTCACAGTTTTCCGCGACCCAGCCCGCGACACCTTCATTGAGACGAAAGCGTGTGTGACGTGGAGTACGCCCATTCTTTTGCAAGGCCGCAAGTGTTATCAAGGTTGAGCCGTTCGAGTCCAAGAGGGCAACAGAACAGTTACGTACCTCCAATAACGCACCTGCGTTATAGACAATCTTCTGGAGGACATCCACCAGCTCTTGTGACCCGCCTTCAACGGAGGCCGAAGATGAAACAGACTGACGATCATGTATGGAAGATATATTTGTAGTCATGGAGTCCTCTTTTACAATGTCGGGTACAGCGCAAGCAAGCTGTCCACCATCCACATCTTTCTATAATACATTCTATCGTCACGTCCTCATAATAATTTAGACAATGGTGGCAGTATATCATGACCTATTTATACCGTCGAGGTGCATAGCCCATACGCCTATGCTCACTATGACGGAATGTGGGCATGTAGGTTGTAGTAGTCTGTCAATCTTGATGTGGCTGGGGCAAGGGCGCCCGCTGCCTTTCTCATTCCCCGAATGCGGCTTCGGGGACGCCCCTCCCATATGCGAACGCGCATGAGGAGCCATGTCATATGGGAGGGGCGTCCCCTTGCGGGCGCCCTAGTTTCGGTACCAAATGTACTTTGACAGACTAGTAGGGACCGATTTATCGCGTCCAAAGATGGGTGGGGAGGGGGACTCGCCTTGTAACAGGAGGTTTTCGAGGAAAGAACCGATGTAGAGGCTATAATTCATTACACCCATTCTTATCCTGATGCGCATGGGCGTAATGAATTATAGCCTCTACAATCGACGTGTTCGTTAGAGGAATTTAATTCTGAGGTGGCAAAGGCACCAATGCGTGGCGTCTGACAACGGAGGTACGGAGCGGCAATGTGTCGGTGACAGTTTCCTCTATCGACGTGTCCTTCTCAACTCCCATCTTTGGGCGCAATGAATTGCTGCTCCTACCGTCGATTTCTACGTAGGGCAATGTGAAGACAATGCGAGCACCGCCGTGGGGATTGTTTTCGGCATGGACTGTGCCGCCATGCGCTTCTACGATGGCACGTACGATGGCGAGACCGAGACCACTACCGCCCGTTGTAGATTGTCGCGCACTATCAGCGCGGTAGAAGCGTTCAAAAATGAGTGAGAGTGCTTCTGATGGAATTCCCTCGCCTGTATCGGAGACAGCGATGAATAACATGTTTCCTTGTGGCCTTGCCTCTATTGTGACATTGCCGCCCGTGGGAGTGTGACGTATAGCGTTGGCACAGAGGTTTGAGAAGACACGTGTTAACATGTCGGCATCTGCCTGAATAGACAATTGATAGGGGATAGCATTGCGTGGTTCTACCTCGGCACGCTCAAATTCTGGTGCCAGGACTGCCAAGGTTTGATCGACTAGAGCCGCAAGGCGTAATTCTTTGCGTTGTGGTTGGAGCGCGCCCGCCTCAACCTTCGCCATGACATGCAGGTCTTGCACCAGCCGACGTAGGCGTAATGTTTCTCGCACGATAATCTGGCCTGTAGCCTCATACTCGTCACGGGTCTGTGTCACACCATCAACCAGCGACTCCCCTAAGCCAGCGATAGCCGTTAATGGCGTCGCAAGGTCATGCGTGATGCTCATAATCAGTTCGCGTCGCCATAATTCCTGTTGGCGCAATTCATCCACATCGCGGCTCAGCTGGGCTGCCATCTCGTTAAAGCTATGTGCCAATTCGCCAATCTCGCCGTGCGAATGAATTGTTACCTGTGCATTGTAGTCACCAGAGGCCATGATACGCGATGCGTTCGTGAGTTTTGCTAAGGGACGTGTAATTGTGCGCGAGAAGATAACGGCGAGCACAGCCGCTATAAGCGCAACGGCTAAAGCGACGAGGAGAACCGATTGTGCGACCGATGATACAAAAGGTGTCGATATTGTGTTCGCTGGCGTCAGCATAAGCAACACGCCAACAACAGGTGCATTCCGTGTTCCATCAGTGGTAATTGGTTCGACGGTAAATGTGCGAGGCAAGAAGAAATTGTTCCCGATCTGATTCGTTGTAGGTTGGTTAGTTGTTGCTCGCGAGATTGCTTTACATATCGTTTGAACATCGCTAGCTGGAATGTTACAAGCACGAGCGTTTGCATAAAGAACATCTCGTAAGATGGTAACGTTACTGATATATCTCAAAAGAGGATATGCTGGTCGCCCGTGTATATTTATCACTAAAAATTCGTAGTCTGCACCCTGACTTTGTAACAACGTATTATTAATAAGAGATTGATGGTTCATTTTGATTGCATTTATCGATGCGAGATTAAGTTTGGTGGGATGTAGAGTTATTGCTGTTGGCGTAACTTTTACACTCGCGTACTGTTCACCAATGCGCTGAGCGTCATCATAGGCAAGATTCTGTACATGTTGCGTCTGCTCTGTATTGTAGTAGTAAGCAATGGCAAAAATAGCCGATGCAGCAAGAATTGTTGTTGCCAGCAACACAATCAGCATTGAGCCTAGTGCTAATCGCCAGCGAATACTTTGCCACCAACGCATACGCATAGTTTTCCCCTTATGATGATGGCATGCTCATTGGACGCGCTATAGGTGTTTTGATTTCAAAGCGATAGCCTACGCGCCAGACAGTCTTAATATACCGTTGTCCTGGCTCAAGCTCTATTTTCTTGCGTAGCGCACTCATATGCACATCTATCGTATGTCCGTCCCCAAGATAGTCATAGCCCCAGACCTTGTTCATCAGGATTTCACGTGTGAAGACGCGATCAGGCGATCTTGCTAGCAATGCGAGCAGGTCAAACTCTGTCGGCGTCAGTGCAATTTCTACGCCGTTCACCTCGACACGTCGTGCGGGCAGGTCAATTGTCAGACCGGGGAAGCGTAAGACCTCATTCTTCGCTGTCGGTGCTTGTTCATTCGTGGGTGCAGGAGTATCGGACGACCCGCTTCTACGAAGAATGGCACGCACTCGACTCACGAGTTCACGTGGGCTAAATGGCTTCACAAGATAATCGTCTGCTCCAAGGTCCAGCCCTGTAATGCGGTCCTCTTCGCTGCTCCGTGCGGTCAACATAAGAATTGGTGTCTTGGACCATGCACGAATGCGTTTGCAGACCTCAAAACCGTCAATGGCGGGTAGCATGATGTCGAGAATAACCAGATCAGGCTGCTCACGAGCGTGCAAGGCCAGACCATCCGCTCCATCTTTTGCGATCACCACAGTAAATCCCTCATTTTTCAGATAGAGATTTATCAGGTGAATAATGCCGTCTTCATCCTCGATCAACAAAATCTTCTGCGCCATAGCTCTTTCTCCTGCACACATTATGTTCATGTAGGGACCGATGTTGCTTCTTGTGGGCGTCCGTCACATTTTCAGCTGAATTTTCAAACTGCATCATGAGTCCCTACATCTACGATACGTCTATAGTAGCATAACTCTGTGATGGAAATACACAAATTTTTGGTCATGAAGATAACCTTGACAGAATCTTGAGTGTTACCAAACAATTTGTTGATATTTAAGCGGTATAGTATGAATGTGAGATACGTGACGAAGACTTAGATACCTTACTCTCTCTTTTCTCTTTCCGTTCTTCCAGAAAAAGGTCTGTACATTCCCCCCGAATGTACCGACCTTTTTCATGCGTAAAAACTCCAATGTCGAAGACTTCACGAAAACTTTAAGCTTTCCTCACACATTCCGCTCTGTTTTGGAGTATGATAGAGGTGTCAGCATTTTTATGCTAACATAGAGTTAAGAATAACGGATAAGAGAAAAAGAAAACGGCACCAACGATGGTGCAGTACGTCCATTACTGGGGAGATACACATGAAACGGTTTTTGATTATCGGCGGCTCTAGCCTCTTGCTCCTCCTGGGCATTTTGGTGGGTGCTGTCTATGGTAGCGCACGGACACCTGTTGCGAATGCGAGTAGCACGACCTCAACGGCATCTGCTAACACGGTCAGCGCAAGCAGTACTAGTAGCACTCCAAATGATTACTGTACACAATTCCAGGCAGACTTTGCCAAGAAACTCGGCGTCTCTTCTGATAAATTGAAGAGCGCGGAGAGCAGCGCGGCAAGCGATACAATTGATCAAATGGTCAAGGACGGCAAGATTTCTAAGGCACAAGCCGATCAGATCAAGACACAGCTAGGCACTGCTACCAACTGTCAGTTCAAGGGCAATGGCGGCAATCCTGGTAATGTCAACATGCAGAAGATGCAGCAGTATCTTGTTGCAGCCGAGGCCCAAGTTGCCAAGGGACTTGGTATTAGCTCTGCTAACTTGACCAGCCAGTTACAGGCAGGCAAGAGCCTTCATGATGTTGCGGCAGCACATAACGTTTCTGATACACAACTCAAGACCCTGCTGAACAATGCTATTCAAAGCGAACTAAAGGCGGCTGTAAGTGCTGGTGATGTGACACAGTCACAAGCCGATATGGTGACAAAGCAACTTAGTAGCAATCCTGCGTTCCTTGACCAGATCATCAATGGACATAAGGGACAACAGGCTGGTGGTGCTTTCAATGGTACCCAGACTGGCTTCGGTTTCTAAGACTTCTTTCCTCCGCACACAAAAAATGGTCCGTATCTTTTGAGATACGGACCATTTTTTGTCAAGGAATTTCTTGAGTAAAACTTGACTCCTCATGCAAAGTTTCTTGACGCATGCATACTATGCTATAAGTAGCTTATAAAGACATTATAAAAAATCTATAACCAGATAAACATCATAGGAGATTATACATATCATGATACGACGTACACTTCTCATACTCATAGGTTGTGCAACCGCGCTTCTTTTGATTCTCATCGGTATAGCTGCTTTCATATTCTGGCCCGTAGTTACATCCGCACATACAAGCCAGACAACTCCTACGCCGACTTCGCCCGCCGTGACAACAACACCAACGACGCCGAGTGGTACTGGCCTTGGAAAAGTGTTGAAGCAGTATACACCTGATGTGAAGACACAGATCGCACAGGGATTGAAGTTGTCAAATGTTCAACTCACGGCTCAGCTACGGGCTGGCAAGACCTTGAGCAATGTGGCAACCACGCAAAACGTTTCAAAGGCACAGCTACAGACAATTGTATCGAACGCAGTAGAGACAAGCCTCAAACCTGCTGTTGATGATGGCACGATCACGCAGAATCAGCTTGACAAACTAGCGAAGAGATACGCGAATAATCCAACTCTGCTAGACAAGTTATTGGGTGGTAAGGCTGTGAAAGCTACACCTAAAATTACTCCTACTCCTGTTCAATAGGTTTATAGGGATCGATTTATCACGTCCTCTTGGCTTTTTCAATCGCCAAAAAGGACGCGATAAATCGGTCCCTATATGCATGCAAAAATATCGTGTACAATACGTATATGTATTTTCCAACGACACGTGTGCTGACTGTGCTGGAATTGTTGCAGTCACGACAACAAATGAGCGGTATCGAACTTGCGCAACGCCTAGAGGTAGACTCGCGTACCGTGCGACGCTATGTGATGATGCTGCAAGATATGGGTATTCCTGTCGAGTCAAAACGGGGCCGTTATGGAGCGTATCATTTGCGTCCGGGCTTTAAGTTGCCACCGCTTATGTTTCGTGATGATGAAGCGTTCGCGTTGACTATTGGACTTATCGTGGCACGGAAACTGGGCTTAGCCGTTGCTGCTCCCGCCGTTGAAAGTGTACTTGCCAAAATCGAACGTGTCTTGCCACTTGCCTTACAAGAACATGTACGTGCTGTGCAAGATACGCTCGTCTTTGACTTTAATCCCGCACAGAATGCACCTTCGAGCGATATTGTAACAACACTATGTATGGCATCATTGCAAAAGAGGCGCGTCCTGCTACGCTATCAAGCGTGGAACGGCGAAGCGACGGAACGGGGACTGGACTCCTATGGGTTGGTATGTCGTTCTGGCTTCTGGTATACGGTAGGCTATTGTCACCTGAGGCAAGACTTACGTTCGTTTCGTCTTGACCGCATTATCTCAGTAACGATGCATGAGGAGACCTTTGTACCACCGCTTGATTTTGATTGCCTCGACTTCATCACACGTTCACTACCAATGGTGCCCGCAACATGGCTAGTCGATGTGCTTCTCGAAACAACGTTGGCGGAGGCACGGGAAATGGTTTCGCCTTCGGTAGCCATTCTTGAGTCGGAGGCACAGGGTGTAGCATTTCGTACCTACGTCTCCAATCTTGACTGGATAGCCTACGTATTAGCTGGACTAAGTTGCCCCTTTGTTATTCGTAATCCGCCCGAACTACGCGATGCGATGCACAGATTGGCGGAGCATATTGTAGCAATGGCGGAACGCGTTGTGTAAATGAATGTTGATAAACGAATGTGGTAACGCCGTCGGTCGGTAGGGGCAGCAATTCATTGCGCCCGAAGATGGGGCTATGAGGCAATGTCTCCAAAACGTATCTTGTGGTAACGCGAACCCCTCCCCGCTCATCTTCGGGCGCAATGAATTGCTGCCCCTACCGAGAGAAATTACCGGTTTGGTTGTCAATGGTCGTTAACACATCTCTTCCCAAATTATTTTTCAATCGGCTCATATGCCTACTGTAACCCCGTCGCAATAGACTCAAATTCTTCACGCGGGAAGGCTCGTAGTGTTTGTGTGCGCATACTCCCCTGGGCAATCGTGCCCAGGATGAGCCGAGCCGCCGTTTGATCGTCGGGTGCCTCCGTAATCACAATATAATCAAATTGACCCATGACAAGATAGAAACCGATCAGTTTCCCTCCTGCCTCTTTCAGTGCTGCGTCAAACGTTTGCAAGCGTTCTGGTGCGTTCTTAGCCTCTCGTATGCCTTGCTCCGTGAGGTTCACCAGGCTAATGTAGGTCGCCATTTTGTTCCTCCACGTACTTGCTCACTAGTACTAACTACACAAAATCTTTAGGGGTCGCTACTCTCCATTGTACACGCCAAATTTGTGTGACACAAGCTAGACATTATTTTGCTACATTATTGTCTGTCAACAAAAAGAGTACATGGCACTGCAATACAGTACCATGTACTCTTTTTGTTGACGTAAGAATTAGCCTGTTACGAGCGAAGAAGCTCCATCGATCCAGATTTCAGTGCCTGTGATGTGAGTGGCTGCATCCGAGGATAGAAACAGGACTGTTTGTGCAACTTGTTCGGAGGTTGCAGGCTTGCCATCGCCCAGGGGAATCTTACCCTTTGGATACTCGACTGGAAACTTGACCTTCTCAACATTCTTTGACTGTGTATTGTCGCTGATCTCAGTGTCGGTTTGACCAGGACAAACAACGTTCACGCGAATATTTTGTGGTGCGAGTTCTACGGCAAGCATTTTAGTAATAGCAACCTGACCCGCTTTACTCGCTGAATAAGCGGTAGCACCCGTATTACTGAATACGCGTGTTCCATTGACCGACGCTATAACGGTAATTGCACCGCCCTGCTTTTTGAGGTAGGGAGCCGCATACTTGATTGTCAGAAATGTCCCTGTCAGATTTGTGTTGATCGTATTTGACCAGTCTTGCAGCGACAGTTCGTCAATCGGTGTCCACACACCATTGATACCTGCGTTGGCAAGCACGATATCCAGGCGTCCCCACTTATTAATGACTTCCTGTACACCACGCTGTACTTGCTCTTCCTGCCCGACATCAGCGACGACTGACAACGCCTCTTGTCCACCTTTTAAAATCTCGACAACGGTTTCCTTCACCTCGTCTGCTGTATGGCTGACGACCGCCACCTTGACTCCTTGTTGTGCCAATAGTACAGCCGTAGCCTTACCAATACCGGACCCCGCACCCGTGATGAGTGCAACCTTATCTGTAAATGCCATTTCTGGTCATTCCTTTCTCTTCACTAAATATGTATACCATGTCATTCCCCCTTTTCACGTCTTGTGACCCAAAAGTGTTTCAATGCAGATAGAAATATTGGCGTTTCCAATGAAGGGATTTTCCGGCTTTATTCTTCTTGAATGCTCAACGTCTATTTTCAGAGTCGCAAACCCTTATAAAAACGTGCATATTGTAGAACATTGTTTTGTAACGCGAAGACAAGGAGAATATCTATGCGACTCAGAGACTATGTAAACGAGCGTCTCGATCAGGGCGATGGACAGGCTGTGATCGAAAGCCTGCAAAGAACAATGCAATGCAATTTGACCGATGCGATCAATAATGTACCAGACGAAGACTGGAACGCTGAAATCAAGAATAGGCAAAAAGAGTCCGATGGTCAAACCCTCATCTGGCTAGCGAACCAGGATGACCCTAGCTATAGCATCCAAGAATAACGAATCAATAGGATATTCTGTAGGGACAGATTATTGATGCATCCGCTAAAAAACTAAGAAGCGGTAGGGGCAGCCGCAAAAAAAAGACAAAACTAAGGTGGGGGGCGGGGGGCGGGGGAGGGTGGAGGAA
>CAXUIS010000169.1:0-11486 GCA_964250915.1 uncultured Ktedonobacteraceae bacterium | reverse complement strand
TTAGCTATACTAAGATTCTTCGTGCTGTAGATATTCCTGATAGTTCAACATATCCCGAATGGTTAAGAGGACTACGCCTAAAGCTAATAAACCAAATGAAAAGGTACAAAGTATCTCTTGAAAGTTATGCATAAAGAGAGAAGAGAAAAATACTACATGTGGTATTTTTCTCTTCTCTCTTTATGCATACTATATTTAGTTGCTAGTTAGTTTGCTGAAACCGGCTCTGTTGGATGAGATGTTACCTCATCGACGTTGACATAATGACTTTGGTCCTGTTCGACGTGCTCAATCATCTCTGTAAGAGTGCTCAAGCTGTGCTCGATCTCTTGAGCTTGTACCTGTAGTGCGTGTAGTTCTACAGACAACTTGTGAAACTGCCCGTTTGCTACGGGAAAGCGTTGCACTCTTTGCTGGGCCGGAACCGTCTGCTGTACAACAGTTTCCTCTTTTGGAGACGGAAGACTGGGCTGCGTTGGTAGACCCCCAGTTGCAATTTGTGCAGTTTCGCTAACTCTCAATGTCTCATTGTCTACTTTTGTGACTGGTGCCTTTTTTGGGGTCTGTGGTTCACTTCTAAGCAAGAAGACAAGTCCAACAATAGCAAGTAGCGCAACCGCGAATAAACCACCGATAATGAGTGTATTCATGCAATACTCCTTTCATTAGAGCTGTGGATAGGTGCTTCCTAACCACCGACATACTGCTAGTGGATATGGATGACTGCTGTTGCACTCATGCCTGGAATAATATCCTTACCACCGCTTCCGTCTAGGGAAATGATAACAGGAACACGTTGCCCAACTTTTGTAAAGTTGCCACTAGCGTTGTCCTGAGTTGGCAAGAGCGAGAACGAACCAGCCGTAGCTTGAACGATCTGCTGAACGTGACCTGTGTAGGTTGTATCACTATACGCGTCGATCTTGACATCGACTTTCTGTCCCTGCGACACATTGTTGATGGTATTCTCATCGACATAGGCCGTAATGGTAAGATTGCTAAGGTTTGTTACCTGTGCAACCGTGAGACCCGGATTCACGCTTTGCCCCTGCACTGCCGTTGCTTGTACAATTGTACCATTAATTGGGCTGGTAATATCCATCGTCTTAGGCGTTGAAGTTGTCCCTGTTGCGTTTGTAGACGTTGGCGACGTAATTGTGCCAATAACTTGCCCTGCCGTAACTGTTTGTCCAACTTTCGCGGTATAGGCAGAGAGTTGTCCGCTCATCGGTGTACTTACAGAAACAATACTGCCTGTCACCTGAGCATCATCAGTCTGGTAATAAGTATAGTTATTGTAGAAGTAATAGCTTACACCACCAGCAATAGCAAGAAGAGCGAGAACTACGAGAACTGGAATAAAAATCATACGACGCATTAAAATTGCTCCTAAACATACGTATTATACATGTGTACATTATAATCGTAAGTAATAACGGGACAGAGTACCTGTCCCGTGTCCAACGGTAGTTATTCTACGAAGGCAAAAGTAGGATGCGAAGTTTCCTCTTCGGTTTCCTCCCCAGGTGTGCCTTGTCCTGTTTCTGAGACTGGCGCAACTCGACGCCGCGACTTACTTACAAACAAGACCGCGATAATCGCAAGGAATGTCACGCCCAAACTGAATGTAAAGGCATCCTGAATGGCGAGTATGTATGATTGTTCTTGTACCAGACCACTGATTGTCTGAAGTGCAGCCGTTTTTGCGGAAAGGAGGTCTCCACCTTTTGAGACAAAAAGTGCTTGTAGTTGTGGAAACAATTGTCCAAGCCGTGAAGATGGAGTGACCTGTTCTGCAAGGTGCCCGTAGTGTATCTGAGTCTGTGTTTGAACAAGTGTTGCTAGTATAGCAATACCTAGCGAGCTAGCGACGGCACGCGCCACTGTATTCAGCGATGACGCTTGTGCTAACTGACGTGGATTTATCTCAGAAAGTCCTGCAACGGTAAGTGGTTGTACGCAGAAGCCAAGGGCAAGACCACGAATGATGAGTATGAGTTGTATCCATCCATAGGACGAGTAGAGCGAAAGAAAGGAAAGTTGCCATGTCGCGTAGGCAAGAATGAGTAAGCCAGGAACCATGACTCCTCTTACACCAATACGGTCAACAAGACGGCCTCCTACAATGGTAGCTACCATTGCTGCTAATGCTTGCGGAAGCAAAATGACACCAGCTTGAAACGCGCTCTGACCACGGAGACTTTGTAAGTAGAGTGGAAAAAGAAACACGCCACCAAACAAGCTAAAGATGACGAACAAGCTTGCAATAATACTAAGTGTAAACGGTCGGTTAGTAAACAAGCGTAGATCAAGTAGTGGTCGGCCTTCTCGTCGTACAATAGCAAGCTCGACGAAGACAAAAATGACGAGTGCTATCAAACCGACAATAATTGACCCAATTACTTGTCCTGATCCCCAACCATCGGTGCTCGCGTCTGAGAGTCCGTAGAGAACAGCCGTAAGGCCGAGCGCAACAAAGAAAAAGCCAAGGAAGTCAAAGCGTTGGTTGACCTGTGCCGTTGTCTCACGAATGAATAGAGTGACAAGAACGATGGCGAGAATGCCGATAGGCAAGTTGATAAAGAAAATGGCCTGCCAACCTGCATAGGTGACAAGGTAGCCGCCAAGTGTTGGACCAATGGCTGGTGCTAGCAGTGCGGGTACTCCAAAGACGCCAGACGCAATACCGCGCTCCTGCGGTGGAAACTCGCGGAAAAGCATGGTAATGGATAGAGGAAACAATGCTGCTCCACCTGCTCCTTGTAAAACGCGGAAAAAGATGAGTGCGGGCAGGCTCCACGCTAGACCGCAGAGGACGGAGCCAATGGTAAAGGCTGCAAGCGAAATAATATAAAATCGTTTCGTCCCCAGTGTGTCCGCGAAGTATCCTGCTGTTGGAGTTATCACTCCTTGTGTAAGAATATAGGCAGTAAGCACCCACTGAACGCTGTGGATGTCTGCGCCAAAGGCGGTTTGTAGGCGTGGAATAGCGATGTTCACAATTGTCTGATCGAGGATGCTCATAAACACCCCAAATACTACGACGCTTGCAACCACCCATTTGTATGCCAGCCCGCCCTCACGCCTCGTGGCTTGTGCATTACCCTGCATGGGAGACTCCTTTAGTGTTAAAAGATGAAAACAGAGAGATAAGAGTACAGAACTCTATTCTTAATATTAGCGCATACTCTTCTGCGTTATCTCTCTTCCTTGAGTGGTTGTATACATGGTGTTGTAGGGTCACGTAGCACAATCCCGTAGAGCAAGAGCGAGACAAGTTGCTGAACTGCCTCATCTCGTGAGAGATGGGCAAACGGCAAAAGATCATTAAGTCCACGTCCGGCGGCCCGCATATAAAAAGACATGGCGATGATTTGCACAAAGAATGCCGCATCAATGTCTTTACTAAAGGCTCCTGCTTCTTGCCGTCTTCTCACATATTCTGTGATAGGCTTACGTCCTTTGACAATCTTGTCTGCAAGAATGTGCGCCACTTCGGGATGTGTATACAGCAAAAGAATAGGTAGGCGTGCAAGATCACTTTGCACGGTAAGCGAGTCATAAAAGCCCTCAGCAATACGACGCAAAAAGGTTTCATCATCGAGTTCCACACCATTTTGCAAGTCTTGTTCAAGCTTTTCAAGGGCTTGAAGCAATGCTTGATAGCTTTCGTGATGCTGAACGATTGCGGTAAGTAAATCATCTTTGCTACGGTAATGCCAACATAGTGCACCACGCGAGATGCCAGCCTCATTTGCGATATCTTCTAATGTTGCTGAAGAGACGCCCGAACGTCCAAAAACGCGTAAAGCTGCCTCAACTATCCCTTGACGTACATCTGGTATTGGTTCGTCTCCTAGATAGCCAGAACGCACCAACTCACTCCGCAGTTCTTCTTTGCCTCCCGAAAAATGATAATAAAAGGCAGGACGTGAGAGATCGGCTGCTTTGACAATCTCGTCAATGGTAATCTCGTCAAAAGTTGCTTGTTGCGCAAGGAAGCGTGCCGCTTGTATAAGACGCTCTTTTCCGCTCCCTTTACTTTTATCGAGACGAACTCCTGTCATATATTTCTGTTATCCTTTATAGATAGTGTAGTGTGACCGTACTATACTGTATAGTATCTAATGAAAGTATAGTAAAGATAACAAGAAAAGTCAAGCGTTACATACTTTTTATACTCGTGCAAAATGCGTTTTTTTGATAAGAAAATACCGCTATGCTATACTTGCCGTATGGTAGCACCTGTCACCAGTATAGGCTAGTGGCGAAATAACTGAGGCACGATCCATTGCTGACCTCTACTTGAGAGGCTTTAGCATTGGCGCAGGACTCTGGGCTATTTCTATTTTGGTACCTTCACCCTTCTGTTACATCTTGTGGGCTATCGGGTTAGCGATTGACCTTGTGACTCCTTGGTTTGGTATGCAGCGTGTGCTTCGTCCGGCACCGCTCGATACAACGCTTCTTCCTGAACGATTTGCGTCATTCACAATTATTGTGTTAGGTGAAATTGTCTACGTAATTATCACAGGCGTGGCGGCGGCTAAAGTATTGCCTCTATCGTTTGCTGCGGCAATACTCGCATTTTGTGTTACGACCTGTATCTGGTGGAATTATTTTACATTTCTTGATGAGGCATCATATGAGGATAATTTAGGTACGGGACAGCCTTGTATCTACGCTCATCTTCCAAGTTTTTGAGATACGTTATTGGAGCGTATGGTCAAAGCAGACGCAATCCACTTATAGACAAAATGAGCAATAATTCTTATCGCTATCTACTCTGGTGGCTGTAGAGGTGTTGGCGTAGATGTTGTATCGGGCAGCGGTTGCATAACATCTGGTTCCATCTGCGGAAGAACATCGGGTGTTGGCTCAGGAACTTCCTCTGGTGTAAGCGGTGGAGGGGACTCAGGCAGAGGCTCTGGAGTTGGCTCTGTTTCCGGCGGTATTGGCAACGGTTGTGCCACGTCCGGCTCTGTTTGTGGCAGTGGATCAGGTCTTTGTGGCGTTTGTAGTGGCATATGGATTCTTCCTTTCCTTTGCGCGTCCTCACACGTTATTGTAGCATATTTTCTGTATAGAACTCTTTCATTGTTTCACTTAATGTTTGTCTTTTTCATTTTCCCGCCGAGCGTCAAGTGATCCTGGTAACGCGCGTTCTGCCTCGTCTTCTAAACGCTCTTCGTTACGACGGAGGAAGATGAAAAACGCGATAAGAATGATTGCAGCCAGTACGATTGCTACAATGCCTACTGGTCCCGTTAATTGATTAACCCTACTACCTAAGAAATATCCTCCTAAACCAAAGATTGTTGCCCATATAATGCCGCCTAGTGCGTTATAAAGCAGAAAACTGGGCCAGCGCATACGGTTTGTCCCAGCTAAAAAAGCAGCCCATGCTCGCAAAACAGCGACAAAACGTCCAAAGAAGACAACTTTATTCCCATGCTTCTGAAAAAGGTACTGTCCTAGTTTAAGCTTACGCTCGTCGAGATGTATATAACGACCATAGTGGCGTAAAAGGCGGTAGCCGCCCTCACGTCCTACCCAAAAGCCTAGATTGTCTCCTAAGATAGCTCCTAGTGCAGCAGAAGCAATAACAAATGGGATAGAAAGATGATGTGTAGTACCTGCGTAAATGGCTGCAATAATCAGCATTGTTTCACCTGGAAAAGGGATACCAGTACTTTCAATAGCTACAAAAATGAGCACCGCTATGTATCCATAACTTTCTAAAAGGTGCATAAGAGAAGATGATGTAAAGCCGAACATAGAACTATATCTTTCTGTACAATTTTAACAATAAATTGGGTAGTTACAACGTATACGAATGACGTAGCGGAATCGTGGCATAGTCAAAGATGTACGCTGAAAAGAAATAGTATAAAGGGGTAAGTATGCAAAGTGTACTTTTGGTATTTGAAGCCGTGTTGTGACCATTTATGTGTATTGCTCGTATGAAGGAATGTCTCGATAAGGAGGCTTGTTTTCTTTTGAGTCCGTTGACGAAGAAAAGATACTCTGTAGTACAACATGCTACAGTATATATTTGTGATACATCATGGTGAACATATTGAAGAAGCGCGTCTTTGGGGACCTATTGATTGTTCTGGCGATGAGTTTCCTCTTATACTACGGTGCCTCATGGCAAATCTTTACCTGGTATACGGACCCAGGAAAGTATGAGTGCTATGCAACGGCGTTCTGGCATGGTGTGTCGGCACTCAAGACGTTGCCTGTGCCAGAGATACAGTGTCGCTTTATTACGCAACCGCTTCCTGGTACGAACTTTATCACGAACGATACTCTGCTTCACATTATGAGAACATATAACGTTCCATCATGGCTTATTTCTTTTGTCGCGGCGCAGTCGCCGACACAACCACTACACGCGCTTCCACATGAGTATCCATTATTAACAATTATTCCTTTTAGCTTCGGACTTGTTGCACCTGCTTACTGGTATCAAGTCGCCTTTGCTATAGCAATGGCATCCCTTGCTGTCGTAGTATATGCTATGCTTAGAATATGGAAATCGCAAAGAGCAGCGGTTGCTTTTGCTCTCTATCTTGTTATTGGATGTTGGGCAACTGCCGTTGCTCGCTTTGACGTTATTCCAGCAGGTTTTACATTGGGAGCGTTGCTGCTAGCAGAACGAAGACGATGGCGTTGGGCCTATGTATTGTTGGCAGTGGCAACGATGTTTAAGTTTTATCCAATAGTATTTGTGCCAGCCTTCTTCATTGCTCAACAGAAGTCAAGCTACACGCGTTGGCATAAATGGTGGAAGGGGCTTGATGTATTTGTGCTGGTCTGTGTTGCTCTGACAGCTGTCTCTTTGTTGTTAAGTGTTGAAGGTACACTCGGTCCTCTAGGGTACTTTGGGGATCGACCTATACAAGCTGAATCAACGGCTGCATCTATTCTCTGGATAGGAAGCTTCTTCGGCTTTCCACTGCATTATACCGCTACGTATGGTTCCCTCAACATGCTTAGTCCACTTTCAGGCATTGTTTCGCCTATGATGACCTTACTACTTGTTACAGGATTCGCCTATGTCTGCTGGTTGCAGTATCGCGGCAAAATTTCTTTAGCTGTTTCGCTTGTGCTTATTTTGCTGGTTGTAATTTGTACTGGGAAAGTTTTTAGTCCACAGTACTTACTTTGGATTATTCCATTTGTCGCATACATTGGTGAATGGAACAAACGTTGGCTGATAAGTTGGACGTGCGTTGGACTCCTCACAACATGGATATTCCCATATATCTACACGGCAACAAACGATTTTATCAAGGTACCTACTGTTCCAACTTTTAACCCGGCTGTGTTCACACGTAATGCCTTTCTTGTCTCGTTTCTCATTATCTTATTGTATCACTATACTGTACAGCGCAAGAAGGATGTAATCTCTACAGAAGACGTTCCGCAAAAGGGGCAATCGCAAGTTATCGCATCTATAGCACAAGCCGATTAGTAGTCCCTGCAGGTTCTGTGGAGCGTAGTGAGGTACGGGTAATGTTTTTACCTGGAAGCAACAAAAAGAGCAGAATGACTAAGGGTGGACCGATTGTTGTGAGACTGGTGAGGCCAATCCAATTCCCAATTGGAGGATATCCTCGGAACAGGTAGATGAGAAACGCTGATGCTGAGAAAGCGAGAGTACTACCAACAAGAGCATATTTCATACGCTCATAATGTGTTGGAATACTTACTGCCGCAAGGCTCACGAGCCATATAACATACCACGGAAAAAACCACGGCGTGACAATTAGTAACGCACCGAGTAAAGCAAGTGTGGCCTGTACCATTGTAAGTGTTGTTGGCGTTCGATAGAGCCATAATCCACCTAGACAGAAAAAGATTACAACTACAAGGGCATTGATACCATTCCATGTACTATGCCTACTAAAAAAGGCTAAAATGCTGTTTCCCTCATTTGAAGACGCTGAAACTCTTTGTAGTGCAAGAAGAATTGAGCCAAACGCTAAGCGTGATGACGGAGGAGAGCCAAGGCTTCCTACAATATCGTGTAGCGTATGTCCGAGCCATAACGGGATATATAGCGTGATTGCTAAAAAGTAACTGACGAGGCCAGCACTGAAAACTATCCGTAGCATACTCAACCACCTGAACCTGCGGTACGCTTGTTCACGTTGCTGTGGCAGCATCTCCCGAGTAAAAAGACGACGTGCTATCAAGATAAGGTAGAAGCCTATAATTGGTGCTGCCGTGAATTTAATGAGTGCTGCACAGGTGAATGCGATAATTGGTGGAAGGTACCAACGTGCTCGTAGAAATGTATATTGTTCTGCACTAATACATAACAATATACCAAATAGAATGCATGTCATCATCACTGTGTCGTTATGTCCCCCTAGACCACTTTCTAGTAACACAAGTGGATTCCAAGCGTAAAGCAACGTTCCTAATACTACAGTACGTGGTGAGCGTTTTGACTTGCGTAAGATAGACGTTACAAGCCATACATTGAGCAGATGCGCGATCAGGCCAAGAATGCGATAGAAAAAAATGTAATGGAGTATGGAACTTCCCGCTACAAAGGTGGAGAGCGCACAAACAATAAGCCAAAGTGGACCATAAGCAGCGACTGCATCTCGCCAATCATCCAGTTGCAGAAGTGGATCATGAGGAAATGCCGAGAGTGGTGTATAGTAAGGATTGGCGTGGTATGTGACAATGATACGTCCATAACCAGCATAAACTCCCGCATCGTGCGAAAGTGTAGAAGGTGTGAGAACATAAATTATGCCAACAAGTATTGCTCCTATCCAAATATATCTCAAAAGAACCTGTATAGAATGAGGCTGAGTATGATTATTAACAGACTCTAAAATCTCTTGTGTCCTACTATACTTGTGTACGATGTAAGCACTAAGGAAATAAAAAAGATAGACAAAAATCATTACCGTAAGAAATTCAATTGAATCAGTGTTTATCTGCGACGCGTGAACGTCTATTGCAAGGTGGAGATCGGTTGGTAGTTTTGTACCCATAACAGTGAGGAAGATACTGGAAGGAAGAGACGAGAGCTGTGTTGTGCCTGCGAGACGATTGAGCGGAGCCACAGTTATGAGAATACATAGTATAAAGGCACCCATGCATAGCATAAATATAGGGAGAAAAGAAAGTTTTTTCATATACATTTATACCATCCACAAGTTCATAACAAAGATAAGGCTCAGTGTTGCAAGTAGGGTTGGAAAAGCAACCAGTATTGCTTGATGAAGGCGAGGATGCTTTACTCCTAATGCTGCAAGCGTAATAAAGCACGGGAAGAGTTCAAGAACAAAACGTTGATTAGAAATCAGCGCATCGTGTTGCCCCAATGTTGGAGAGAGACTAGTGAAGAAAAGCAGCAAAATCGCCCAAAGTGTATAGCTTTTACGAAGTATACGCCATCCTATAATGGTCAAGACAAGAAAACCCAGTGTTGCACTAAGATCAAGCAGTGTATGAACTTCAAAAAAAGAGCCAAATGGTTGATTCCAGAAGAGTTCAAATAGTGCTTGCCAGATACCTTGCCAGGGCCAAGCAAGTTGTCGCGCCCAGTGAATTTGTACGGCGGCAAAGGCGAGAGGGTTGCCACTAACATGCCAGCAATATAGACAGTAAGACGCTGTTCCTAGTGGAATGAGCATTAATGGCACTAACCCAAACACGCTATTTTTTATACTCGAAAGGATGTTTTCTCGTACCAACCATAGTTCATAGATATAGGGCACAACTAAAAAGATGCCGCTTGAACGTGTTAATGCTGCTAATAGGCCAAGCAGTCCAGCCAGCCACCACTTCTGACGACGAAGTGCCAAAAATGTTCCGGCAGTGAGCAATAAGAAAAGCGACTCGTTATATGCCGCAAAGAAGAAGAGAGCAGTAGGAAAGATGCAAATGTAGAGGAGTGTACGTCTTCCTACCTGTTCAGAAAAAGACTCAACAGCAAGTGGATACAGGATAAACAATGCTGCAAGTAAAGCTCCATTGCTGAGAAGCGTACCAATAAGAAGATAGCTTCCGTTTCCTAATGGATATGAAAAAAGGGCAATTAGCAAAGGAAACAACGGGAAAAAGGCCAAGTCGTAAATTGTTTGGTAGCCATGCTGAGCGATAACAAGATAGCGCGTTGCATCCCAATGATTCCACAGGCTAAAAAATGTCGCGGTACTAACCGGTGTACTTGAGTATTTCGATGCTGTAAGTAAGATATAGCCTAAGTACGTGACCAGCATGAGAATGAGTCGCGTTACAATAAACAATGCAAGAATGTCACGAACAGGTGCGCGTTTCATAATGCCTTTTTAGCTGTGCAGTAGTTTGAAGTGTCTGATGAATTAGACATCTCGTGATGTTTACTTAGTTGTAGGACGTGCAAGGACATAACAATAGACAGTGGTACCACCAAATACAGTATGTACAATACGCCATGATTTGGGAAGAGCAAAACCACGTTGCACCAAATGCATAGGCCATACGATATAATCATATTGCTGGTAGTTATCGCCAGTATGTGTCTCGCTCAACTTCAATCTTTTTGGTAGATCACTATTAAAATTATACCACGAGACGCCATCGCTTCCGTTACTGAGGGTGCCTGGAACTGCTGCTAACCCTACATATTCTTGACTCTGTGTTTGTGTCGCTATCCACTGTACGCCCTCACGATAGCCAGGATACGCGACCTGTAGTACAGAGTTCTCATTGGGAAAGAACTCACTCGTATAGCCTTCTGCCGCATATGTTGTTGTCAGTCCAATAAGGTGAGGAACAAAGAGCGCAAGCCCAAGTAGTGCTACGGCGATCAATGGATAGAACCGAAGTAGGCTTGAAGGATGTGAAACAGATGTATTTGATGAAACAGCTTGTGCATTGATATCCGTTTGTTTAGTAAAAAGGGCGGCGAGAGAACTGCGTCGATAACGTAAGATGCTTGCAACTCCGACTGCTCCTGCTAGCGCGACTGGAGGTGCCATAGGTAGGTGATAGTGCGTGCCAACAACAATATTTAGCAAGCTAAACATGCCAAGCATAGACACAAGCCATACCCACAAGAAGGAAATGTTTGTCACCTCTTGCACTGATATCTTTCCAGCATGAAAACGTATGAGTTGCATCAAACCAATAATTGCGAAAAGTGCGGCTGGCACTGTAACAAATGCGCTCATCTTTGAGATTAAGATGTAAAGAATAGCCCAATGTGGTACATGTAGATAATCTTTTCCGGCAAGAAACGTGAGATGCCCATTATATGAATGGTCCCATTCAAAGCGAAAGCTGTGAATGAGTAAGCTGATAGGATGAGGCCAGATTGCTGGATCAGCGGCAAGAAACGCGGCTGGCGCGAGTACAATTGCAACGCACCACCAGAACCACGGTATACGTGGACGCTCTGTAGCCGGAATACGTAGTCGTATTAGGAAAAAGTAATATGCCGTAAAAACGATAATGCCAGGAATGACAAGTAC
>CAXUIS010000168.1:0-11525 GCA_964250915.1 uncultured Ktedonobacteraceae bacterium | reverse complement strand
AGCTCATTATCCTATAATCTTTGTGTTTCCTCGGTCACAATCGGAATTTTTTGCAGACCCTCATGCTCATAATGATGATATGCGACTATCACAGGTGGCATAACGCGTCCCTTGTGTCCTTGTGCTTCCGAGTCGGTAAACGGCCCACGGATAATACACCACACCCACGGAATGCCCTGCTCTTTATTCACGCGTTTCATATTTTCGCGGTCGGTGCTACTCGCACGAGCAAAGCCTGTTGGATGACTATGATACACACCCACAATTTGGTCAGGATGCTCCATCTCAACGGTCAATAAATCTTCTGGTGCAAACTCGAAATACACGGGCGACGCAAAGATGTTGCGCAATGGATATGCCTGTTCAACGTGCCAGTTGCCTTGCTCGTCTATTGTACCGAGTAAAACGCCGCATGCTTCAATAGTGCTACGGTGATAAACATCTACGAACAACGCTTTTTGGGCTTCAACGCTAATAGAAATGTATGGTTGAGCTGCTTGTTTCATAAATAGGTCGTTTATTTTCCCTATATCATAGTATGTACAGACATTTTTCTTATCCTACCTGAGCACATTCCTACTATATCATACGCCGAAACTTGGGCAACCTTCTCATTCAATGAGCATCCAAAGGATGATAAAATGGGAGAATAGTCAAATGAAAGGAAGTCATGTGTGGATACGGCTTATGAAAACAAATTCTAAAGAGGATGTCTATGTTTGAGAGACGAATTGAGGAAGTGGGACTCAATAGCTGGCCTGCGCTTCAACAACTCCTTTTTGATGGCTGGCTCGTCCGTTTTGCTCAAGGATATACCAAACGAGCAAACTCTGTAACACCTCTCTATCCATCATTGCAGCCATACGAAGAAAAAATTGCTTGGTGCGAACACCTTTACAAGGAGAACCAGCTTCCGACAGTCTTTCGTCTCCTTTCCTTTTCAGGAGAAAGCCAGCACTTGGATCAACTGCTAGCCCAACGTGGCTACTCTGCTCTTGATCTTACGTTGGTGTGGTCACTCAGACTATCCTCTACATTAGCAGAAGTGAACCCGCACCTGAGAGTTGTTTCCTTGGCGGATTGGCTCTCGATCTATGGTCAATGGAGCACTCGCTACCGTGAGTTACAGCATGTGCATCGAGAGCTTCTGGAAAGAATTTCGTCTCCAATTCTCGCAGCCGCGCTCTACCAACAAGGTGCTTGCGTTGCCTGTGGTTTGGGTGTGCTAGAACGCGAAGCATTTGGACTTTTTGACATCGTGACAGACCCAAAGCAACGTAGGAAAGGGTATGGTATGCAATTGGTTACGAGTATGCTTGACTGGGGAAAGCAACATAGTGCTCAGTATGCCTATCTACAAGTCGTAGCCACTAATGTAGCTGCTCAGCAGATGTATGTGAAACTAGGCTTCCAAGAGAGCTATCGGTATTGGTATCGCCTTCAACACGTCGCGCTAGGAGTCCCCTGACTTCCAGACATGAGGAGGAATAGCGCGTTTTTGCTTCTCTGTCCAGAGTACCTCTTATCACAATTTGTTCACACGACATACCGCACTTGAAAAACGTGTAAGGATTTGGTAGACTTGTTCTATGAAGACAACCCTTTCTGCAAAACTCAAATTGAACGCTACGCCTGAACAGTTCGCACAACTACGAGCGGTTCAGTTGATGTATCGTGATGCGTTAAACTATGCGTCACAGTATAGTTTTGAGCATGGCAAGATGAGCAATCAGCAGAAGTTGCAGAAAGCCATCTACGCTGACTTGCGTCAGAAGTATAAGTTGTCTTCTCAGTTAGCCTGTAACGTGCCACGTCAAGTAGGCTCGACGTACAAAGGTCTCTGGACAAAGGTCAAGCAAAACACACAAGCCCGGAAAGAGGGACGTACTAAGAAACGCTACAAGGGCTTGGACCAAGCTCCAAAGTACGTGTATCCTACTCTGACGTACAACTATGAACGGGACTACTCGTTCAAGAAAGAACAGCATGTTAGCCTCTTAACCCTTGATGGACGTGTGTCGGTTTCCTATACGGGATACAACAAGCATGTTGCTTGGATACAACGCGGTGCTGACATCGGTGCAGCAAGGTTGTATTATGACAAGCCCCACAAGCAGTTCTACCTGATTGTCTCGCTTGAGATAGAGGGAGCAGACCCAACGCCTGAGATGCATGCCAACGTGGTAGGTGTTGATGTGGGTATACGCTATCTCGCAACTACGACCGATACACGTAACACGACGAAGTTCTATTCAGGCAAACGGATTGTTGCTACGGCAGACCATTATCATCGTCTCAGGAAGAGACTCCAGCGCAAAGGCACTCGATCTGCAACACGGCGTCTTATCGCTTTGTCAGGTCGAGAGAGACGGTTCAAGCGCGATGTCAATCATACCTTAGCATCACGTATTCTTACCCAACATCCTCATGCACTTATCGGCGTAGAACACCTGATTGGCATACGGGAAGGGACGAAGCGCAGGAAAGGCAAACGTGCAACAAAGAAGCAGAGATGTGCCAATAGACGCGCATCGTCATGGGCATTTGCTGAATTTCATCATGTGCTTGCCTACAAAGCCCCGTTCCATGACAGTATGACGGTCAAGGTAGATGCCAACTTCACCTCACAGATGTGTCCAAAGTGTGGCAATACCACACGTGCAAACCGACCTAGTGGGGCGATTTTGTTTCGGTGCACGGTGTGCACGTATGAGTGCCATTCGGATTTAGTGGGTGCGAGAAATATAGCGATGCGAACGCTCTTCATTCGACAGGATTGGATGAAGACAGGCACGTTGTCAGCGTGCCTTGATGTGTCGGACCGTGAAGCTAAAGCTGCACGCTTGCAAAGGTATGCAGAGTTGCGGTGGAGTCCAGACACAAGCCCCCGTTTTCTAAACGAGGGGTAGCTGACGAATAGATAGAAGGAATATTGTATGTCGCTCACTACACAAAAGCTCCAAGCCCGTATTGCTGAACTAGGTGTCGTAGCTGAAGGCCAACCACAACTTGTTACCCCTGTTTATATCGCTCCGGCTGTTAATTCAATGGTGTCACCACCATCAGTGCCATTTACTGATACTGCTCAGTGGCAGCAGGTAGAAGTGGGTCAGACATGGGGCAAGAGACATAGTACTAGTTGGCTTGCTTTTCAACTTCCTGCAACAACTGTCCCCACAACGATACACTTAGACTGGAATACGAGTAAAGATGATAGCTTACTATTAGTCGTAGAGGCAACGGTATTTCTTGATGGTCAAGCCATTGGTGGACTTGACTACCGCCACCTCTATTTACTACTCCCCGAACAAGCCTACAATGGACAACCTCACACTATCACGATACAGGCATACACGGGTGTCCCACTTCCGTTTAGTGGTATTACTCTGCGTCCCAGAAATATCGCACTGTGGCAACTCTATTTTTTGATGCTCACGGTTTTTGAAGCGCACACCGTTATGGGTGAACATGACCCTGTTCGGCACGCTTTGTTAGAGCAATTGAACAACGCGTATACCGTCCTTGACCTTCGAGAAGGGTGGTACAGTGACCGCTTCCGTGCCTCCGCGTCTTTGGCGTATGACTATCTACAGTCTGCCCTTCATGAGTATCCAGAAGCGACGAATCAGCCAAGCATTACTCTAAGTGGGCATGCACACCTTGATCTCGGCTGGATGTGGCCTTATTGGAGGACGCGTCAGAAGATCGCTCATACCGTTTCAACTGTACTCAATCTGATGGATCGTTATCCACAGCTATATTACAGTCAGAGTCAGCCACAAGTGCTGCAATGGCTAAAAGAGGATATGCCAGAAATCTATGCACTGGTAAAGCAGCGTGTAGCCGAAGGACGCTTTGAGCCAGTTGGTGCGATGTGGGTCGAGGCTGATTGTAACCTGACCTCAGGCGAATCGCTTGTACGCCAGATACTACACGGCACACGTTTTACACAACAAGAGTTTGGCATCACACCGCGTCATATCTGGCTGCCGGATGTCTTCGGCTATAGCGCGGCCTTACCACAGATTATGCGTGGTTGCGATATTCCAGTTTTTATGACCACAAAAATTAGTTGGAATCAGTTCAACCGTATGCCCTGCGATACCTTTCGCTGGCGTGGCATTGATGGGTCCGAAGTCTTGACCCATTTTGTGACTGCACCAGACCCTCACGCCAGAAATACATACTATACCTATAATGGACCTTTACGTGCCAGTGATA
Organism: uncultured Ktedonobacteraceae bacterium; assembly: GCA_964250915.1. Lineage (GTDB taxonomy): Bacteria > Chloroflexota > Ktedonobacteria > Ktedonobacterales > Ktedonobacteraceae > JBBQVS01. The sequence goes on along the minus strand of CAXUIS010000168.1, from coordinate 7,304 downwards.
TGACAGGAACATGGGCTAACTATCGTCAACAAGCGTTGAACGATGATTTGCTCTACTTAGCTGGTTGGGGCGATGGTGGTGGTGGTCCAACAGAAGAGATGCTGCAAACCTCACAAGTTCTTGCTGACATGCCAAATTTTCCCTCGGTCCGTTGGGGCAGTGTTGATGCATACTTCACCTCTCTCTATGAGCGTTTATGGGAACAACCACAACTACCACGCTGGGTCGGAGAATTATATCTTGAGTATCATCGTGGTACCTATACGTCGCAGGCACGTATAAAGCAACTCAACCGACGTTCGGAACTGCTCTATCGAGACACGGAGTTACTCAACTCATGGGCTAGTCTCTATGGTATGCCTTCGCGTCAAGAACAATTGAATATCGGCTGGCAACTCCTGTTACTCAATCAATTTCATGATGTGCTCCCCGGTTCCTCCATTCGTGAGGTATATGATGATGCCGAGCGTATCTATGCCGATGTGAGGCGTATTGCTGAGGAGATTCGCAGTGAAGCTCTGAACGTGTTGAGCGAACAATTCGGGCTAGCAGAACGCAGCATTGCCTTCTTCAATACGCTCCCGTGGGAGAGGACGGAACCACTACAAATTCCAGGGACGGTTATGGCTGACGTAGTAGGTACACAGAAAACAACAGACTGGGATGGCAACCCTTTGGTACTTGTCGATGGCGTATCTATGCCTCCCTGTGGCGTCAGCATTTTTTCTGAGCCAAGTATAGCTCCCGACGAAGCGTCTTCACAAACATGTTCAATAAATATAACGAGTGAGGGTTATGTCACGCTTCATAATGCCTACTATGAACTGGTGATTGATGCTCATGGTGAGATACAGCGTTTGTATGATAAACGCGCTGAACGGAATGTCTTTGTTGAAGGACAGGCAGGCAATCAGTTAATTGCCTATGAGGACAGATCACTCAACTTTGATGCTTGGGATATTGACCTGTTCTACGAGGAAAAACCGTATCCGTTGCATGGTACCCCTGTTCTTCGTATAGTCGAAGAGGGGCCAGTGCGTGTGACAGTTGAGATCGAACATTCCTATTTGGCTTCACGTGTTACACAGCGTGTCTCGCTCTGGCGAGACTCAGCGCGTATTGATATTGCTACAGAGATTGATTGGCATCAACACCAGACGGTGTTGAAAGCTGTCTTTCCGCTCGCAATTAATAGTGCGCGAGCAACCTATGAAATTCAGTTTGGCAGTGTTGAACGTCCAACGCATCGTAACACTTCGTGGGACATGGCACGTTTTGAGGTGTGTGCTCATCGTTGGGCTGATGTCAGTGAGGGGGGTTATGGTGTGAGCTTGCTCAACGATAGCAAATATGGGCATGATTGTCATGACAACGTGCTTCGTCTGACGTTGCTTAAATCGGGAGTCTATCCAGACCCGAACGCGGATCAAGGCATTCATCGCTTTACCTATAGTCTGTTGCCACATGCAGGTGATTGGCGTGATGCGCAAACTGTACGTCGTGCTTATGAATTGAATGCACCCGCATTTGTGTTAAGTAGTACACCTGCTGAAAAATCGTCTGAGTCTACACAGGACGTGTTGACAATTGAAGCCTATTGCCTTGTCTATACCGATTGCGACCATGTTGTTGTCGAGACCGTGAAGCCTGCTGAAGATGGCGCTGGACTCATTGTTCGTTTATATGAGGCACATAATCGGCGTGGGCGCGGAACCTTGACGTTCGCCACAACAATTTCCGCAGTACAGGAATGTAACCTGTTGGAGTCGCCACTACAGAACGTGCCGCACATGGACAACAGCTTTGCGTTCCAGGTGCGGCCCTTCGAGATAAAGACGTTCCGTGTACATCTGAATCGTGCGTAACTGTGTTTCTATTTATTCTGTTTGCCACCAAGGAATTGTTCAGCAGTAATGTTTCTCACGTCGCCGATATGTGGCACGGTAATATCTGGCACAAAGCCATCAGGAAACTTTTCTAGCGAATACTTGCCTTGCTGCACAAACACGATTGTGAGTTTGTCGCCCATGATGCGCTTTGAATCGACGAGTATCTGTGGTTTATCGTCGATCATAACATAATGATCGGCAGGATAATTCTTCATGATGTCGTCGATTTTTTCTTGTTTGTGCGTGTAAATAAGGACACGTCCGCCTACCGCGTCGGCGAGATGGCTATTTACAATCTTTTCGGCCTGGAAAATCAGATCGCCATCCGAGACAACAATGGTTGTGCCAAGTGTTTTCAAATATGCTAGCGTATCAAAAACATAGGGATACAGTTTGTTTACAAAAGGATAGTTATCAAAGATCGAATGTACGTGCAAATAGGTCTGCTCGTCTAACTCCGAAAGCGGCACTTGTTCGCGCAGACGTTTGAGTGAAAGCGGAATGTCAACGACGCTCTCTTCGTGGCGTACCTGCTCATAAATAGCCCAGAAGCGTTGTGTAAGTGCTGGCCCTAACTCTACCTGGAGATGTTCGTCAAAATCTTTCTTCACGTCATCGTTCGCTAACAATGTATTATCGACATCAAGTAAAAAAGCAAGTGTTGGCATTGTATACCTCCAATATGTGCATGAACCAGGGCACCCGCAAGGGGATGCCCCTCCCATACAAACGGTATCTTAGCGCTTGTTCGTCTATGGGAGGGGCATCCCCTAACCGCATTCGGGGAATGGTGAAGGTAGCGGGTGCCCTAGTCCCTATGTACTTTTATCACGCTTGAGAGCACCGCAATGATGAAATCATTACGATGCTAGTTTTCTTGTAACCATTATGACACATGTATGACTCCTCGCCCTACCACAATCGTGCGTTCTACGTTATACTAGTGAGCACATTTGGAATGCAATGCAAAAATTATATGTTATGACAGCATAAGGTATATTCTCATGAAAGTAGTTTTTCGCAGTAAGGATTTTGTTAGCATCACATCTGCTGGTCTAGGCTTTAATAATCGACGACCTATGGCGGACTCTTGGCACTATCAGGGGCGAGTACAGCACCGCGACTGGAAGGGTACATTCGAGTGTTATTGGGAAGGTGGCGGAGATACGACAAAACGCACACCAACAGAACTCGTATGGACTGTTCGTGGTGATGCTCGCCTCTTTGGGTTAGCTGCTGCTCTCAAATCACTTGGCTTTAGCATAGATGTCTTTCAAGACGAGGCATAGTAATTGTATGAATAACGAAGAGAAAACACAAAAACGTATCTTGCTACTCATGTCGCCCGCCACGTATCGCGCTGGCGCATTTCTAAGCGCGGCCCACCAACTACAACTTGATGTTGTGGTAGGTATCGACCTTCCTGAAACACTTTCAGATTACTGGCATGTTCCGCTTGGCGTAGATTTCACAGATATTCCTGGCTCTGTTCGCACTATCGCTGAATATGCACAACAACATCCTTTTGATGCTATTCTTTCGGTTGATGATAGTGCGACTGAGCTTGCTGCTCATGCGAGTGTTGCATTAGGGCTTGCACACAACTCACCTGAGTCGGCAGAAGCCGCGCGTGACAAGTTTTTGATGCGTAATATTATGTCGGCTGGTGGCGCACCATGTCCCGTGTTTCGCCGTTTCTGGTTGAGCGACAATCCGCACTGGATCGCCACACAAGTTACGTACCCCTGTGTCGTCAAACCGCTCCGTCTTTCTGGAAGTCGGGGCGTGATACGTGCGGACAATCCCACAGAATTTGTTGCTGCATTCACACGTCTCAAGCGGTACCTGCTTGCTGAGGGCAACAAAGAATTGGGGACAGCGTTCCTGGTTGAGGACTTTATCCCAGGCTTTGAGGTTGCGGTAGAGGGTATCGTGACGCATGGACAACTTCAGGTGCTGACGCTCTTCGACAAACCGGACCCGCTCGATGGTCCCTTCTTTGAAGAAACGATCTATGTGACGCCTTCAAGATTGGCTGAGGACGTGCAAAAAGCCATCGCTCATGCTGTTGGACTCGCTGCTGCTTCTCTTGGTCTACGCGAAGGGCCTGTCCATGCGGAACTGCGTGTCAATGAGCAAGGTCCATGGATGTTAGAGATCGCTGGACGCTCAATAGGTGGCCTCTGCTCGACGATTCTTGAGTTCGGAGCTGGCATGTGTTTGGAAGAACTGATTCTGCGTCATGCTATTGGGGAAGAGATTAGCACGATCAGTCGTGCTAAACACGCGGCAGGTGTCATGATGATTCCGATACCCTCTGCCGGTATGCTCAAAGGTGTACATGGCGTGGAGGAGGCTCTGTCTGTCCCTCTGATTACAGGAGTCGAAATCACGGCAAAGCTTAATAATCAACTTGTTCCATTGCCAGAAGGAGCGAGTTATCTTGGCTTCATCTTTGCACGTGGTGAAACACCCGCAGAGGTGGAGAGTGCTATTCGTCTTGCCCATACTCATCTCAGGTTCGATATTCGGCGCGAAATCCCTATGTTACGACTCGTTGGCTAACAGAGATAAGCATAACAAAAGGAGAGCTTGCTACGTGAGCAAGCTCTCCTTTTGTTATTGTTTTTAAGCTATGAGTTAGTAGCTTCTCTCGTTGCGGTATCCACCGTCACGATTGCCACCGCGTCCACCACCACCGCCGTAGCCACCACCACGATTGCCACCGTAACCACCACCACCACCGCTACGTGGCTCACGACGCTCGTTTGCCTCGTTTACGATGATCGTGCGGCCTTGCAGTGTTGAGTTGTTAAGCTGGCTCATCGCATTCTGTGCCTCTTGATCGTCACTCATTTCGACAAAGCCGAAGCCCTTACTGCGATTCATCTCGCGGTCGATAATAATTGTTGCTGAAAGAACCTGACCGTACTGACTAAAAAGATCGTTCAGTTCCTGGTCAGTGGTTGAATATGGCAATCTGCCTACGTAAAGTTTCACCGAGATTTGCTCCCACTATGATGTCTTCAAACTTATTGCTGTCGGTAGAAACAACTTCTCACTGAACAATGCAACAATACTCGACATCTCATATTCAGTATAACACATGTCAACATACTTTTATTTCAGGTACATGCGAATATCCGAGAGGATATATTGTGCATCAGTCCAATAGCGGGAAACAATTTTGCTTTCTTTGTGTGAAAATATCTACCATTCCTATCATACTAGTTCCTGATCAAAACGTGCTGGACTCCAGATTTCTTCACAAATAAGCCTGTAAAGTTGCTGTCGCTCGTCTAGGTCAGCTTTTTTGAATATCTGATGTGGTTTAAAGGGAAGTCCACTCTGATTTACATATGTCAAGAATGATGGATTATTATGGTAACACTGCTCATTAAGAGAGCGTATCAGGAGGTTTTGTCCAAAATAGTCTCCAACTTTCTTCTCATAGGGCTTATCACCCAAGCTTTGGTTGAAGCCTCGTGGGAGTAGTACAAGGTCTCCTATACGATTGCGATACTCGGCAAACTCCTCTTCATTAAGGAACTCGTCAGTATGACGCTCGTACTTATTGGCCCAGATATGCTCAATTTCAAATGGTTTCTTGCTTTCCCGCGAGATGTACGCCTCAAAGCTAGATGCTGTTCCGCTTTGCTCTTCGATGTATCGCGTCATACGCGCCAAGATATGTTGTATGTAGCGTTTACTCCACAAGTTTAGATAGAACCGCCCCATAGCATCGAAACGTTCATCCATAGTAGCAACTTTTGCTTTAAGCACTTCCGCTAATGAAGGTACGTCTAGTTCACGAATTTCTTTCATCAGGTTGAACATGGTATACACAATGGAAGAGTAGTCTAATGTCCGAAAATTGACTGCACGGCGAACAATAAAAATGTCTAAATAGCCAGCGACTAACCGTGTCTTACTATTGATAGTTTTCTGATCATCGTCAGCCCTTAAAGGTGCAAGCATGAGTGGGTACTGTAAAGTGAAGTTGTTATGTGCGTTGTAGAAAATGTACTCCATTCCTGGTGTCAACTGTTTAGAAGCTTGTTGCATACGTATGTAGTGCCTCGAAAAATTGTTAAAGCGGTTCATTACAAAATCTTTAAAATCAGCACTCTTTATCAGACCAACTCGTTTACTCTCATCATGTATCCATTTGTGATAAGTAGTGCCTATAATCTCGAAGTCCTTATTGCTTGCCCCTTTTTTACGCTCACGTATCGACTCTGCATATTTTGCACGTAGCCACGCTTTGAAGAAGTCGGTATTCTCTTCCTTACCCAACTGCGATAGTGCTTGCAAGCGATCTTTCCAGAGATCATTCGCTTTCGCCCTCTCTTCAGTGCTTTTGATATTTGCAAGCAAATATCCCTTAAGCATATCTGTAGGACTCAAGCTCAATCCTCGGTCATTCATTGTTTCAAAGATAGTATAAGCTTCATCATCAGAGTAGGTAGTGATCTCGATAAGGTCTACATTGTTAATGAGCCAAAAGATAAAATGAATGAGATTACCGTTACGAAGGGACGTAGGAAAATTATCTTTGATGTCTTCATACCGTGCAACGATGTTAAGTACAGCCTCTGCCCCGTCATCAGTTACAAATGGCTTGTCGGCAAAAAGTGATTGAAAACAAGGTTCGCGTTCAGCGATATCAATGTTGAAGGATTTCTCACCAAAGTCATCTGAGAAGATGAGTGCGTCTAAACTAACTTTATGCCTATCAGCACGTTGTTTTTGTTGATTGTTTAAGAACATGAGCAAAAGGGTGAGAGAGGTCAAACGCTGCTGACCGTCAATAATAAACTTATGTGTGTCATGCTCGCTAATAATGATTGACCCCATAAAATAGTGATTGTATTGCTTAACCTGATGGTAGTCGTGTCCCTCTTCATAATCCTGAAGAAACTTTGCTTCCAGGTCTTGCATAAGCTCGATAATTTGCTCTTTGCCCCATTTATACTCGCGCTGATAATAATCAATAGAATATTTTTTATTACTTAACAAGTCGCTAATTGATTTGGCTTTTGCATCGATCTTGTTCAAACCGCTATCCCCCGAAAAATTCTTTATAATTTTTAATATCCTTGCTGTCTATCACTAAGCGTTCGTCTCTATCCTTTCCATCGAGTATTCATAGTGCTCAGCAGAGGTTTAAGTTGTGTGACAGCAGATTACTACTTCATGTAATTGATGTCAAGTTGGTGGTAAATAGCGTGAATGTATAAATATACAACGACGTATCTAACCATATTTTGAAGCTTTCTGATTTTTGACGTGGAACATCTTGTACTATCTTACGCATACGCTCGAAACTACTGTATTGGTGGTCACTACTGGTCTAAAACGTTGTATCTTCTGTGGCTTCCCCAAAATCTACGTCTATGTAAGCCTCAGCGAAAG
>CAXUIS010000167.1:0-11532 GCA_964250915.1 uncultured Ktedonobacteraceae bacterium | reverse complement strand
GCATTTGTGCAACATTCGTCTTATTTCAACAGTATTGCCCCTTGTGGGCGTCCGTTGTACAAAGATGCACGCTCTTTGATTTATTTAATAGGAGTTTTGTATGGCAACAACAACGGAGATATGGCAACATAGGAACATCATCACAAATGGGATACGCATGCACTATGTCCTGCAAGGCGAAGAAAACAAGGGACCACTCGTTATACTGCTACACGGCTTTCCAGAGTTTTGGTATTCGTGGCGGCATCAAATCCTCTTTCTCGCGGAACAAGGCTATACCATCGTCGCGCCCGATCTACGTGGCTACAATGATACTGATAAGCCGCGTACAGGATATGATATTCCAACCCTGCTCCGCGATATTGAAGGACTTCTCAAAGGATTGGGACAAGAGAAAGCGATTATCGTTGGGCATGACTGGGGCGGGGTACTAGCGTGGTGTTTCGCTATGCGTTATCCACAGATGACACAACGCTTGATCGTGCTGAACGCACCGCATCCGCGAGCCTTCCAGCGTGAACTTCGCACAATAAAACAATTAAGTAAAAGCTGGTATGTCTTCTTTTTTCAGCTTCCCTGGTTGCCTGAAGCCGTTTTGAGTGCGAACCATGCACAGGCGATTGGTCGGGCTATCTATGAGAGCGCGGTACAAAAATCAGCCTTCCCACCCGATGTATTACTAGAATATCAAGGGGCTATGAGTAAGACAGGAGCATTAACTGCAAGTTTGAACTATTACCGACAGATTGCGCGTCGAGGCTATAGTATCAATAAAAGCATCATTCAAGCTCCCACCTTGCTTATTTGGGGTGAGCAAGACACTGCACTCGATATCGCATTGACATATGGTCTTGAACAATGGGTTCCTAAGATACAGGTACGACGCATTCCCACAAGTGGTCACTGGGTGCAGCAAGAGCAGCCTGATGAGGTAAACAACCTCATGCAACAATTTCTACAGCAATAGCAGACAAAGAAGGACCGAATAGGGAGCAACTCATGGGGGGAAGAGTTACTGTGTATTCGGTCCTTCTAGTGATGACGTGCTAAGTGTGCACGTCTTCATACAAAAAGAGAGAGGGAATTTATTGAATTGTACTACATTTGCATTAGCGCACACCGACCGTTGTAGTATGTTCGGTAAAGGAATGCGTCGTATTTTCAACCATTCTTGAGCGCAACTGAATACACACATCGGCCACGTCTTGTGACCCCATAGCCTGCTCCATCCACCTCGTTCCACAAACACCACATATGCCATGTGTTGCGTCGTAGAGTTTAGGCAGTGGCGCTGGTGAGAGATGCTCGCCTGCACTATTCATGAGTCGTAAACACCATGCGCACTGTCGCTTCATTCTGTTATGTCCTTCCTGTCGAGAGCCGTGAAGTAGATGCTCTCCTCTATTACTGTTTTGGTTTTCTTAATTTTCCAAAGCCTTGACATGTTCCGAATGTAATATCTTTTGTTACTTGAGCTTTCTCTGTATTTGCTGACCCTTGTACATAGACAGATGTGGGTACGTCCTTGCAGTCATAAATGTACAATATATCAGTAAACGTACCATCAGCACTTACTTGCATAGTATGTGTTTTATTTTTTGTGCTGCTTTGATAATAGATCGTCACGGTACTACCAGGCGTAAAGTGTTTACCACAGACATGTAACTGATTTTCAATAACATCAATGTACGTTGTACAGGGTGCATTCACCTCGATAGCGGGTTCATGCTGTGGTGCTGGTGTGACCGTCGGGCTGCTAGTACTCGGCACGACAGGCACAGTTACAACAGGGCCAACTGGAACAGATGTGGTAGTTGGTCGAATTGGTTCTGACGTAGCGGTTGGCCTACTTGGTGTAGCTACTAGATGCGACGGCACTAATTTTGACCCTGGTTGCAGCACACTACGGCTTCCTGCTACGTTGCCTACTGCCTTCACACTTAAGCCAGCAAGTAATACAATACAGAGCAAAACAAACACAACGGCGATAGGCAAACCCACTCGCACTCGTGAGATGCTACTCCATACACGCTCTCTAAGTGTAACTTTAGGCGCGTGGAGTGTGCGTATAACACGGTTTGACACCGTTGCATAGAGCGGATCGGCAGCAGAGAAACGCGTCCACGTCTCTATAGTATTCCCTATTGCCCTCAGCTCAGCACACCGTCTACTACATACTGAACAAGAATGCACATGCTCTTGTATGTCTTCAGACCCAAGGTGCTGCTGTCGAACATATGCAAGGAGCATGTCATCGGCTGGATGTTTCATACTGTCTTCGTCCTTCTCAGCAACACATAATTAGCAAAAACATTTCTATAAAAATTTTTATACATATCAAAAGAGTTGCTCATAGTAGATATAGCATTCATACATGACCTATTACGCTGACTTTTCTTGCTCATAAATTCCATCATACCTTCAACGTTGAAGCGTTTTTCATTTGTGTCATGTCTTGAGCGTATACCTTCCGAAATTTCTCAACGCCTCGTGCGACACGTTTACGCACCGCCTCTGGCGAAATCTTGACAATAGCCCCGATTTGCTCGTAGGTGAAGCCAGCACTGTAATGCAGCTGTACGCAAACGGCATCATTAGGAGTAAGCTTGCTGAACGCTTCCTGAATCAGCATGCTCGTCTCTGTCCGCTCTTCAAACGACGCCTCTATCATTGACCGCTCTTGCATATCTTCGGAACTAATGCCTGACACCTCGTCTCCTTGACTATCAAAGCCAAAAGAGAAAGGAATAAACAGGCGTAGGCATTTTCTATTGAGATAGCGCAAGCCATAGTTCGTGGCAATACGATATATCCACGCATCTAATGCAAGGTGCGAAGATGTTTTGCCAATTTCCTTATACACTTGCAGGAACGTGTCTTGTGCAAGGTCTAGTGCTACTTCGCGCTCTCCCACAAGGCGATGCAAATATCCTGTAATCGGATACTGTAGCCGTTCCATCAGCGAACGGAAAGCCTGAGCATCCCCTGTACGCAGCCGCGCTACCTCGTCCTCCTGAACGTCCGTCACCATAATGGCCTTATCTGCGATCATTTTATTGACGATTATTAGAATAAGAAAACGTAACAGAGTTTCATAAAGACAGTGTTCGTGATGCTTTTCTCATATAATCGTTCCCCCTACATACTACAATCAACGAAGAGGCCAAAACCGGACAACATGTGCTCCGTCTTTTTGGCATTTCGCAAACAAGAACGAACTTTGAACGAAATAGTCGCATCTATCAATATAATTGTGCGTTTTGGGGGATAAAATAATGATGTTACGCTATCGGGGGAAACAGGGAGACCCTTGCGGCCTCCCTGTTTCCCCCGATAGCGTAACATCATTATTGGACGGTCATTTGTATGCTGTGATAGCCTGTCGAACCATCGGGGAGTGGAGGTGCGATAGAAGGGTCCTGCACATTGCCTTGCAGGTCAATGGCGCGTACTATAACAGTGTACGTGCCAGACGACGGCTGCCAGGGGATTTGCCAGAGAACCCATGTCAGGGCTGAAAGCGGACGCTTGAGCGTGGCCTTGTTCCATGTCTGCCCCATATCGAAACTAACATCAACCTCACTGATACCCTTGTTGCCAGAGAAGGCGACACCCGCGACATAAGTTGGCTTATTGGCCTGAATTGTCACACCTGTAAGCGGTACATCAATGCGTGAGGTCAGTTGTATTGGCGCTGGATCGCTCCACCCACGTTGCTGCCAGTAGCCTTGAAAATCTGTGTTGACAACCTCGATACGCGTGATCCATTTGACATGCTTCATTCCATAGATGCCTGGCACTAATAAGCGTAAGGGAAAGCCATGCCCTTGCGGTAGCGTCACACCATTCATACGAAATGCCAGCAGTGTTGTCGGCTCTAGGGCCTTCGTCAGATGAATACTATCACTGTAATTGTCAGCAGCATACAACACAACTTTTGTCGCACCGGGCTTAATAGCACCACCGCGTGCGAGCAGGTCCGCAAGCAGAATTCCTTCCCAGAGTGCACTACTCATATATTGCCCACCAACCTCGTTGCTGATACACATCATCGACTCATACTGCTTCTTTGTTGGTAGTGCAGTCAGTTCGTTATAGCTCAGCGAAAAGGGGTGCTCGATCTCACCTGATACAGAAAGGTGCCATGTATCTCCATTCACTGTAGGATCAGAAAAGAGATTTTTCGAGACAATATAGTACTGGTCATTGGACGTAATCTCTTTTGAGAGTAACGGTATTTGTTTCACATCACCATAGTTCGGCGTTGGCACAGGCGTGATCTTCTTTTTATAGCCGTGGAGCAGTCCTGGAGCTGTTGTTGTACTGGTTGCACCACTGCCACTTGTGAGGTCTTGCGCCCCTGTGATAAAACGCCATGCCAGGACGCCCAACGCACCTAAACCGACAAGCTGAACGCCTCGTATCACAATCTCACGTCGGGCCTCATTCTTCGCTTGCACCTCTATCGGCGCATTCATCAGACGCACCTGACGCTCAACAAGTTGGTTTTGCAACAACACAAACGAGCCAGCAAATATAATACCTACCGCCGCGAGACTTATAATCGTGTTAATGGCACCAATGACCAGACGGGCTCCAAAGACACCAACGCCCGTTATTGGTAAAAGAACCAGACCCGTCAGAAGTAAAAGCACGAGCGTAAGTATAACTCCCGCACTCCAATGAAGGAGTTCTTGCCCTGTTTTTTCCGCTTTGACTCTGCCCACGAGAAGCGCACAAAGACCCCCACTCGCGGCAAAGACAAGGACCTGTCCCACTAAAATACAATAAAAAAAGTAGTGCTTGGCATCACCACCAATCAGCTCATGCAAAGAATTGAACATAGAAGGTGGCATCAATTGTGTCAATGCGGAGCCAAAAACTTCTGGAAGAGAGATACCGTTAAAGGTGACGCTCAGCAGTAACATAAGGACTGTAGCTATAATACCCGCCCCCAGACCAGCAAGAAAGCCAATCCAAAAGCGTTGTCGTCGTGTGAAAAGTATTTTTCCCATATTTTTATCTCATCGTCATTTATCAGAACTATACATATCATAACAGACACGAACAGGAGAAGGAATTTTAACAACGCACTATTTCTGAGGAAATCTATACTCCTGTACGGGTCTGCTTTAGCACACCCTGTTGGCATTCACGAATGTTCGGTAACGTTGAAACAGTATTCACATCCTACATCATTGTAGATTGCCAATAGGGTGTGCTAAAGCAGACCCGTACAGGATTCTTCAATACAGCCAGCCATTGACAATTTATATATCATCATGTAATATATCCGTAACAGTTATATCCTTCACGGATATAAAGAAAGGAGGTGTAATGAAAAACGCTAAACAGGACCCAGAGGTCCTTTTGCCTCTGACACCCGCCGTGTTCTCCATTTTACTTGCACTGGCTGATGGCGAGCGGCACGGTTATAGCATCATGCAAGAGATAGCGTTGCGGACAGATGGCAAACAGCGTATGGGACCTGGAACGCTCTATGGTTCAATCAAGCGTATGTTGAACGATGGCTTGATTGCAGAGTCAGGAGAACGACCAGACCCCGCGTTGGACGACGAACGTCGCCGCTATTATCGTCTAACCAGTTTTGGGCAACGTGTCGCGCAGGCAGAGGCACAACGCTTAGAGCAGTTGCTCCGGGTGGCGCATCTCAAAAATCTCTTGCCCGGTTTGGATACATCGGGAGGTATCGCATGACCACATCACCTCCACGTTTTCAACACCCGACTAGCCGTGCTGAAATGCTGTATCGTTCGCTGCTGGTGCTCTATCCAGCTTCGTTTCGACATGCTTATGAGCGTGAAATGGTGCAAACGTTTCGTGACTATTATCGGAACACGATAGAGCATGAAGGCGTAACTGGTTTGACATCCTTGTGGAGCCTTATGCTCCGTGACCTTGTTGTGACCGCGTGTTCGGAACACATCCGAGCAGGCATCAGTTTCTTGAAGCAGATGTTTGATCTGGAAGCAAAGGAGTATTCACTTATGAGCCTGTTAACACTTGACGTTGGAACTCGCACTGATATTGGACGTTCTCGTGCTGTGAACGAGGATAATGTAATCTCGGTTATACCAGAAGACTCACAGACAATGACACAAAAAGGTGCGTTGTTCGTGGTTGCCGATGGTATAGGGGGTTATACACAGGGTGATGTCGCAAGTGAGTTGGCGGTTAACACAACACGTGATACATACTATCAAGACACAAGTGATGACATTGCAGCCTCATTACGCAGAGCTGTCGAGCAAGCAAACCTAGGAATTTTTAAACGTAATGAAGCACAATTCAAAGATAATGCTGAAGATATAGCACGTAAAGGTATGGGCACAACATGTGTTGCTGTTGTCCTCAAGGACAATACCGTCTACGTTGCTAACGTGGGTGATAGCCTTGTTTACCTGATTCGTAGTGGACAGGTGCGGCAAATTGCCGAGGATCATTCATGGCCTGCTGAACAAGTTCGCACAGGTAAGATGACACAAGCTGAGGCTGATGCAGAGAACAAGCGCAATGTGATTACACGCTGCTTAGGCGTGGCAGACAGCGTAAATGTATATGTTGGCACAGAGCAGGTACAAGATAAAGATCTCCTTATTCTCTGTACCGATGGTCTGCATACGCTGGTAAGCGAGGACGAGATGCGCACGCTCGTCGAGCAATATGGACCCGAAGAAAGTGCGCAACGCCTGATTGCACGTGCTAACGAAAATGGCGGTCCCGATAACATCACCGCTGTTGTAGTACATGTCTCACTATCTCACTAAAGGTTTTGTGTGCTTGGGACATGACAGGGGCAGAGCACCTGTCATGTCCCAAGGATACAATATATAAATTTATTGTATGCTACCGCGAGGCTGATTTGTTGTCTCGTCGTCATGAATGATGATATTTCCGCTATGCTCGACGTGAACCTCTTCGTGTTTCACGGTATCCGATATCTGCTGCGTTTCTTGTATTTGCTGTTTATGTACAACAATCTCTTCGACAACAATAGTCTGTTTGTTGAGCGTGACCTGCTCCTCACGGACCAGAATGCGAATTGTTCCGCCGTTATTCAACATCTCGCCGCCGTCAACCATGTTTGCAGTCGTTGCAGCTACGTTAGAGCTATTGTCAGCAAACGTCTCGTTCCGTGTCGTTGCTGTATTCGTTGTAGCAACGGGGCCACCTTTCGCCGGAACGCGCTCGATGGTCACTTCTTCACGTGTGACAGGGACGGTGAAGGTTTTATTCTCAGTGATGACGCGTTTGGTAATGATCACCTCACCTGTCTGTACAACCTGTTTGTTGACCTGTAAACGCTCTTCACGTATTGGCACAACACGATTGCCACCACCTAAGCGCGTGGTATCTGCTGAAGCATCATAGGCACCATACTGGTACAGAATATCGCTGGCCTCTTTTTGGTGTCCGTACGGTTGCACGGTGACAACAAAATTCCCCGCTTCCAGCTCTTTCTGGTAAAATGGCATATCCTCTTGTGCTATACCCGAACTTGCCAGTTCGTTCGGCGCGGCTGCCGTTGTATCAGGTGTGTCATTTTTGCGCGAGAAGAGACTCAGAATGCCCCCACGCGCATTGCCGCTGGTATGCCCTAACAAATTGATCTGATCGTTTCTGAAGCCAGCATGCCGCAACTCGTCTATCGCTCGTTCGGCTAACGCATGATCTCGGAAGACACCGATCACCATTGATTCTTCTGTCATTGCCATAATGGGTATGCTCCCTTTTTGTAATTTTTATAGTTTCTGTAGAAAGATGGTTTATGTTGTTCTCTTTATACACGGGGAGCTAGGATGAAAAGTTGCGTTTATAGCATTGACGCGTATCTTTGCTGATCTTCCAAGAAGATTTTTATCATTGTAAAAAGCATAGTATGAGGTTCATACTATGCTTTTTACAGCTTCAACAATCAGTTTATGTTCCACCTGCTTTATGCGCTCATGCAACGTCTCTTCGGTATCGTCATCCTCGATGAGGACCTCTTGCCGACAAATCATGGGGCCAGCATCAACCTCTGGCACGACGTAGTGTACGGTGCTCCCTGTCACTCTCATATTTGATTCGAGGGCACGTTCGATGACATGTAAGCCACGCAGAACTGGTACAACACTGCCGCTACTTGTCGTAAACGTGTTGCCCTTTCCATCGTCAGGGAGCAATGCTGGATGCAGATTGATGATACGGTTGGGATACTGCGCGATAAAGTCGGGCGTGAAAATACGCATCCAGCCCGCGAGTACAATCAAGTCAATCTGGAACAGCGTAAGCACCGCGACAAGTTTCGCCTCGACCTCCTGCCGTGTCCAACTCCACGGCAGGTACAGCGTCGGAATTTTGTGGATGAGTGCGCGTTGCAATCCAACCGCGTTGGCCTTGTTGCTTATCACCAGCGCGATCTCAACACTCGGTAATTCATGCCGTTCGCTTGCGTCAATCAACGCTTGCAGATTGCTGCCACTACCGGAAACGAGAACGGCAATACGTCGTGTCGCCCTGCTTGTCTCGCTCACTGACCGTATACCTCTTTATCCGCATCATACAATTCTGTGACAAGCTTCTCTTTATAAGCCATCACGCGCTGACGTAACAACTCATCCGACAATGCTAGCATTTTCGCCGCTAAAAGTGCCGCCCCCTCTGGCTCCAATATTGTCGGCGAAGCAATTCCTGAAGGGAGACGCAATGACGAGAAGATGTCCGCACCGCCAAAGCGATCACTATACGGTGGACAAGCAATCACGGGAAAGCGTGTGTTCGCATCAATCACCGCTGAGAGCGCGTTCGAGCGTCCCGCGATTGTGATATAGATAAGTGGTTCAGGATGTTGCTCATACTCTTTCAGTATCTCTAGCAAACGTGCCGTCGCCTTGTGCGCCGAGCAAACGCGCATACGATACGTAATTTCTAGAGTTTGCAGTGTTTTTGCGATACTTTGTGCCTGTGTAAGATCGCTCTTGCTTCCCATAAGAATAACGACGTTGGTTGTCATAAGTAGTATTTTCCTTTCTGTATTCCCTAGTAGTATATTATATACGTTATGCTTCAAGCCATTCCTTTTATTAATAGATACCCTTATGGGAGTTTTCTTTCGTAGTATAAGTAAGAGAATGTTTGTAGAGGAGGATTTCCCTATGTATTGCGCACGATGCGGCGCACATAACCAGGATGGCGCACACTTCTGCCAGAATTGCGGCAATGCGCTACAAGCTCCTGGCGCGGTGCTACAACAGCCACCCATCGACCCCTATCCGATCTACGCTCAAGAGGAGCAAAGACAGGCACCTATACGTCGTAGAACGCGAAGTGTGCGATCTGCTAAGCCACAGGACCCCTATCAAGACCAGATCAAACAACTTAAATTGCAAATTAAGCAAATGAAGTTGTATTTAAAGCAGGTGAACACTCACATGTCCGCGACCCGCGCACAGTACAATCAAACTTCTGCATTTGTGCCGGAGGGCATTATCAAACGTGGCTATAAATGGTTTGAGGATATGCGGTTGCTTGGACCACAGCAGCAGAAACAACAGTTGCAACAACAAATTATTCAGCTAGAACAGCAGTTGCTCGGCCTGGAACAAGCACAAATACAGTAGCCTAGCCTTGATATTAGCGTGTATGCAGTGTCATACCTTGTAGGGTTTGCTGCATCAAGAAGCGGGTAACGGCATGCGTATCGTTTGTCTCTTTATAAACCGCGATTTGGCGATCTGCTCCTGTACCACGAGAGTCTTCTAACAGGGAACGTAGGTAGTTGATTTCACGCCGACTGCCAAGGTCATCAATCACATCTTCAACAAAGTCAAGCAGCTCTTCGATAGACTCGCGCATAGTAAGACGACGGTCCTGCATAAAATCGACAAACTCGGCATCAATGCCATAACGCATAGCGCGCCATTTGTTTTCCTCAATAAAGTGTCGCGGCAAAACGTGCGTTGTCATATTATGCGTATACATCCAGTGTAGCTTTGCAACCAATGCCTGACACAAAGCCGTAATACCAAGCGTATCCTCGACTGTAGCAGGCATATCGCAGATACGGAACTCGATAGTGTTGTAAAAAGCATGAGGTCGTACATCCCACCAGATGCGCTTGCCATTGTCGATGCATCCTGTACGTATCAGGTGTTCTACGTAGAGATCGAAGTCGTTCATAGAGGTAAAGATATCGGGAATGCCAGATCGTGGAAAACGCTTCCATACAACCGAGCGATATGACTTCGTACCAGAAAAACGGTCCCCCCAAAAAGGTGAGTTTGACGAAATGGCAAGCAGATGGGGAAGCCATGCACGAACTTGATTCATCAAGGGAATAGTGACTGTACGATCTTCTATACCTACATGAACATGTAATCCAAAGATGAGGATCGAACGCCCCACATCCTGGTATTCCTCTTCGAGCAGTTCATAGCGGTCGTTGCGCGTTCTCACCTGGTCCTGCCAGTGTGCATTGGGATGTGTACCAGCACTAATAAGAGCAAGTCCTTCTTCATCGACGAGACGAGCGAGTGTAGAGCGGAGACGTTGTACCTCTCGGCGTGCATCATGCATTGTTGGACAAACGTCCGTCACTAACTCGACGGTTGACTGGAGCATCTCCGCCTTGATGCTTTCTCCGAGTAGTGGCATACCTTTTTCCAGAATTGTATGAATGTGCGAGGCAAGCTGTCCAGTCTGTTTGTCCACCATCTGAAATTCTTCTTCGACTCCGAGCGTAAAACGCGGTTTCATGCAGGCACCTCTTCTTGCAGAACATTTGGAAACAGAAGCTTAACATACAGAATTCGCGCTACCGACTACATTTTTACGAAGTCAGGGACTTATAGCGTACACAAGTCTCAGCCGTTCTGTCAAGTGGATTCAGACCACATTTCAAGACTCTTTGAAAGTCGTAAGAGAAAGATGTGAATAGAGTAGGGACGCTCCTTGTGAGCGTCCATTGCTATTACATTTCAGACCATTGGTAGGCCAAACGCATAAGGTAACAAATCAGCAATAGTGAAATCGCGCTCTATTCCGTCGATGTAAAGCGTAGCAGAAGGTGCGAGGTCAGCGATCCACTGACGACAGGCACCGCAGGGAGTGCGTTCATTCGCGGGTGCATTCGGTGATGCGTCAAGACATACTACCGCGATATGCGTAATTTCTGTGTCGCCGTGAGAAAGTGCTGATGCCAGTGCTGAGCGTTCGGCACACAGCGTAAGCCCGTAGCTCGATACCTCGATATTTACGCCAGTATATATCTTGCCATTTGCGACAAGAGCTGCCCCGACTCGAAAATGCGAATAGGGACAATGCGCTTTTAATGCTACCTCACGTGCTAATACGAGTAATTCTTTCCGGTTCATAACGATTATGCAACCTTTCTGTAGGGGCCGATGATACAGCAACACGGACGCCCACAAGGGGCTACCCTACTATACAACGCTGTTGCGTGCTCCGCACGCCGTGTATAGTAGGGTAGCCCCTTGTGGGCAATACTGTTGAAATAAGACGAATGTTGCA
>CAXUIS010000166.1:0-11623 GCA_964250915.1 uncultured Ktedonobacteraceae bacterium | reverse complement strand
GCGTCCGTGAGTCCCAGAATCCAACTCAATTGCGTGTATTTAAACAGTATTGCCCCTTGTGGGCGTCCGTTGTGTATTTAGAGAAAGTCCTTCTTATCTGAACAGACTGACTTTTAACCGCAAGCTACCGCAGCGCATTGCTCATCACGAACACCAGATTCGCGGGACGTTCCGCCATACGACGCATCAGGTAGGGATACCATTGCGAACCGTAGGGGACGTAGACACGCATGTCGTAGCCTTGTTGCACCAGTTTTTCTTGCAGGTCACGCCGAATTCCATAAAGCATCTGGAACTCGAACGCTTTTTTGCTGATACCATGATCTCGTACAAAGGTCGTCGCAGCATGAATAATGGACTCATCATGCGAGGCAATAGCGGGATAGTTGCCTCGTGCAAGCAGCATCAGCATCAGTTGCACATAATTCTGGTCAACCTCGCTTTTCTGCTGAAAGGCGATGTCCGCAGGTTCTTTATATGCGCCCTTGACGAGACGTACACGTACACCCTCGGCGATAAGTTGCTCGATATCATTTTTGCTTCGATGCAGGTACGATTGAATAACGGTTCCCACCTGCTCAAATTGTTTGTGCATGCGTAACGCGATATCGACCGTCTGCTCCGTATAGGCTGCACCCTCCATGTCGATACACACGAATGTGCCTTGTTGCTGCGCATGTTCGAGGATGGACTGGACATTCCGTTCACATAGGTCTTGTGAAATGTCGAGTCCTAACGCGGTCAACTTGATAGAGATATTCGCGTCTATGCCTGCCTGCTGAATACAATCAAGGGCTGCTATATAATCACGGGCTGCGGATCGAGCCTCTTTCTCGTCAGAGACATTTTCGCCGAGCAAATCGAGTGCGGCCCGTATGCCACCCTTATTTAAGCCTTGTGTCGCTTGTACGGCCTCGTCAATAGCCTCGCCCGCGACAAAGCGACGCGAGACGCCACGTGTAGCCTTATTATGCACAACAAAGTTGCGTAGATTTTCGTTCTGTGCGAGATACAGCAGTGTATCTTTAAGTACCATTGTGTAGGTTCCTCCTGGTGACGTAACAGCATTGTTCATGCTGGTAGACGGCTGCGCTGCTATCTATCAGCGTCAAGCTTTGTAAACAGTTGTAAGATGTCAATGATGTCATGTGTGATGTCACAGTCTATGCTCACAGTTGTAGCTTGTAGGACTATTCACTCCTTAGAGTATATCACTCTTTCAGAGATATCTTTATCACATACTTTGTGCCCCATGTTGCATCTTTTTCTCATTGCCATTCGTGTCACTTTTGTCACATGAGGATGCTTACTTACTTACTACAAACTTTACGAAAGGATTTGAAATATGGGTAGTTTTACAAATGGGATACTATTGGGCGTGGGAATCAGTTTGCTCGTTGCACCAAGGACGGGGAAAGAAATGCGTCAACTGGTGGTTGAGCGTATCGGATATCTGCGTGGCATTCCCCCGGAAAATGAGGAACTCAAGCAGCAAGTGCAACAGATGGCAAGCCGTGTCCAGGACGTGCAGCAACAAGCCAATCGTTCCGCTGAGATGGCAAACACTGTGCAGGCTAATGCTCAAAAAACGGCAAGTAGCGTGAATTCAGTACAGAATGATTTACAGAATGTGGCTCAACAAGCGGGAGCGAATGTGCCACCAACACAATCAGATACAACGAGTCCGACTCAACCGCTCCCACCAAAGCGACCAAGACCCTAGAATTCGCGCTGAGCTTTTCCAAATTGTCTGAGAGAAAATAGTTATTATGCATACATAAAATGCACAATGAGTATCGCTAGAAAAATGTTAAGCAGACCTCTAAGGAACAAAACTCCTTAGAGGTCCGTTTTTGCTTTTATATCTTTTTGTTCACCACCTGCTACACAAATTTAATATAGCGTCAAACCTAACCGATACGATACAACGTATCGGTTTTTCGGTTATTATCTTTCATTATAAATTGCTTTTGTGTAAGGTGTGAAGCGGCTTCATAGCTATTTTGGGGTTCAAGTTATATTATCTTTGCCTTTAATATGTGTTTAGTACGACTACAAGGTATAATGAACATACGACTACTTTAAGAAGATAGGTTAGCAACAGGGAGAGTGCTTTATGTTCAATAGGTCTATATCGTATAAAGTGCTTCTGCGTATTGTTGGAATACTGCTTATCACGTTTAGCCTCTTTTGGACCTTGAGTGTTGCCTTTCCATTCCTCGGTGCAGGAGATAATTTTTCTGGAACGTTGCTTTGGCTTCTGTGGACGCGTAGTCCGTATGGGATATCCTTTCCTATCGGAGGTGTTCTTATATATGCTGGTCTAGGATTACTCTTTATTGGTTTGAGTTCTATGAGAGTGAAATTGGTGTACTGGCTTCTGCAACTCGTTGTATGGCTAACTGGAATCAATATATGGTTTCAACAGAATAATGAGACGGATGTACGACTTATACCACCATTTGCTACACCGTACAGTTTTTGGCCTCAAATGGCTATTACGTTGATCTGTTCGCTTCTTCTCTTCGTACTATACATCCCAGTCACGCATCTCTTGACCAAGCTTTTTGAAGCTCCAGAGAAAAAGATGCATGTGCAAACCATGCCTACGAAATAAATATGACATCGTTAAAATAAAGCACTTGTTACTAGTCAGTGAGGTAAAAGGAGAGTAGTACAAGCCTACTGCTTGTATTTTTTAAGTAGTAGACTTCTTAGTGGGAGTGTTCAAGCCTAACTCTTTACACGCAGTAGATCATAGGTTCGAATCCTGTATCGCCCATTTTCATATGGTTTTGTTCCGCTCTACAGGCCATTTTAATCACATAGGCAATCCTCAATAGTTTAGCTAAACAGTAGGCTTTTCATTCTCTTTTGAGAGTACAAGTCTACTGTCTTTCTTTTGTCCTTTTCTACTTATTCTCGTAAACTGTTTATCCCTTCTCAAAAACTGAGAACGTCATATAACAGTTTTTATATTCTCTCATTACTTGCTTTCTTAATAGATATGCATTACAATGAGCAAAGGTGATAACTTTTGCTAATGGAGATGATTAATGTCCAGTGAAAATAACTTGCTTGCTGGGTTAGGTCCCGTATCACAGGGTCTAGAACAGCAAAGAAGCCGTAAACATCATTTATATACTGCTCCCGAACTTATGCGCTTGACAGGTATGACTCGTAAGCAAGTAACATACTGGGCACAAATTGGTCTTATTACACCAACACTTCGTGATTCTGATGCTAATAACGGTAAGCCCGCTCTGTTTTATACGAGAACAGAAGTTGTTAAGGCATTGATTGTGTGCGAACTTCGCCGATCTGGTTTCTCTCCACGTCAAGTGCAGCAAGTTGCGCGTAACCTTCAAGCAAGTGGTGTTGAGCTATACGAATCTGAAGCTTATTTACTTACGGATGGTTACTCGGTCTACTATGCCTTTAGTGATGGTGAGGTAGTTGACGTATTAAAACACCATCATCAAATGATGTTACTCGTTCCAATTCATGAGCAGGTAGCAAAACTGCAGGAGGTAGCTTAGCTATGGCAAACTGGCCTTTGCGCACTGATGCAACACCTGAAAGCAATCAACCCTTAGCTCCCGATACACCAATTGATTTTAGTATCCCTTTTAAATCGCGTGAAGCTGGTGCCGCACGTCATTTTGGGTTTTTCCCATTTTTTGCTAAAAAGCCATGGCCTGTTGTACAGGAGTATATAAAACACTATACTAGACCTGGTGATCTTGTATGTGATCCTTTTGCAGGTAGCGGTGTAACACCCGTTGAGTCGCTTGTTTTAGGTAGAAGAGCGGTAGCTGGTGATATAAATCCTGTTGCTCGTTTTATTACAAGAATGACTGCTGTTGCTCCTGTTAATCTTGCACGACTTAGCGAAGCATATAATCAAGTTAGCTCCATTGCAGAGGTAGCAATTACTAGCTTAGATACGATGACAGAGAATGATGTAATCAATGTACTTCATAGTTTGGATTACCCTCGTGACTTCATTCCAACCACAGTAAGAGGAGCAGTAGGTATAGATACTGTAGATAAACTACATACATCTCGTCAACTGGCTGGACTTACTATCCTTAGAGATGCGATTAATCAGATTGAAGATGATCTGTATCGTGATCTTATGAAAGTAGTCTTAGCAAATACTGTGCGATACACAAACATCACGTATAGCCTTCCGTCCGATAGATCAGCTTATCGGGGTAATGCTAATTTTCTCAGACGATTCAGTTTTTCTCCTGCTAAAAGCTCATTTTACGAAATAGCTGTATGGCCCACTGTACAACGTATTTTTTCTAATGTGTATCGTGCAAAGGAAGAAACTAATCAGCTTATTGGTACGAAATATAACAATTTTACGCTGACTGATTTACCAGCTTCTCAGATTCATGAAATTACTGGGGAAGGAAAAGTTGATTATTGTTTCACCGATCCCCCTTATTCAAACCGTATTCACTTTTTAGACCTCTCTATTCTTTGGGCGGCTTGGCTAGATATGGAAATTACTTCTGAAGCTAGAAAATCAGAGCTAATTACTAATGGCACCCAACATAAAAGCCGTGGACAATTTGAAGAAGAGTTTGCAAATGCAGT
Organism: uncultured Ktedonobacteraceae bacterium; assembly: GCA_964250915.1. GTDB lineage: Bacteria > Chloroflexota > Ktedonobacteria > Ktedonobacterales > Ktedonobacteraceae > JBBQVS01. The sequence goes on along the minus strand of CAXUIS010000166.1, from coordinate 7,015 downwards.
GGCATCTATTTCACGTGCATTAAAGTCTGATCACTGGTTTACACTTGTTTATAAGCATAAGGATTTAAGTTTATGGCAAGCTATTGTTGCTGCATGTGAAGATAACGGGTTGCACTATGTAAATGCTACTTGGCAGAATATGGCAATTCGCTCGACTCGTCAGATAGAAAGCCCTAATATTAATCCTCAAGGAGATATGTATTTAAACTTCCGTAAAATGACTCCACGCAGGTTTGAAAGTTTTTACGGTGAAGCACCGGTACTTAATTTGCCCACACGCACTAATTACGTTGAACACGAAATAGAGCGTTTGATAGTGGCGTATTTAGGAGCTGATATTGATACAATTACCTCTGGTGTCATACAACAAGTTTTGGATAGCAGAGCTTTCCATAATTATCGAGAAAATCCTACAGGTGTTACTGAGGATATTCAGAAAGTGTTAAAAGGACCCAAATTCACTACATGGCAGCCAGACATGGGACCAATCTTCTGGATTATGTCTCCAGAAGCTTCACTTGATGCTTCACTTGAAAGTACTGATCGAGTACGTTATCTAATCTTTGATTTGCTTCGAGAAAAAAACGAAGTCACAGAGGGTACTATCAGACAGCACCTTTTAACCTATTTGTCTAAAGATCATGAGTTAGAACCGGTTTCTTCTGATATCTCTAGGCTTCTGCGTAGTATGGCACAACAAGTAAGTCCTCGGGTTTGGCTGTTCGACCCGAAAAAGGTAACAGAGTATAAACAATTACGTCTTCTATTTAGACCATCACGAGCAGATTCAATGCGAGAGTGGCTCGAAAATCGGGAAGTACAAAGGGGTACAGGTCTATTACAACTTAATCCAGAAGGCTTTGCGTTTCTAGGTGATTTACTTAGAGAAGCAAATAGCGGTCACGCACGTTTTGAAGCAATGTATAGCCATCTTAAAGATATTTTAAAGATTATTCTTTTGCGCTTAGAGAGTGATTTTGAAGAGCAAATTGAGCGAGTAATGGCTGTTGGAGACTGGGCAAATTATGGTATTGATTTGCGTAACTTACCCTACGATGATGTAGTTATTCAAATAATATTACGTTCCTCCGAACGGCCTTTTAAGTTGTACCAACAAATAGCAGAGGAAGTATTCTCTGATCTTGGGGATGAGGATATTCTCGTTCAATTTCGTTTAGTAACACTAGAAGAATGGCAACATGCAGAGTTATTAGCTAAGGCAGACGATAAAGAAGCTGTTCTTGGAATTACATTGCTGAGTAGGTAGATTATGATCACATCTCCTGTTGTTAGACCAGATCCAAAACGTAAATGGTATGGCCTAGCTCTAAGGCATATAAGGATGGCTCGCCGGCTACTTAACTCAGGTTTCTCCGATGGAGCTACGTTTCATGCTTATCATGCGTATGAGTGTGTCTTGAGTGCTTTTATTGCTGCTAGCGGTTATTCAGTACCTCCTGATGGCTGGACTAAATTAGTGCCGCCTTCAGGAGGAAAACCAGTTCGTTTATATCCTTCTCCAAAGGGAGGTTTTCAAGAAAACAGTGCCCATAAAGCTCGAATAAAATTTTTTATTGACTTAGCAGATTCAACAAAGCCCTATTTCCCTCTCCACAACTCATTACAACGTTATCTAGCACTTAGTGTTCGCATGGATGCTCTCTACTATGATACGAAAAATGACAAATTACCTTACCAGGAATTTAATTATTCGTTCGCAATCAATGTTATCCCTCAAGTTCATTTATTTGCAAAAGCAGTATGGAAAGAGATTCGATAAGTGTAAAGTACCTAAGCTAGTATAACGCTTGTGGAAAAAGCTGGGTATAAAGCGGGTTTAGCTCTTTTTGTGCTTTCTAAACCGTATTATCTTTCATCATGCCTATGGGTTGCTCTAGGCTTAGTGCGGCTTTATATATCTATTATACCCTGTATATGCTATTATTTTGCCTCTTCCTCTTTAGCTTTGCTCTCTCTTCTTGATATTGGGTGTGGATGCGCTTGAAGGACCTGACCCGCAAAATGCAACAAACCTGTGCAAAGTTCTAACGCAAATATAGCTTCTTCCTTTACAGGAATTCCTATGCCATAATATGGCGTGGGTGCTAGCCACTTCTATGCGCCAGCAAGCATTGTTTCAAGCATGGTTGGTGTCAAGGTGTCGTCTTTCCAAGCATTCCCAAGACGACCTTTCATTGCTTTTAACCATACTTCTTGTGATTGCTCTCCTTGCTTCTTTTACGGCAAATCCCATACCTTACAAAGCACCTGCGGTATGCCCTCTACTATGAAGCGACAACTTGTTACTACCTGCTCATACTCGCCACGCTGGTAAAACAGCGTAGCATTGTCGAGAAAGCGTATACATTTACTCCAGTTCGATATATTTCGTGGAATATTCGGTTCGGGTAGCTCTATCAAGTGATGTGAGCTATATTGTACTGTTTTAGAATGGTAATCCACTGTTCTCGCCCAATCAAAAGGGATTGAGGAGACGAGCCTTGAACGGGTACGACTGGACCTAATGATTCATTGCCAAGAGCTATACCTGCTAACTGAACGCTCAAGTTGATTGTACTTCCATTGCTTGCATTCTCAATAGCCTCAATCTGTTTATCAATGATAGGAACGTGCAATTTGTACTGTGGACGCTCTCATACGATTTGTGAAGGAATAAGCAATCTTGCCTCTTCAATGGTGATAGAAAATCCCTAGGATATGCCACCTTCAAGAGAAAGTAGTTTGACCAATCCAGATTTTTCGGGAATGCTTACGATATAAGGAATGAAAAGCGAAGTACTGAGAATACTTCGATTGCCATAAATAGCCGTGGGGTCAATTGAAACCTTGATATAATCTTGATCATTAAATCCATTGTGTCCATATGGATAGAGATACTATTCCACCAAAGCCATGATTATTGCACTCTTTCTTTTTGCTGAATGTTGCATGTTGAGCTTTGTTTGTGTTCTTTCTACTGCAAGAGATAAAGAGGGTACTGCTTGATGAATGGCTTGAGATACAACATCTGTTTCATCATAGCGGTTAAAAATATCTGCAATGCGTTCTTTGAGTGTAATAGCTTGTCCTATCGGACTAGTTGTTATATCACAATATGTCAGCACGTGACTTAAAGGTGAGCATTGGCGAGGTAAAGCATCTAATTTGGATAGAAGCCCTCGTAAATGTGCTTCAAACTGTGCTTCTGAATGATGAGCAACAAGGGATGCTAAACGTCCTTGCCCACAAGACTGCAAGTAACAAGCTCCGTCAAGAGGATGAAAACCTGTTTTTTTCAAAGATGGTGCATAGCCGATATCATGTAAACATGCTGCCGCTATGAGATAAGTACCATTGTTTTCATTGCATATCAGGTACGCGTTTTTTCATGCGTGGTTGTTCACCACAGAGGATAGTTACGTCTACTGTTCTTATTGTCAAGCGTTCTATAGAATAACACATTCTTGATGGATGTTGATGAACGCATCTGTAGGGACCAATGTATCACAATTGCCTGTATAATAGGGTCATTGATACACAGAGAAAGAACAGAAAGAGGTAATTGTATGGAAGAACGTATTGAGTACGAAAACATTTTTACGCCACAAGGTATGTTGGGAGAGGTCTCGAAGGAACCTAATCTTGATTTCCTGATGAACATCTTTAATATTCCAAGAGCATATAGCGTTTCGGGCTTTGGCTCATGGAATGTCGGTCAACATACACTCGCAGTAGCTTTTCTCGTACTCTACTGGTCCAAATTTCACTCCTACCCACCAGAGAAACGTGATCGGCTCGTCACCTTAGCGTTGATGCATGATATGCATGAAGCTGTAATCGGTGATATCCTGCCCTTCTTCAAAACGAGTGCTGTGCGAGAGGCGATTGAGACCATCCAAACGGACATTCTCAATGCGTTCTCGATTGAAGAGGATAAGAGTTTGCTGGAAGAACTCAAGCTTTTGGACTTGATAGGATTTCTCTACGAAATTAGCCAGTCGCAGCTTCATGGAATTGATTCCACAAAGAAGACGCTAGTTGAGCAGATGTATGTACGGCAGAAAGAGACTATTCTTTCCTATGCTGAGAGAGTGAAGATAGGCCAGGAAAAAGTGAATGACTTTCTGACATTTATGAAATTGTAATGATGTAAAATAACAAAACATCTCAAACTTTTCGCACAGCTTGAGATGTTCTATTAGAAATGCATTCGGTAGAGTATACAGAAAATGACAGGTGCTATTGTGTAAGTCTTACAGACGTTATACTGCCACGTAATCTCTTGGTTGTGGCAATGGTTCATTATCTGCAACTGCCGCCATAATCCAGCTTTCGATAGCATCTTCTCCTTGTTTGACAGCTTCCTCGTAAGTGTCTCCATGTGTAACACAGCCTGGAAGTTCAGGAACTCTTACAACAAAGATGTTATCTCGACCATCCCATTGAATAATCATTGAGTAGTGAAATTGATTCATTTCTGTTTTCCCTTTAGTTGGTCTAACGCGCTTTGTACTTCCTCAACTATAATATCATAAAATCTATGTCTTCTCACTTTTATTGTCAAGTACCTTGTCTTTTACCACCTCAGCGAACGCCTCAATATCGCGTCGAAGACCGCATCGGGCAAGAAGCGGCGTAATGTAACTTCTATACTTGCACTGCCAGGTACGACGTAACGGATACGGGGCTTTGGGCCGGCGAGGATGCGGACAACGGTATCGACAAAGCGTTGTGGAGGGAAACCGCGTTTACTTAATACGTTGGCGAGTTTCTCAAAGGTGGTGAGCAGTTTCGCGTACTCACCTACGCGGTGTGGCTCAAGTTTTTCGAGCGAGCGTTTCATACTGGTTTGCCAGATATTTGTAGGGCTAGAACTTGGCTCGATTATGACAACACGTACACCAAACGGCGCAAGTTCGAGCCGCAACGTATCGCTGATAGCCTCGATTGCGAACTTGCTGGCTGAGTATGCTCCTATCACGGGCGTGGAAACTTTACCACTGATGCTGCTGACATTGATAATTGTGCCCTTCGCGCTCTTAAGCAGTGGCAATAATGCTTGTGTGACGCGCAATTGTGCGATAACGTTGACTTCAAACTGTGCCGTCAGGTCTTCTAACGAAATCAATTCTAGTGGAGCGGCAAAGGCGGTACCAGCATTATTTAACAGTGCATCGAGACGAGGAGTTGCTGTCGCAACCATTTGTGCGAGGCTAGCGACCTGCTCAGCATTTGTGATATCACATACAACGGGTGTCATGTGTTCTTTATATACATCTTCCAACGCGTTAGTAAGACTTTCTTTATCATCCTCTTTACGCACAGTCCCGAAGACATGCCAGCCTTGCCGTGCTAGTTGTAGCGCAGTGAGCCGCCCAAAGCCGCTTGAGCAACCAGTAATCACAATTGTTTTTGTGGTGTTATTGTTCATGTTGAGGTCCAATACGACTCCACAAGCCCAGGCGTACCAATTCTGTACGGGCCTCGAAGCCAAACTCATGTGGGTCCATTGTTCGTCCATGACGAAGAACTAACCCACGTAACATCTCTATCTGTTCCGATTTCGTAGCGGTATCACGCTCAAATGGAATATGCAGCGCGAGTTGCTCAACCGCCTGTCGGTTGTACCATTGCTCGGATGACTCTGCCATCGTCATACTTTCTCTGCTAGCAAGAACGTCTTGACACGTGTATGGTAGCACGTCTCTTTATATGTGACAAGCGGTCCGTAGGGGTCTAATTCTATTACACCCTTTTGGCCATTGACCATGTTAATAGAATTGATGAAACGTTCCAACATCCCTTCCGCATTATGAATCGCCAAAAGGGTTTAATATAATTAGACCTCTACGTAAAGAAACGTGTTGATATACGTTTGTTTATACGAGTGAAAATAAGAGGGACATAGCCCTTTTGCACTATATAAAGACGAGTTTCTTGATTCCTCGCGTAACCGATGCTAGTGTAAGGATGTATGAAATATACATCGAAGGACATGAGTAGCAGAATATCTTAATGAGGGCCGAAAAAAATATGATTTGTGCTTATTGTAAAACGGTGCGTGCGGAAAACACTGCTCCTTGTACCAACTGCGGAGCACCTTCCTCGATACAAGCTGCGCCTCAAAGTGCGAATTGGGAAATGCTCGTATCTCATGGAGGAGGATTGCTTTCGAGTCAGCAACAAAGTAGCCCTGAAACTCCTTCATCCAGCACCTGGGGGCAATGGTCACAGGTCCCTCAACAGTCTCAGGCTCAGCAATGGTCGCAAGTTCCACAACAGGCACAGCTACAACAGCAATGGTCACAGCCACCACAGCAAGAAAATTCTTTTTTACCTATTCCCTATCAGGGGAGTATGGGACTACAATCGGTGCCACAGCCAAACGCAATGCAAGTTATGACGGCTCCTACTGCTCATGAAGAAGGAGTTGTGTATGTCCCGCCGATGTACACGAAGCCGCGTCCTATCATTCCTCGCTACCGTATTATCAGTGGCTTTCTGAGTGTCCTCATCGTTTCACTCATGTTATGTGGCGGAGCAGGCTATTATGCTAAAGCGAGTGGAAAACTCGACATGGTGAGTCGTATCTTGACAGGTAATAATTCAGCACCACCAAGTATTCGCTCAAGCACTGCTTCACTACCTGATCCGCCGAATGGAGTTGTTATAGGAAACGCGGCTGCGTATAGTGTTATTACATCCGCAACAACAACATCGCATCTGGTAAAGAATACGACGATTGCGGCACAGACGGATAAGATATTCAAACCGAACGAAATATTTTATCTTACCTATAGCGTGCATCCAGTACAAGCGGGAACTGTTACTATCAAATGGTACATGAGCAATATGCAGTTGCCCTATAGCACAACACCTGCGAAACTGCTTGCAGCTAATCAATCAGTTACTGGTATGGCTGCAATGAGCTATGCATCACAAGCCGAGGGCAAGGTTGAACTCTACTGGAACAATCAACTGGCACAAACGCTCTACTTCGTGGTAAGGAATTAAG
>CAXUIS010000165.1:0-11871 GCA_964250915.1 uncultured Ktedonobacteraceae bacterium | reverse complement strand
GTATTTGCTCCTTGTCGTTATGCTCTTCCACCTCAAGATTATGCACTTACACACAACTTTTTGCAAGAGAAACAACAAGTAGGGATGTAGGAATAAAGCCTTTCATCAATAGTATGTTTTTTAAGAGGTGTATTAAAGCTGGGGCAAGGGGACGCCCCTCCCATATGCGAACGCGCATGAGGAGCCATGTCATATGGGAGGGGCGTCCCCTTGCGGGCGCCCTAGTTTCGGTCCCAAATGTACTTTGACAGACTAGTAGGGACCGATTATGTCGTTTACCAAATTGGTAGGGATACCTGTAGGGACCGATGCATCGCGTCCTTATCGGCACTCGAAAGGCCAAAAGGACGCGATATATCGGTCCCTACAGGTGTTTCTTCTCTAACGTATACGATATTATAGTGCGATCAGTTGAGGAACATTCGCGTATGCATTCTCGAACCACGCAAGTGAATCGCTGAGTGCAACAACCGAGCCAATTACTGTGATAGCAGGCGATTTAATCTTCATAGCTTTAGCATGGTTCGCAATCTTATCAAGCGCATCTACAACGACACGCTGGTAGGATGTGGTACCTTGCTGTATGACTGCAGCAGGTGTACTTGGTGCGAGAGAGTGTTGCATTAGGGATCGTGTAATACGTGGCAGAGACTTCACACCCATTAAAACAACCAGCGTACCACCCGACGCTACACACATAGCCGCAGCCTCCCAGTTTACGGTGGAACCCTCCGATGCATCGTCTTCGTGTCCCGTTACAACCATAACAGAGGAAGCTAGACCTCGGTGCGTTACAGGAATACCAGCCGCCGCAGGAACGGCAAAAGCAGAACTCACTCCCGATACTATTTCAAACGCGATGTTCGCTTGTACCAGTGCTAACGCTTCTTCCCCACCACGTCCAAAGACAAAGGGATCGCCACCTTTCAGGCGTACAACGGTGTATCCTTGTTGGGCATAACTCACAAGTAACGCGTTGATCTCCTCTTGTTGTACTGCGTGGCGTCCCGATTCTTTGCCAACAAAGACGCGTATAGCATGCATTGGGGCTTCGTCGAGCAGATCAAGATTCACAAGGCGGTCATAGATAACTACATCGGCAACTTGAAGGGCGCGTAGTCCTTTGACTGTAATCAACTCTGAATCACCAGGGCCTGCACCAACGAGAAATACTTTGCCTCGTGCCGTTGTCTCTATGTCCTCACTAAACTGAGGATGAAGCGGCTCTTTGCTGCTATTCTTGCTTGCACGCTCACGCATACTGATTGACATAGTTTTTCTTCTCCTCGAACTCAGCATTAAGTGTATTACTCGAAACAGCAACGTTATATGTCTTTAAAAGATTTGATGTCTCCTCAACCGCCTGTTCAACGTTTCCATTTGTCAGTTGTGTCAGGATGTTGGAGACATAGTAATCGCCGAAAAAGTCGTCTCGCTTCGCGTATGAGACTCCGTTCTTGCGCAAATGCGCACGAGCAACAGAGGCTAAACGCAGGTAGGCACCGTATGCATAAGGAAACTGTGCTTCCAAGCTTTGACGAATACGCTTCGCAAGGCCAGGACTCGCGCCCTCTGTAGAGACCGCAATGGTTAGTTGCTCTCTACGCAGAATGGAGGGGATAATAAATGAGCAATAGCGCGGAACATCGACGATATTGACTAACTGACCGCGCTCCTTTGTTTCCTTACAAATGACATCTATCAATTTTTGATCGTTTGTTGCGGCAATCACCAGTAAAGCACCCTCTAAATCGCCGTATTCGTATGCCTTCTGCCATAACGTTACGCGTTTGCGTTCAGCCTGCAACAACAATTCATTGCAAAATTCTGGACTTAGTACTGTTACATAAGCACCACTTCCAGAAAGTGCCGAAGCTTTCTCCGCCGCGATACGGTCGCCTCCAATAACGATAGTGGAGCGGTCTCGTATGTCGAGCATAATAGGATAGTATTTTGACATGTTGTCTTCACCTCTCGACATGTATTCCTCGCTTTCCAAGCAAGAAGTTCATTACTTCTCCTCCTACTCCTATTGATAAACTTCTTGTTGCTGTACTTCGGTTTTGGCATGTAAGTAGTCAAGACCAACACGGTAACAGAAGTCACCAAATGCTTCATTCTGCTTACGCTCATCGCGCCAAATAGCAAGTAATGGACGTATGGTGGTTACCAGCTTATCCAGGTGCACTGAGGGCGCATACAAAGCATTCATACGTGTATTGACGAGATCACCACCGACGTAGATGTTGTAGACATCTTTCGTGCGTCCAACAATGCCAATATCGCCCATAGCAGGACGCGCACAACCGTTTGGACAGCCAGTCATACGCACACTCAACGGCTCATCACCGAGTCCTAATGTTTGTAGGTCTGTCTCTATTTGCCGTATCAACGTTGGTAGTACACGCTCAGCTTCGGCAAGTGCTTGTCCACAAGTAGGTAAAGCAGGGCAGGCCATTGCGAAACGGCGCGTACCAACATCCGCAGGGCTGGTAGGAATATTGTAAGAGGCAAGTGCATGAGCTAATGGTTCGCGCTGTTCGCTCTGTATATCGGTTAGTAAGATATTTTGTTGTGCAGTGAGGCGGACACCTGGAGCAAACTCTTGTATCACATTGCGTAACCCTGTTCGCATGCGAATATCAGTAGTATCCTTAATACGCCCATTTTCAACATAGATACCGAGTGCCCATAAACCATTCCCTTGCTCGTGCCAGCCAAGATGGTCTTGTGCATCGTGCCATGTTACCTCGCGTGGGTCTTGCACACTACGTCCAAGCCTACTCTCTACTTCGGTACGGAACCACGGAATACCACGTTCTTCGACAACATATTTCATACGTGCATGCTTGCGATTCTGGCGATCCCCATAATCGCGCTGTACTGTAACAATCGTCTCTACAATTTCTAGCACCTCGTCAGGCGTTGCGAAACACAGTGGCAGTGCTAGCAGAGGATGTGTTTCAGCTTTGCCATGCGTCATACCCATCCCACCACCGATGAGTACGGTGAACCCTTCAAGTGCCTCGTCTTTGAGCATCGCAACAAGCCCAATATCTTGTGTATACACATCAATACAGTTGTCGCCAGGATAGGCAACACCTATTTTGAATTTGCGAGGAAGATATGTTTTGCCATAAATAGGTTCGACATCTTCATCTTCGGCATGCTTGATTGTTTCAACCTGCTCACCATCAATCCAGATTTCGTGATAGGCATGGCTATGTGGGGCGAGATGAAGGGCGATACGGTTCGCAATCTCTTGTACCTGTGCTTGCGCTCGGCTGGTTACAGGAGCAGGACAGGCCATGACGTTGCGGTTCACATCGCCACATGCGGCTAATGTTGATAAGAGACTTTTATTGATATCATGAATAGTTGGACGTAAGTCGCCCTTGAGTACACCATGCAATTGAAAAGATTGGCGCGTTGTGATACGCAGTGTCCCATTCGCATATTGCCCTGCAATGGTATCTTCCGCGAGATATTGTTCAGCAGTCAAGGTGCCACCTGGAATACGTGAACGAACCATGAAGCTGTACTCTTTTTCTTCACCGCTCGCTTTCCGTACCTGACGCGCATCACGATTCTCTTGCTGGTACGTGCCGTGGAACTTGAGAAGTTGCACATCGTCGGCCCCAAAGTGGCTTCCTCCTTGTTCCAGTTCTTCGACAATCTGTCCACGCAAGTAATCGCTCTCGATTTTGATACGTTCAACCTTGCTTCCAACACCCGCACCTAAATGTGTAAGTGAGTTCGTTCCCTTTTCGTCGTCAGGCATGCATGTGTCCTTCCTGAAGCCCATTTTCAAGAAAATGAGCAAAAAAAATCCTCGTCCCCCTAACAGGGGCGAGGAATATTCGCGGTACCACCCTGGTTTATTGACACCTCACAGTGTCAATCTTGATGAGTCGAGGCGCGTTTTGTGCGCGTGTCCAACTCTGGCCTCTAACGGGGCCTATCGGCTCGATCTACAAACCTGAACGGTTCTTCGACCTGCAACTCCAAGGTGCATTCGGTCTGGAAGCGGCGTTGGCATCTCATCAGCACCAACTTTCTGTAGCCGCAAGCCACACGTACTCGTCCTCTTCACTGTCGTTATTTGTGTACTTTATGTGTACCAGAAATAGTAGCAATAAAAAAACCCTTCATCTTATTGATGAGGGGCTGTAGCACGTTGCTATTCCCTCATCTTGCGAAATAAAAATACTTCGCCGGAATTGGCACCCTTCCTGCACTGTACAGATGGGTTGCCGGGTTTCATCGGGCCGTTTCCCTCCACCCTTCGAGATGAGAGCAGTTATTACTGCTGCTATTCAATTGTAAAGTGCTTTTGCTTTGTTAGTACGTAGTATACTTACCTCTCTCTGCTTTGTCAAGTTTTATAAAAATCTCGCTGGGCTATTTAAAAAAGTGCAGAAGTAAGGAGACATGACAGGAACAGAGCACCTGTCATGCCTCCCCAGAATTGTGCTACACTAAGAGTGGTTTTTCTTGCATTCTTACACTCCGAGCACGAAAAGAAATGAGGATTACACAATGCAACGACGCTTATTTCTCCTCCTCGCACTACTCGCACTTCTAATAAGTAGTTTCGCGGTGACTTCCAGTAGCAGTACGGCATATGCGACGGTCACAAAAAGCTGTATTGTTCCGGGTAAAATAAATACACTTACGGGAGCACTTCAAGGAGCTAACTATACGATTGCGGTTCCGTCGAACTGGAATGGTACACTCGCGCTCTATAGTCACGGCTATGTATTTTCCACACAACCACTGCTTAAACCTGCTCCTGATGCCAGCGATTCAGCAAGTGGTGCAGATCTTTTAAGCAAAGGTTATGCACTTGCTGGCTCGTCATACAGTCAAAATGGGTGGGCAATTCAGCAAGCGTTTCACGACCAGATAGCATTGCTGAATTATTTTGCTGCGACCTGCGGACATCCAACGCGTACCGTTGCATGGGGCGACTCTCTCGGTGGCATTATTACGGCGGGACTTGTTCAGTTATATCCTGAGCGTTTCACAGGGGCCTTGCCTATGTGTGGCGTCGTCGCTGGCGGTATAGGAACTTGGAATCAAGCATTAGATAGTGCCTTTGCCTTCAATGTGCTTCTCGCTCAAAACAAGCTCTCAGTTGTTCATATTACCAACCCAAATGGCACCTTTAAACAGGCCGAAGCTATCCTGCAAGCAGCGCAAAACTCTGCTCAGAGTCGTGCGCGAATTTCTCTTGTCGCGGCATTAGGAGATATTCCAGGCTGGTTTGATCCAAAATCTCCTGAACCTGCTTCAAGCAACTACATGACTCAAGAGCAGAACCAATATAACTGGGAAAATCAAGTTGACTTTCCATTTGCCTTTGGTGCTCGTGCCGAACTTGAGTATCGTGCTGGTGGTAATCCATCGTGGAACGTTGGAGTCAATTATAGCAAACAACTTAGTCTTTCCACGAGCAACGCCGAAGTCAGAGCATTGTACAAGCAAGCAGGACTCAACCTGGATACCGACTTAGATACGCTTGCGAAAGCACCACGCATTTCAGCAGACAAGCAAGCTACGCAATACTTGAACAAGTATGTTACATTTAATGGCGACTTAGATGTGCCTGTACTGACAATACATACGACAGGTGATGGTCTCGTGGTCAATCAGGATGAGCAAGCGTACAAGAGTGTCGTAAATGCACACGGAGATACAAGTATGCTGCGTCAGACCTTTGTACATCGCGCTGGTCACTGCGCCTTTACACCTGCCGAGAAGCTAGTTGTGTTTGATACACTTATTCAACGTCTTGATACTGGAAAATGGGGACCTACGAATCCAGCATTGCTGAATAATGAAGCGACTTCGTTTGGGGATAAGCTGAATCCAGCACCACCTGCATTTCTTGCTTACACACCAACACCGTTCTTACGTCCATATGACGTATGTAATAAGAGTTAATAAAGAAGGGTGTATGTTTGAGTAGGGACTGATGATGCAGATTAACAAATTCCTTTGGGAATAGACTGAAGAGGGTGTGCTAAAGCAGACCCGTACAGGACTTTCCTCTTCCCCACGAGCCATGTTGCTCCTGTACGGGTCTGCTTTAGCACACCCAAACCGTCCTCTTTGTGTATTACCATGTTGTAAGGAACAACAATAGTGTTTTCATGGATTGCAAAGAGGACATTGAGCAGCAGGTGCGTTGCGTAAGCCGTGAGGTACGAAGCACCAGTTTTCTTGCTCGCTCGATGCTTTCCATCAGGTCTAAATGCTCAGGATAGCGAAATCGAAACGCAAGTTGATACTTCCGACTCACTCCTGCTTCGGAACTTATTTCAGGTTTAATGACATTGAGAAGCAAAAAGCTCTCGCACACACTTAGATTACTCGTGAGAAATGAACACCATGTAGGCCAGACATCTAACGTAGTGCTTACCGCATCGAACAAGCCACTTCCATGAAGATATGCCTCTGTTGTACGAGTAACAGATGGCACAGGGTCAAGGCTATATGTCTGAAAAGCAAGTGCTTTCTGTCGTAAGGATATGATTTGCTCACACCAAAGCTCGTTCAATATCGTTTGACCGATAGCGAAATTGCTGAGGATATGAAGCGTTGGTGCTTCCTGTGTACTATTCTGCTCACGAATAGGAGAAAAGGGTTGCATAGAAGTTCCTTTCGTTTCCACTTGGTCATCTCGATGAAGGGCTTTCTCAACATTCCATCATCTAGCGGCTTTCGTCTTCGCCTTGAGCGCGCGTAAAGCCAGCCTCACCATCAAACTCTGGCAACTTCTCGATATGCATCCAACGATAATGCGTTCCGATACGCGACAACAACATAAGAATAGTTTCATCATCGAGTGAGCGACCAGCATCATTTAGCACAAAGCGACAACGCCAGTGATTCACGCAGTCAGTCATTGCTCCTGTTGGTGGATATACCTTGGTGCCACGATTAGAAATCATTAATTCGTTGCACGGCTCGTTCGGTAATGCCTACTATGCCAGCAATTTCCCTGGCTGTAATATGATCATTTTGTGCAATACACAAAAAACCTGCGCATGATTTGTTAAAAAAGTCCATTCTGGCTTTGACATACACGTCTGCTCCCTCAACAAAACTCGTTACTTCCATAGCATGGCATCTCTGCGATAAAATACAAATAGCATACATCACAGTATAAACGATGTTGACTACTAACAGGAGAAACATATCAATTATGGCACATATACACGTACAAGCAGAAAAAGTTGTGAACGCGCATCCTGATGAGGTGTACGCATTTCTTAAAGACTATACGAAGCGTTCACAAATCCTTACGGATAACTATCTGAATTACAAGGTTGAAGAGGGCGGCAATGGCGCGGGAACTGTTGTGACCTACCGCTTGCATGCCGCTAATCGTGAGCGTGGTTATCACATACAGGTATCAGACCCAGGCACCGGTAAGACCTTGCAAGAGAGCGATACAGGTTCGTCACTCGTCACAATCTGGACCATGACACCAGAGGCGGACGGTCAGAAGACACACGTTCAGATTGCTAGCGATTGGGAAGGTGGCAAAGGTGTTGGTGGCTTCTTTGAGAAGACATTTGCTCCACTTGGATTGAAGCGCATCTACACAGAGATACTAGGTAAACTCTCCACAACGTTTGCAGGAGCACAAGCAACAAACGCTTAACAATAGTATGCCGATGAGGAAACGCATCTCATCGGCATACTATTTTTATTCTGCATGTGGTACACGCGGCAACCCTAATACATCCTCAATCCCAGGAGTCATAAGTCGCCAGAACAGAGTTCCCATTTCCTCGGCTGATTGCACAAGGTCGTGATCGAGCCACCATACGAGCAGTGCGAGCAACGAACCAGCAGCATGGGCCGCGAGCAATTCGGGGTCCACTACTGCTTTTCCCCTGGCAAGCAAGGGCGTGATAACGTAGCTTTGTATTAACACTGCAAGATAGCGCTTCATACGTATCGAGATAATGGGCGGTCCACTCTCGCCTAACAAGGCGCGATATAAGGTGTGGTGTTGTGCAATGTGCTGAAAGACACGTACACTCAACGTTTTGTAGGTCGTCGGTGATTCTGAGTTTGGTTCCACGTACTGTGTCAACTCATTGACCAGTTGTTTTAAACTAGCCGAAAGCAATTCTTCTTTGTCCTTATAATGCAAATAGAATGTGGCACGCCCTATATTCGCACGTTCTGTAATATCTTGTACAGTAATAGCCTCGTAGCCTCTCTCTCCAATCAGCGCGAATAACGCGTCGCTCAACATGTGCCGCGTTCTCTGGATGCGACGATCTCCGTCGCGTTTCTCATGCATAACCTTTACCTCTCTCCCGTCTGTTACTAGACATAACGAGGGGAAGTGTCTGTGTTTGCCAAAAACAATAAAAACGTCCTCAAAAGTAGCTATTTTGTCTTGACGAACTGGAATAGGCACCCTATACTAATTGTTAGACACTATGTACATCATAATACATAATGTATCATAAAAAGAGGGTAGAGCTATCTCTAATTATGAAAGGGCAATACCTTTCAAAGGATGTCACAATGACAGTTCATACAAACACACATATATATGACGCAATTCCTCAACCTCCAACAAAACCTTTGGTTGGAAACCTGCTGGATATAGGTGCCGACGACCATGTTCAAAACTTTATGAAGATCGCGCAGGAATATGGTCCAATTGCGCAGTTGAATTTTCCGGGTCGTCAACTTGTGCTGGTATCAGGTTTCGATCTAGTAGACGAGTTGTCAGACGAGAGCCGTTTCGACAAAAAGGTCTGGTCGCCGTTACGGAAAGTACGTGCATTCGCTGGTGATGGTCTTTTTACTGCCCAGACGCAGGAACCGAACTGGCACAAGGCACACAATATCCTAATGCCAAACTTCAGCATGAAGGCCATGCAAGGTTACTTTCCCATGATGCTTGATATCTCTGAGCAACTCATGCAGAAGTGGACGCGACTCAATCCAAACGAGGTAATAGACGTTCCAGCTGATATGACCCGCCTGACACTGGATACGATTGGCTTGTGCGGCTTTGATTATCGCTTCAACTCGTTTTATCGTGAAAACAATCATCCATTCGTAGAAAGCATGGTCGGTGCATTGGGCGAAGCGATGGAAAGCTCGTCACGCTTACCTATTCAGAACAAGCTCGCATTCGCACAACACAAACAGATGCAGGCTAATATCGACTTCATGAATAGGACGGTTGACCAGATCATTCAGGAGCGCAAACGCAACAGCGATCAGAATGCTGGCAAAAAAGACTTACTGAGCTATATGCTAACGGGCGTGGATAAGCAAAGCGGCGAGTCGCTTGACGATACCAACATTCGCTATCAAATCATCACCTTTCTTATCGCTGGACATGAGACCACAAGCGGATTGCTCTCATTCGCGCTCTACTTCCTGATGCATCATCCAGAAGTCCTGGCAAAGGCGTATGAGGAAGTTGACCGCGTGTTAGGTCCTGATCCATTGGTTGCGCCAACTTTTGCACAAATCAACCGCTTAAAATATGTGGGACAAATTCTAAAGGAAACATTGAGACTCTGGCCTACCGCACCCATGTTTTCCGTCTATCCCTATGAAGACGAGACTCTTGTAGGTGGCAAGTATCGAATGAGTAAAGATCAGGATTGGGCTATTCTAATTCCGATGCTCCACCGCGATAAGAGCGTCTGGGGTCAGGATGCCGAGGAATTTAATCCTGACCATTTCACAGTTGAAGCTGAACAAGCCAGACCAGCCAATGCGTACAAACCCTTCGGCAATGGACAGCGTGCATGCATTGGGCGGCAGTTTGCGATGCAAGAAGCAACGCTGGTGCTTGGGATGTTGCTGCAACGTTTCAAGTTTATCGACTATAACAACTACCAGCTAAAGATAAAAGAGACGCTCACACTCAAACCTGAAAACTTTACCATCCAGGTAAAAGAGCGTACAGACATGGACCGAACATTCGTTACGTCTGCTCATAGTGAGAAACCTGTTGAGCTTGTAGCTCAAACAACTGTGGCTACAGTAGTCAATCAACATAATACGCCTTTGCTTGTGCTGTTTGGCTCAAACTTAGGCGCGTCAGAAGATATCGCACACCACATTGCAGAGGACGGTAAAGCCAAAGGTTTTGATGCAACGGTTGCACCATTGGACGATTATACACACAATTTGCCTAAAAAGGGTGCTGTTGTTGTCGTTACCGCTTCATATAATGGAACACCGCCAGATAACGCAGCCAAATTTAGTGCATGGATGAAAAGCACCGAACTTGCATCTGACGCTTTGAATGGCGTGAAATACACCGTGTTTGGTTGCGGCAACCGCGAGTGGACCTCGACCTTCCAAGCGATTCCTCGGTTGCTTGATGGCGAGATGGAGAAACATGGTGCTACACGCATATACAAGCGTGGCGAAGGCGATGCAAGTGACGACTTTGATGGACAATTTCAGGCATGGTATCAGCCTTTGTGGGAGAGCTTTGCACAGGCCCTATCAATTGATCTTGGTTCAACAGCTGTAAAGGCTCAAGGTCCCGCTTTAGAGGTCGAAGTAATTAGTGAAGCAACACCACTCAATCCGTTTGTCGCGTCTTTTGGCGCGCAAGCAATGAAGGTTGTTGCCAACCAAGAGTTGAACGTAACGGATGGAGCATTTCCTTCTGAACGCTCAACACGCCATATTGAGTTAGCCTTGCCGAAAGGCGTGAAGTATAGCGCAGGCGATCATCTAGGCGTGATTGGTCGCAATAACGAGAGACAGGTACAACGAGTCCTGACGCGCTTTGGCTTTGAGCGAGATACAAAAGTTCGCCTTCATCGTAGCGATACACGCAAAACGAACTTACCTATCGACGAGCCAGTACTTGTCTATGATCTGCTCTCGGACTATGTAGAGTTACAAGATGTCGCCACACGTACACAAATCAAAGTGCTGGCAGAGCACACGCAATGCCCACCTGACAAAAAAAAGCTACTTGCGCTTTCTGGCGATGACGAAGCCAGTATTACAAAATATCGTGAAGAGGTCTTGGATAAACATAAATCGTTGATCGACTTGCTCGAAGAATTTCTCGCATGTGAGTTACCGTTCAATGTGTACCTGGAACTGCTCTCGCCGATTCGTCCGCGCTACTACTCCATCTCATCGTCTCCTTTGCAGGAGCAGGGACATTGTAGTATTACTGTTGGTGTGGTTGAGGCTCCAGCAAAGTCAGGTCATGGGCAGTATGGGGGACTATGTTCAACCTACCTTGCTCACCAACAGGTTGATGATGTGGTCTATGGCTTTGTACGTGACACAAAATCAGCGTTCCGTTTACCTGAGAACTCAGAAGTTCCACTCATTATGGTTGGTCCTGGCACTGGTGTAGCACCGTATCGAGGTTTCTTACAAGAACGTGCCGCTCAGAAAGCACAGGGGCGACAAGTAGGAAAATCGTTGTTGCTCTTTGGATGCCGCCATCCACAGCAAGATTATCTCTATAAGCAAGAACTTGTGTCTTTTGTTGAGCAAGGCGTCACTGACCTTATAGTAGCATTCTCACGTGAGAACTCTCAACAAAAGGTCTATGTACAGGACAAGATTCGAGAGCAGCAAGAACGGGTCTGGCAACTCATTCAAGATGGTGCGGTCATCTATGTTTGTGGTGACGCAAGCAAAATGGCACCAGATGTAAGAAAGACCTTTGCTACAATCTATCAAACGAAAACGAGTAAAACAGCGCAAGAAGCAGAGCAATGGTTGAACACATTAGTCGCCAAAAAACGCTATCTCGTAGACGTTTGGGGGAACTAAATTACCAATAATACTGTCATAGTAGTAACTACGAAACGAGCCGCATTTTTAGTCCTAAAA
>CAXUIS010000164.1:0-11887 GCA_964250915.1 uncultured Ktedonobacteraceae bacterium | reverse complement strand
ATAAATTGAAAATAAGGAAGGTACATAATCGTGCCGTGGTGTAGATTTTTTATTCCAAAGATTGCCTCGCCCCATGTAAAGCCAGAAGATGTAGATTTAAACGATCATGTCATGTATGCAAAATGTATTAAGGGACATGTACTGAGAAGTGCCGATGATTGGATTCTCTGTGAAAACCTGCCTGCCCCAGACGCAAAATGCTGGCAAGAAGGCGGCGATACCGTATTTTCACTGATGACTCGAAAGCGCAACGAGGAAAAAGAAGCGAACTTGTCATCAAGCAATGGGAAGCAACAGGAGACTCCAAGGACTGTTCCATCAAAATCGAGTACGTCATAAATGAGCATTCCCTCTTTCTCTGCATCTTCTGCTTCTCAGTCTGAGTATATCGAGTGCGTTCACGTTTCTTTACTACAGTGGTATGCGGCTGAGAAACGCACATTGCCTTGGCGAGAGATTAGTGACCCCTACGCAATTCTTGTGTCAGAGATCATGCTGCAACAAACGCAGGTTGACCGTGTATTGCCCAAATACTTCCAATTTCTGACAGCATTTCCCACATTGGATGCTCTTGCTGCTGCTCCCACCGCAGATGTTATCTCTGTTTGGGTGCCACTTGGTTATAATATGCGAGCGGTGCGTTTGCAAGCAATCGCCCGTCAGGTTATCGCAGAATATCACGGACGTATTCCCGATACAATTGAGGAATTGCTCACGCTGAAAGGTGTTGGTCGCTATACCGCAGGTGCTATTGCGTGCTTCGCCTATCGCAAACAGGTTGCAACAGTTGATACGAATATTCGGCGCGTTCTGCACCGTATCTTCTTTGGTCTTGAGCATCCTGAACCCAAACTGAATGATGTACAGATGCTCACACATGCTGAACGTGTGCTGCCAGAGGGAGAAGCGTACAACTGGAATCAGGCATTAATGGACCTTGGTGCAACCATTTGTACCAGCAATAATCCGCGCTGTGGTCAGTGCCCCTTACAAGAAACGTGTCAGGCATATGTTGAGATGAGCCAGCATAGCCTCTTTCCTTCGGGAACGGTTCTACGCCAACTGCGCAAAGTGGCAGAGAAAAAGCCGACTTATCAAAGTCAACCATTTACAAGTAGTAATCGCTATTTTCGTGGGCGTATCGTCAATCTACTGAGTTCTATACCTGCTCCGCAACGACTGGCACTGAACGAGTTAGGACCTCAACTGAAACCTGATTTCAGTGATGACGATTTGCCGTGGTTACAACGGATCATCGATGGCCTTGTAAAAGATGGTCTGCTCAATCTGACAGATGATGGTGTGCGATTGCCCTAATACATCTTTGGCTACTATGCTATACATATTGAAATAGATATCTTTGAGTCTTTGTCTTATGGAGGAATCGAACAATGCAACTTACTAGTTTGAACGATATTACTACCAAATATAGACACATCTTTCTTTCGCCCCACCTCGATGATGTTGTTTACTCTTGTGGTGGTACGCTCGGCGTCCAGCTAAGCAGTGGTATACGTCCATTAGTGATTACCGTTTTCGCTGGCATTCCAGCAGCCAACACACAACTCAGTCCCCTTGCTGCACAGATTCATCGAGAGATGGGAATTAGTTCCAGCCAAGGTGTGGGGGCCGCAGTAGAGACTCGTCGTAAAGAAGATGCCGCTGCTCTTGAGTACCTACAAGTTGACTACCTCTGGCTTGATTATCCAGAAGCTATTTATCGTGGCACTCCCGCATATTATACGACAAAGGAACAGTTGATGGGTGGCGAGGTAAATAATGCAGACCTTACCATAGATCATCAGTTGGCCCAAGATTTGGTTGCTCTTGCAGAACGGCTTCCCGATGCCGCATGGTACGCCCCTCTGGGAATTGGGCGTCACGTTGACCATCAAATTGTCTCCTCTGCAGCAGATAGATTGGTACAGCGTGGCACAAAGGTCTATCTCTATGAAGAGTTTCCCTATGTGCTCAAAGCCGGAGCACGCGAGGAACGCATACAAGAGCTAGGAGAGGCGTTGGAGCCTGCGTTAGTTGAGGTATCCGAGATGCTTCCCTATCGTTTAGAGGCCGCCGAGATGTACACCTCGCAGATTGGTCCAAACTTTGGCGATGCAGCAACAATGCACAAAGAGATAGACGCTTATACACATAATATTCGACCAGTTGAAACCATTCGTCTCGAACGTTACTGGACCGCATAGTCGATAGTCATTATATATGTAATAGAAGCATGTAGGGACCGATGTATCACGTCCTCCTTGGCATATCAGTAGTTAAGGAAGACGTGATACATCGGTCCCTACAAGAATTCTCGTGGGTTGTGGGAAGTGAGGAAGATGTGGTAACGGGAATAGAAGGTTCTACACTTGGGCGCTATGAACTACGTCGTAGGGTGGCACTAGGTGGTATGTCTGAGGTCTATTTAGGCTACGATCGTCGAGTACGGCGTAAGGTCGCGGTAAAGGTTCTCTATGGGAGCAGTGAACCGTTTGTACGCCGCTTCGAGCGTGAAGCACTCGCGGTTGGTACACTCTCGCATGACAATATTCTTGCCCTCTACGATTTTGGTGAACAACGCCCCTGGTATTATCTCGTTATGCCTTATGTCGAAGGTGGCACTTTGCGCGATTACCTCTTACGGCGCGAACGACTTACCTTAGAGGAAGCTGGTAGTTTTCTTAATCAGATTGCTTCCGCGTTACAATATGCACACGATCATGGTGTTGTGCATCGAGATGTGAAGCCTTCAAATATTCTCTTGCGTCTCGATGGTCATGCCTACCTTGTAGACTTTGGACTTGCAAAAGCGAAGATGGAAGCAGAGTCACTTACTCATGCAGGAGCGATGGTTGGCACACCTGAATATATGGCACCAGAGCAATCTAACGGTCTTCATGACTATCGGAGCGATATCTACTCGTTAGGCGTCGTGTTGTATCAAATGCTTACTGGACGCGTTCCGTTCACAGCAGAGTCGCCCGTCGCTATTTCCTTAAAGCATATTCAAACACAGCCACCACCACCACGCCAACTCAATGCCGATATTCCGCAAGCTATTGAAGATGTCATTCTCAAAGCATTGGAGAAAGACCCAAATGAACGCTATCAAGAAGCGCGTATTCTCTCTGCCGCCTATAAGAAAGCACTACAACAAGAACATGCGAATAAACTATTCGATGACGAGTTATCTGATACAGATGTAGAGGAGCATTCAGATACTCCAGCCAAATTGTCTCGTGATACGCATATTCTTTCAGCGCAAGAATTATTAGACAAGGATGAAAAAGTTCCCCTTTTTCCACTCAAGCAGGCTCCATCCCCCCTTCCATCGCTGGTCGATGTACACTGGCGTAAAACACATTTGCGTCCTGCACTTGTAGCATTATTCTGTCTTCTTATATTATCGGTACTTGTTTTTGCGAGTATGGGACAGCAAACGGCTGCTACGACACCGTTGAAACAAAAGCATGTCATACAAACCTCAACACCTCGACACATTACCACGGCACCTGTGGTAAACACAGTAGACACTCAGGCTACGTTAGCAGCGCAGGCTCGTGTCCAAGCTACAGCAGGAATTACAACTTCGCTTGGGGCAGGAACCGTTCTTTATAGCGACGATATGACTATTCGTGGTGGTGGATGGATAGACGATGGCTTCCAATGCTTCTTCTCACCACAGGGCTATCATGTCTATGCATCCTCAACACAAGTACAACATACAGTCGCGTGGTGCTACTCTAACCAGCATATTTTTTCAGACGTTGTTATCACAGCTCAAGCTCAGCTATTGCAAGGTGATATTTACGGCATTGTCTTTCGGCTCAGACCTGATAGTAAAGACTTCTATGTCTTGGAAATTAGTAGTCAAGGATACTACCGTTTTGTAAGAGCATTAGGCAGTAATCCGCTTGACTGGCTCGTACTCATCGACTGGACCTATTCTAATGCTATTATCAGTGGTTATGGACAAACAAATACATTTCTTATTGTCGCGGCAGGCAACTCATTCCGCTTCTATATGAATAAGCAATTGCTTGTTACTACTTTTACTGACGATGCCTATACTTCTGGTTTTATTGGTTTTCTAGTGGGTGGAGATAGTGCAGGAGGAACCGAAGCTGTTTTTAGTAATGTATGGGTTTTTCAAAAGTGATTGAAAGTGGAAACAATTTGAGTGCTTCATTTGTTGTAATAGGATGGGATTAGAACATCTTTTTAGAGAGGTTGTTTCGCATGAGTTTTGATACTATCGTTTCACCATTGTTTCCACGTACTACCAACCCTACACATATCGTTTACCTCGCTCTTGGCTCGAATCTAGGGGATCGACGTGGCAACCTTGCGGCAGCGTTACAGCGGCTACGTGAGAAAGTAGAACTTCATACTATCTCGTCCGTCTATGAAACAGAACCCGTGGGCTATCTTGATCAGCCACGTTTTCTTAATATGGTCTGTTGCGGAAAAACAGAGCTTTCGGCACAGAAGCTCTTAAAAGAAGTAAAGTCAATTGAGACCCTGATCGGCAGGCAACCATCCTTCCGCAATGGTCCTCGACCAATAGATATTGATATCTTGCTATACGATGATGTACAGATTGAAGAAGAGACACTCACAATTCCACATCCACGGATGCACGAACGCGCATTCGTCCTTGTACCACTCGCGGAGATTTCACCAAATGTGATTGACCCAAGCAGTGGAAGGACTGCTCAAGAATTAGCGGACGCCCTACCGCATGATGGAGTGAAAATACTTGCTCCAAATCTACGCATTGCCCTTGATCGAGATATTCAAAATAGCTCTCCCTCGATTCATGTTCGCCTTGGACGAGCAGGGGTAGTTGGTGTAAAAAAGGCATTATTACTTGGTGAAGGAAATCGTCAACAGTGGTCTGAAGCCACCTTCGATCTGTATGCAGACCTTGATACAAAGCGAGCAGGCGTGCATATGTCACGCTTCAGCGATGTACTTGAGGAGGTGCTCGAAGAGAAGGCAAACACAAGCTGGCCCAAGATAGAGTTACTTGCTGAAGCAGTTGCACAGGCTATTGTGGAACGTCAGGTTGTCGCTCGCGCAGAGGTCCATATTCGGACAGCTTTACCGTTACAAAAGTGGACACCAGTTTCTGGACGCCGCACACAGGAAGTTTATGGGCTACTTGCACAGGCAGTTGCCACGCGCTACGGTAGTCGTCGATTACTCGGTGTCGAGGTAGAAGGCATGGTTGCATGCCCTTGTGCGCAAGATATGGTCCATTCGTTTACCCGTATGCGTCTACAAGAGGAAGGCTTTCAATCCGATACCATTGAGAAAATGCTGAGCGTTACACCGCTAGCAACACACAACCAGCGTGGTCGTGCTACGCTTCTCATTGGAACTGAGCAAGACATTGAAGCTGGCGATCTGGTGGCACTTGTTGAAAATGCAATGAGTTCTGAGAACTATGCGTTACTGAAACGTCCAGACGAACTCTACATTGTGAACAAAGCGCATGCTAATCCGCGTTTTGTAGAAGACGTTGTACGCGAAGTTCTCAATGGTGTCGTAG
Source organism: uncultured Ktedonobacteraceae bacterium (assembly GCA_964250915.1). Classification (GTDB taxonomy): domain Bacteria; phylum Chloroflexota; class Ktedonobacteria; order Ktedonobacterales; family Ktedonobacteraceae; genus JBBQVS01. Next base: position 6,333 of record CAXUIS010000164.1, on the reverse strand, counting down.
ATAAATATACAAGTCTCCCCGATAATACATTTGTTTGGGTTCATCAACGTAACGAAGAGACCATTCATAAATATGACGTTGATGCCGAAGGCTGGGGAACACTTGGCGAACTACGTTCAGAGTTGATACAGAGAATTGACGTGGCACACCATACGTCCAAAGAAGAATGGTTAGGAGCTATCGAGGAAATCCCTTAGCTCTACATAGCTAGGCGTTGGAAAGAAGACAGGGATTGTCTCTTTGCTGTCATCCTCTTAACAAGTTTGCGATGGCATGTTATAATGCATACTAACCAATGGAAGCCGAACAGTTCTGTAAAACAAAGCTTGCACACGGCAATTGATGTGCTATTAATAAGGGAGTTTTCGTGGAGGGAATTCAGCTAGAGCCTGCACAACTAGCCAAGGCAGCCGTAGATATCGCGTCTGATAAAAAAGCATCTGATATTCTTTTGCTTGATATCAGTGACATCTCGACGATAGCCGATTACTTTGTCATTTGCACAGGCAATAACGCACGTCAGATTCAAGCTATTGGCGATGCACTTAATGATGACTTAAAAAAACAGGGAGCACGCTTGCTCTATCGCGAGGGTGGCCCCGATACAGGCTGGGTACTTCTCGATTATGGAGATATTATCGTCCATGTTTTTGCTCCCAAGGAACGAGAGTACTATCGGCTCGAACGTCTTTGGAGTGAAGCAAAAACTGTAGTGTATCTACAATAGTAAAAAAGAAAAGGTGACAATGATGACATTTTTTCGGAATAAGATGTTTCTTGAGGGTATTGCACTTGGCGGCATCTGTGGCATCGTTATCGGCACAATTATTGCTTTCACTCTTGGAGAAAGTAGTATTGAAGCGATACGCCGTATCGTAAGTGATCGGTTTCCTCGCAGGAATACCGTTCCTTTCAAGTATCTCTCACAATAATGTTCTTGTCATTCTACGTGCTGCAATAGTTTCGCCTGCCCAAACTGTTGACAGCACTAAAGAATGAAGCTATCATGCGACAGTAGTAGCATACTACAAAAATTTGTATAAGGGGGGCGGGCATGTGCGGTTTCTCACTCTTACAAGTATTTTTCTCCTGCTCACACTAGTTCTTACTCCATCGTTTGTATCAGCAGCAATAAAACATGGTTGTGCACCAGTAACTCCACCTGCTATTTCAGGTACATTAGTGCAACCACCAGCCACACGCGGCACGCTTTTTATCAACGAAGCGTTGCTCACGCCACGTTCTACATGGAACTGCTCAGAAATTGGAACCTATACAGCTACAAACGATACATGGATAGAAATTTATAACGCACAAAATCAGCCTTTTGATCTTTACTCTGTTCACACGAGCATTGATAGTGGACCTAACACCAATCCCTTCTATCTGCCCTTCGGTTCGGCTATCGCTCCTCATGGTTTCCTTGTTGTTTTTCCACGCCTTGACTCAAATTTTCTAGCAACTGAAACATCAACATGGCGACTTCTTATTGGAGGCATACCAGTAGACGAGGTTTCTATTCCATTGCTAGGTGAAGATCAAGCATATGCTCGTGTTCCTGATGGTAGCCCTACATGGGTTATTACAAGTAAACCAACAATTGATGCTAATAACATAGCATCGATGCTATCAACAAAGCCTACCAGAACAAAAGTCGAAGCGACAGCTACTGCGCGTGCAACCTCTGGTCACACGAAAGGTAGTGGAAGTAATCGTGGAGAAACAAGTGGTAGTAGTGGTAGCACATATGGCAACCAGAGTAGTGGTACTGGCACAAAGAACGGAGAACAGCAAGCTAATGGAGTACAACCTACATGGAATTCTCTTCAACACTCTGCTGGAGCAACTGCTACCCCATCGACAAATACACCTTCAAGTAACACTACGTTACAGGTGAGTAACAACGATCTGGATGTTTCACATAAAATTCTTCTCACGTTACTTGTCATTGCGCTCGCGGCTGCACTCTTCTGGTGTTGGCGGCTCTTTCGACCATCTTGATATTCAAGCTTATGACAAAACGTATGAATGAATGATATGATTTAGCTAGCCCGAACAGCATACTTGTGTAATATAGAAGCAAGTAGGAACAACAAACGTTTAAGAGCGGAAGGTCTATGTGAGGAATGTGAGCACAGAAAACTTGGTTCTTGTCACGGCCCATCCTGAATTTATGCAGGCAGCCATAGCCGAACTAAAACAACTAGATACACAACTAAAAATTATAGAAGAGCTAACTGATAGCATAACTTTGTGTGGCGTCACAAACACTCATGCACTGCAACAAAGAGCAGCAAAAGAACATCTTGTTTTTGTGCGCCACCTTGCCCCTGTGCAAAAAACGGTCTATCTCACAAATACAGAGCAAGATTTGGTGGAACTCGCCACAGAAATTGCAGATTTACCAACATTTTCACAACTAGAACGGGGTACTCAATTCGCTGTACAATCCCGCTTTGTACAAACAGACAAAAGTTTCGGTGAAAGACCCTTTAGTAGCGGTCACTTGAACCAAGAACTAGCTGCCGCATTCGCAGAAGAAACGGGAGCAGTTGAGAATGTTAAGAAACCGCAGGTTATTGTCTCTATCCTCTGCACCATGTATCAAGGATATGTAGGCATATCTACAGGAGAAGAGAACCTAAGTGCATGGCCTGGGGGTACACGGCACTATGCTCAAACTCCTGAGCAAATCAGTAGAGCAGAATTTAAACTGTTGGAAGCCCTGGAATACTTCGACATTTCACTTACAGCAGGAGAGCACGTGCTTGATCTTGGAGCAGCACCAGGAGGCTGGACACGCCTATTACTCGATGCTGGCATGGATGTTGTAGCGGTTGACCCTGCGAATCTTGATGCAAGACTGAGCAAAAGAAAAGGCTTGGAACACTACCGGGGTTATGCGGAGGACTATATCGAAGAGGCTATAAGAAACAGAAGAATGTTTGATGTTATAGTCAACGACATGCGTATGGATGCACGCGAAGCTGCCCGTGGCCTCTCCTATGCAGCGCGTTGTTTAAAAAAGGAGGGGTTTATCATTAGTGTGTTTAAGCTGCCTCATGTGACACCCACAATAAACCCGTTATTAACGCTCAAGGATGCGCTCAATATTATGGGTAAAGCATATGGAGTTGTGCAATCACATCAGTTGTTTCATAACCGTCAAGAAGTAACGGTCGTAGCAGCTCAACCACTTTCAAGAAGGTAGATGAGAAAGGCAACTTCGGTGTACAAGGTATTACCTTATACACCGAAGTTGCCTTTCTCCCATCTCTAAAAGCGTGTTGTTTAGCCACCAAAGCCGATAATATCAGTTCCACCTTGTACAACAAAACCAGAACCATTTTTACCATCGTCTGCGGTATTATAGTACTCTGGACGTTCAGCAACGAACGTTCCTCCATTATTCAGTGTTTGTACCGTCATCGATATGGCGTTCGCACTAAGACTACTACCCGGATGAAAGTACTTGACCGAATCTGCCGTGATGTCTTCCGTTTGTCGTCCATTCGCGGGAACATTCACCTGAACAATGGCAACTTGTCCATCACCGTTAGTCATTGTCACTACGACAGTCTCTGCTGTTGAATTGGGGTTTTGCAGAGTTAACCACTCGTTATAGCCGGGATGTGTATAGCCTTCTGCAAAGCTGTATGAACTCTTCGAGATTGGTCCAATTAGACCTAAAACGTCTGTTCCTCCACTCGCAGCGATTGTAGGCATACCAGTTACGCTATGATGATAGGTGAAGAACATTTCACGCTGCACGATCAACGCTGTTGTAGACTTTACTTCGGCTGAAACTTCTGGTGTGCCACCAAAGGTGTTGTTCTGGTTAACATCCCAGATAACTTGACTCTGAGCACCTACAGTTACAGTGAAGGTTTTGTTTACTCCACCTTGTGATTTTAAAGTTACATTTGCTGTTGCGCTGGTCGAACCAGGATTAGAGATCGTCAAAAACTCCTGCGTTGTTGATCCCGTAAAGCCCTCAGCAAAAAACCAATCCGTAGCAGCGGCAGGAGCACCTCCTACATCATACGCTCCAGAAGCACCTTTGCTTTCATGCATAAAGTAGGTAGGCCGTTCCACCATCACTGGAGCTGTTGAGGTGACAACTGCTAATGAATGTGCTGGCAACGCGGGCGAATGAATTGCACCAGGAGCAAGTGTTCCACGCCCACCCGCAGGAACAGTTGTGTTTTGAGTTCCAACTACTCTTCCACCTGCATAATAGGTTGCTGTAACTGTTGCACTTGTACCACCTGGCGGGTTGAGAATAGTCAAGTATGAAATGTGAGTGGCATCAGAAGCAACATCGGCGAAGGAGAAACTTGTCCCTAATTCGGTCTGTGTCGCTCCTGTTACATCTGTACCACTACTGATACCGTGGTAGTTTGTAAAGTACATAGGCCGCTCGACCATCACACCGGCACAGGTTGACGCAGAGTTCATCGTGACGACGCTTGCGACATTATCTGCTGTTGTATCTGGGTCATATACGCTCAGGTCCTGATTGACCGATTCAGTATGTCGGCTTTTGGGACTTACAGTTACATTCGTCATGGTCTTGGTCTGCTGAGGTGCGCTACTGCTATCACCAACAGTGTAGTAATATGTGATATCAACACCACAAGTAACCGAGCCAGGATTGTCAATGGTAAGATATTCACGGAAACCTTTTCCAATGCGTCCCTCTGCAAAGTACCACTTCTGAGCAACAGGGCCAGCAGGAGTTGTGGTTGACGTGGTTGGCGTTGCGGTTGGCGTGGTTGAGAGTGTGCCAGGAGGTAACTTATCAAGCACGAAACCATGCTGCTCAGACACCCACACATTGTTGTTGCTATCCACTACGAGTCCATCATGTGGATGAGGACTTGTATCAGAATTATTTACAAGGCTCATTGCCATATATGTGCCAGTCGCTGGGTCAATATAGCCAACGCGACCACTCAACGAGTCGTCAAACCAGACTAGACCATTACCATCAACAGCAATACCTGAAGTATGCGCGCCTGAACAAGGTGTTGGGGTGACACTCGGTGTTCCTTGCGGACAGACACCCACAGACACGTTATACTCAACATCTTGTCCTGTTGTAGTATATTCGCCAACATATCCATTAAAACCTTCAGTGAACCAGATATTACCCTGGCTATCAGAAGTAAGCAGGTGCGGCCCTTTGTTGGTAATAGCATGCTCAGTGATTGCACTGTTGGCAAGAGTCCCATTGGCAGTAGGAGTAAAGCTGCCAAGCCTACCAGAATTTCCCTGATTGTTCTCAGCAAACCAGATATTACCATTTGGAGCAACAGTAATACCATAAGGATTAGCATTTGTTGTAGGAATAGCGTTCTCTACAAATGCGTGTGTGGTGATATTAAAGAAACCAATGTTGCTTGTGCCAAACTCAGTAAACCAGATGTTACCGCCTTTAAACACTAAATCATAGGGAATTGCATTAGCGGTTGGTACTGTATATTCCGTCCACGTATTGCTTCCTGGAACGAGTTCGCCAAGAGCATTGTGCGTCGGATCTGTAAACCAGACGTTCCCTAGCGAATCTAAAGCAAGAAAGACAGGATTGTAAACTGATGATGCCTGAAAGTCATTTACTCTTGTGTCATCTGCAAGATTGTACTCTCCGATAGCACCTGTGGGCGGTGTAGTACACGTGGGTGAAGAATCACATCCAGGTTCAGCAACCCATATATGCCCTGCTGAATTGTCGATTGCTAGCCCCCAGGGATTTGAATTGGTGGTAGTACGTGTGATACTTGATGCATGTGCATTCGTCTGATGAATGATGGCCCATGATCCAAATATCAGGATGCCTAGGATAACACATGATGCTAGCCCAAGGCGTACGATCTTCTCCACCCTACGTTGTGATTGTACATTGTTCTCAAAGTTACGTTGTTCCATACTATAGCATTCCACTCCATTGGACAACCTATATGGTCATCCCGACCCTTTCAACATCAAAGAAAAAGACTGCCCTTACGCTATATTGATAATTACTAACATATGTAGTCATATATTCATAACATCATGCATAGAGGCTTACATACAAGAAATTAAACATTGTTACATTATTTCTTGTATGTATTACAACGTGAAAAGCGAACATATATAACTATGAAAATATTCTAAACCAATATTCCTACTAATTGAGGTTAGTCTATCTCTCAAATTAGTAAACAAGACAAAAAACAGACAACATGCAATTATGTTTATGAATTACATGTTGTCTGTTTTTTTGTCTAGTCAGCGACCTGACGACGTGTCGTGAACCTTCCTGAAGAGAAACCCAATACCTCAATTTTGCCG
>CAXUIS010000163.1:0-12013 GCA_964250915.1 uncultured Ktedonobacteraceae bacterium | reverse complement strand
TGTGCATACCACCCAATAGGGGCAGCCAGCACACGAACGAGGACTTCACCCGCGCCAGGAACGGGTTCAGGAATATCTTCAATACTAAGAGGCTGACCAAGGGCTTTCAGAATTGCGGCTTTCATACAAAGTTTCCTTTCACAGTGGTATTTAGGTATGGTAGTATAGTGCCATACAATCGAAAGCTATACCAGAGTGTGTTACTACTAGTAGTAGCACTACCAGGGAAAGGAACGTCGCATGACGCAGAACGAGTTGCGCTCGGAACTCGCAAACTTTTTACGAACACGGAGAAGTCACCTGTTACCAGAAGAAGTGGGGTTGCCGCTGGTAGCACGGCGCAAAACGACGGGATTGCGACGAGAGGAAGTAGCTCAACTTGCAGGTGTGGGAGTGACCTGGTATACGTGGCTAGAACAGGGACGAGATATCAGTGCATCTCCTCAAGTACTGGATAGCCTGGCACGAACCTTCAAGCTAACTCCTGCTGAAAAAGCCCATCTTTTTCTTCTGGCGGGTCAAACGTCTCCTGCGTATCCAGTCCCGCAGCAAGAGCAGGTGAGTCCCTTTCTCTCTCGACTCCTTGAGCAGATGGGAACCAATCCTGCATACATCACTGGCCGAAGATGGGATGTACTCGCCTGGAATCGTGTGGCGTGTCAGGTGTTTGTAAACTTCGCAACCATCCCAAGAGAAGAGCGCAATATCGTGCATTTTACCTTTACCAACAAGGAGTATCGCCGCCGCTTCGTGGATTGGGAGGGTGTCGCACAGCGCATGTTAGCACAGTTCCGTACCAGTTCCAGCCAGTATCGTAACGATGCACAGTTTGGGGCATTAATTACAGAACCTCAGCAGCGCAGTCCAGAATTTGCACGCTGGTGGTCGAAGTATGAAGTGCAAGGGCGATAGGATGGGCGGAAGGAGCTCAATCACCCTCAAGTAGGTTCGCTCGTCCTCGATCACAGTTCCTTCCAGATCGACGGTTCGCCTGGACTGAAAATGGTGATCTATCTGCCTGCATCCGAGGAAACAGCCAGAAAGCTCGAACAGCTTTCTCTGTCCTCGTGTGCCACATGAGGGAGTACGTGTAGCATTGAAGTTTTCTCTACCAGAAAAAGGGGTAGTCTTCCTATGGAAAGTGAAGCAACACTTTTCTACAGGTCCTTCCTGTTTATTCCACCATTATCATTGTTCAGCATACTATGTATACTGATATCTCGGACTGAAAGAAATGGAGTAAAAAAGGATGGATGAAAAGGAAACGGGGCGTTTGGAAGCGTTTAGCGACGGAGTGTTTGCAGTCGCAATTACGTTACTTGTCTTAAATATAAAGGTACCAGGGTTAGAGGGGCTTTCGGATAAATTGCCCGATGACGGTGCTTTGTGGCGTGAATTGCTGAAAGAGGGGCCGATGTTCATAGCTTATATAACAAGCTTTGCAACAATCGGCGTCATGTGGCTGAATCATCATAAGCTCTTCAAACATATAAAACGTGTTAATAATCCGCTGATTTTGATTAATCTCTTGCTCTTATTGATTATTGTTTTTATCCCTGTTCCTACTGCACTACTTGCAGAGTATCTCACTCATCCCGAAACACACGCAGCGGCACTTCTATTTAGTGGAACGTATTTCCTGATGGCTAGCTGCTTCAATATTCTCTGGCGTTATGCCGCTTATCGTAATCGGTTGTTGGGTAAAAACGTCGATTCCCACTCTGTTGCAGCGATCAGTAGGCAATATCTCTATGGACCTCTGCTTTATCTCATTATTTTTGGCGTAGCTTGGATTAATACATTGGCCTGTATTATTCTCAGTTTAATCCTCGTCCTCTTCTTTGCATTGCCTGATCGTCCTCTACGCACAATAGAACAAGAGGAAAATAGCTTTTGAGTTTTAATATGGCTAGATCAAGTGATAAAGAAGAAACCTACACCGGTTTTTCCCAAAAACCCTACCGATGAAAGCGTATTACCTCTCCTTCCATTCTCGTACGCTCGTATGTATCACCAGCAACATCCCGCTTTCCAATGAAACCTCCCCCTGCTCACTAGTGAGAACATTGCTGACTCCACGTGGTTTGCCAAAGTGCAGGGTTTCGCCTTGTAATGGATAATAGAGGTTGCGTGTGCGAATGCTTGTCGCATTCCTCGTAAGAGGGAAGAGAGAGAGCAGATCGCCGCTTTGCCCTGTAATAGACGTGCTCCCTGGACCGCGTAGTAACCAGGAGGTCATTGGTCCATCGACGATGCGTATTGGGGCAGCCTCGATACCAGCCAGGAGCAGCATATTTGCCATTGTATGATCGAAGCGCGCTCCCCCAATGGCTCCAAGTAAGGTAATATCAGTTGCGCCGTGTTCGAGCGCAACCTGAATGGCAAGCTCTGTATCCGTCTCGTCTTTCTCCACGGCAGCCCGTACAAGCTTGCTACCCTTTGCCTCTAATTCTGTTGTATCTATGCTAAGCGAGTCGAAGTCACCTACGACAACGGCTGGTACATAACCATAGTGTAATGCCGTCTCAGCACCACTATCGGCTGCAATAATCAAGTTGGCATGTGATAGGGCTGCATTCACCTGTGTTCCAGGTTGTACTGTTCCCCCTGCGAAGATCACGACATGCATAGCATTTGTACCTTTCGGTGTATTTTCGTGAAATTAGTGTCTACAGTGTATCATGGAACGTTGAATATAGCATTAGATAGAAAAATGTTTCATTATTATGAATGGTAGGGAGACTGCAAGGGTCTCCCCTACATCTTTACGTCCTACACGTAGGGGAGACCCCTGCGGTCTCCCTGCTACACACCCTAAAGGTTAAAGATATATGCTTACTGAAAATAAAATTCCTCAATCATGGGGACACTACCCAACTGTGAAGCCTGCACAGGTAACACCCGTCTTCTGGCGTAGCGAACTTCCCGACCTTGCGACCGCCGAACAGTCGATCTTACCATTTGCTTATGGACGAAGTTATGGCGATAGCTGCTTAAATGAAGGCGGTACCTCGCTTGATGTAAGCCATCTGAACCGTTTCATCGCCTTTGACGAAGAGGAGGGATTGTTGCGTTGCGAGGCGGGGGTCTCACTTGCCGCTATCCTGGAGGTCGTGGTTCCGCGTGGCTGGTTTCTACCAGTCAGCCCAGGCACCAAGTTTGTCTCTGTTGGTGGTGCTATCGCCAATGATATTCATGGCAAAAATCATCACAAGGCAGGTACCTTTGGACGACACGTTACCTGCTTTGAATTGCTGCGCTCGAATGGCGAATGTCTCTTCTGCTCTCCAACTGAAAATAGCGCGTTGTTTCGGGCCACTATCGGCGGGCTTGGTCTCACTGGCGTTGTTCTCTGGGCCGAGTTTCGCTTGAAGCGCATCGTCAATCCTTATATTGATATGGACTCTATTCGTTTTGAGTCGCTGGACGAATTCTTTGACATCTCGGCTGAGTCCGACGCATCATACGAATACACGATGTCATGGGTCGATATTTTGATTGGTGGCAAGGGATTGTGTCGCGGAAAGTTCATGCGTGGCAATAATAATCAGGACCGCGAACTTGCCGCGAAACCGATGAAAAAGCGTTTGCCGTTAGCCATGCCAATTGATCTGCCTGGGTTTGCCTTGAATACGTTGACGGTCAAAGCCTTCAACGAAGCCTATTACTGGGTGCAGGTAGCGAAGCGTGTACATAAAGTTGTGCCCTATGACCCATTCTTTTATCCGCTCGACTCCATTTCTGAATGGTATCGTCTCTATGGAAAGCGCGGCTTTTTGCAGTATCAATTCGTGGTACCGTTTGCAGCGGGACACGAAGCAATGCGTGAAATTCTTGGGCGTATTCGACACTCCGGTGAGGGGTCTTTTTTAACGGTTTTGAAGAAATTTGGCGATTTACCATCTCCTGGCATGCTCTCATTCCCACGTCCGGGGCTGACACTCGCGCTCGACTTTTCGTATCACGGGAAAAAGACATTGCGCTTACTCAACGACCTTGACGCGATTGTACTGCAAAGTGGTGGTGCGGTGTATCCAGCGAAAGATGCTCGTATGACTCCTGAAGCGTTCCAGGTATATTATCCACAGTGGCACGAGTTTGAACAGTACATTGACCCGCACTTCTCCTCTAGTTTTTGGCGACGCGTCACTCCTTCGGAGTCTGCGCTTTTGCCCGTGAATGGAAAATAATAATAATGAAAATAGCAATACTAGGAGCAACATCAGCGATTGCTCATGAGACTGCGAAATGTTTTGCCAAAGATAATGCAGAGTTTTTTCTTGTTGGACGGTCCGAAGCAAAGCTTGAGACAGTAGCGAACGACCTCAAAGTACGTGGCGCGAAGCGTATTGATACCTATACAGTTGATCTTGCAGACCTCGATCTCCATCAAGCGTTGCTCGACCAGACGGTGGCAACCCTTGAGCAGATTGACGTACTGCTTATCGCACATGGAACGCTAGGAAATCAGCAGCTATGTGAACAAAGTGTTGCTGAGACACTGAAAGAGTTTACCAACAACTGTACTAGCGTTATCTCATTGCTTACCCTGTTTGCCAACTATTTCGAGCAACAGAAGCGTGGTACCATCGCCGTTGTCTCCTCTGTCGCGGGTGATCGTGGGCGTCAAAGCAATTATGTATACGGGACTGCGAAGGCGGCAGTAACTGCATTCTTGCAGGGTTTACGAGGCCGTTTGGCGAAATCTGGCGTTTCCGTTTTAACAATAAAACCCGGTCTTATTGATACGCCCATGACCGCAGAACTCAAAAAGGGTCCTCTGATGGCAAGTGCGCGAAGCGTTGGCGAGGGCATCTATAAAGCGATACAGCACAAAAAAGAGGTTGTCTATCTACCCGCGTTTTGGCTTCCCATTATGTTCGTTGTAAAGAGCATCCCTGAGCGAATATTCAAGCGGTTGTCGCTTTAAACATAAAGAGGACAAACGCTCATCGGCCCCATACGAGAACATGTTCTCGTATGGGGCCGATGAGCATTTGTCTGTTATTCTTTTACATCACGTCGCCATGTGAGGACGATAGCGACAACTGCAAAGATGAGCGCATAAACAAGTGTCACGAGTAACGTATGTCTGCCATCTACGCTCACAAGCGGCGTAATGCCGATAGACAAGACGGACGGAGCCGTGAGCGCGATTGGCATCTGGTTGAGATTTGGTCCCAGAAAGTAGGCCGTGGCGTTTGTCCAGAAGTTGTTATGCGTCAGGCGATTGGCTAACAGCATCATGATAACGCCAAAGTTGTCGGCTGCGAACCAGCACAAAGCGGCACTTAAACCAATCGTGAGTGAACGACCAATTACAGAGGCTGCCGAAGCCATCAGTATTGTTACACCCATGCTGATCAAAATTGTGAGCATGTATGTTCGTGTATCAGCCCAGAAAGTTGCTGATAGTCCGTTAAGCGCGTTGAGGTTGCCTGTTAGTATGCCTACAAAGGCAAGACTCAGCAGTGTATTGACAAGGACACCTCCAATAAAGAGCAGCAAGGCTATGAGAGTCAATGCCAACAGTTTTGCCGCGAGCAGTTGCAGTCGGCCCGCGCCACGAGCAAGCAGAACGCGAATTGTGCCGAGTTGATATTCCAGTCCTATAACCTGTGCCGTTAAAACAATCAGGATAAAGCCTGCAAAGATGCGTAGGACAGCGAAATTGCTCGCCATATCACTATAAAAGAACGCTGTTGGTGTCTTTAGAATACTGTCTTTGACGGTTGGCACGGTAAAGCGCACAAGATAGGGCAAGAATATGATACCCAGTAATAGCACCAGCATGATCCATGTTGCCCAGCGACGCGACACCTTGAACAATTCGCCGCGCAACATACCGAAAAAGCTAGGGGTTGCGCTATGCACTCGTTGCTGACGCTCGATAGAAGAAACAGACGCGCTCATTGTACACCTCCAGGGCCACCACTCGTAAGACGTAAGAAGACTTGTTCCAGGTCCTGCACGGCTGGCGTGATCGTATCAGGGGCAAAACCAGCGTTCACAAGGGCAAGATTGAGACTACGCCCTCTACCATCAGGAGAACCCGTTATGAGTGTAGAATTATGCGTTTCAATACGAGCATTCTTGCCCCATGCTTGCGCGCGCAGGAATACCAACGCTTCTTGTGTGCGCTCTAACGTAACCGCGAATTCTCCCTGTCCTTTTACAAGGTCTTCAACCGTTGACTCTGTTACCAGTTTGCCAAGGTTAACGATAGCAACGCGTGTACACAATTGTTGTACCTCGCTCAGCAGATGACTCGATACAAAGACTGTCTTACCCTCTGAAGCCAAGTGTTGGAGCAGGTCTCGCATCTCGACGATGCCAGCAGGGTCAAGGCCGTTCGCAGGTTCATCCAGAATCAGCACATCTGGGTCTTGCAGAAGTGCCATTGCGACGCCCAACCGTTGTTTCATGCCCAATGAGTAGGTACGCACGCGATCTCTTTGACGTGCTTGTAGCCCTACTAATGACATCACCGTGTCAATACGCTTCTTTGGCACGCCACCAAGCACAGAGCTAACGGCACGCAAGTTGTCGCGTCCTGACATATAAAGATACAGGGCGGGCGTCTCGATAAGGGCACCAACACGAGGTAACACACGCGCTTTGTGCGCTGCAACATCCTGTCCGAGTATCTCGACGCTACCAGATGTTGGTGTAATCAATCCCAATGCCATACGAATTGTTGTTGTTTTTCCTGCTCCATTAGGACCAAGAAAACCGAATATTTCCCCTCGGTAGACTTCCAAATCGAGATGGTCTACGGCACGCCTTGTGCCATACTGCTTTGAAAGGTCACGTGTGCGTAACACAACCTCAGTAGAGCGGAATGGTGAGGCACTTATTGCTAACGGAGTTATAACTCTTTCAACCATATTTTCCATTTCTTTCGATAAAAATTTGAGAGACGAGTATGTATATCCTAGAGGTTTCTATACAAGAGACACCACTCAACATGTTTTTGTGACAGGGGTAGGAGGTATTTCAGAAATCAGCAAAACGTGAATAGAGTATTAGCACAGGTTTTCATTTTAAGTCCATCCAAGTGTAAAGATAACATGTTCAGTATCTAAGTCGGGGCGTCTCAATAGTCCCGCCCGTTCAGCAACATGCTTTGATGGAACATTCTTGTCTCTTATACGAGCAACGATGGGAAGTTGTGGCAGATGGATTTGTGCGAAATGCACCGCCGTTTGTGCCATCTCAGTAGCATAACCTCGACCCCATGCGCTGGGCGTGAATCTGTAGTACAGGTTGAGCACATCTCGATCACGCCAGACCTGATGTTCTATTCCACCAAAGCCGATGATCTTTTCCTCTTGCGGAAGCGTGACTGCCCATAATCCGAAGCCATAGATTTTCCAGTGATCGAGGCATTCTTGCAACATCTCCTCGCTCGTTGCCAAGTTTGGGTGGGGACCAAAAGGATTGTAAAGGTTCGTCACTGGATCACCATGTATCCTAAACATTGCAGCACCATCATCGGCTATTGGTCGGCGTAATACAAGACGTTTTGTATGTACCTCATCAAAGACGTTTGCTAACATGTGCTCATCTCGCATTCTCCCGTTGCCGTAATGCCTCATACAACGCAATACTGCCTGCAACTGCGGCATTAAGCGAATTGATATGACCATGCATCGGCAACTTCACCAGTAAGTCGCAGTGTTCGCGCACAAGACGACCGATACCTTTGCCTTCGTTACCTACGACAATCGCTAGTGGTCCAGTCAGGTTTGCCTTGGAATAGAATGTTTTTGCTTCACCAGCCAGCCCGACGACCCATACATTTTCTTTTTTGAGTTCGTCAATCACGCGTGTCAGGTTGGCCTCTTGCGCGATAAGTAGATGTTCAGTTGCACCCGCCGATGTTTTGACGACAGTGGCATTGACCTCTGCGGCCCGATGCTCTGGTAACACAATACCATGTACGCCAGCCGCCTCTGCCGTTCGGAGCAATGAGCCAAGATTGTTGACATCCTGAATCGCATCGAGAATCAACAGGAATGGTGCCTCCTGCTTGCGTTCAGCATAGGCCAGGATATCAGACACGCTGGTATACTTACGTTCCTCAACCAGCGCGATACAGCCCTGATGTACAGCGCCTCGACTCAATTGATCGAGTCGTGAACGCGGCACCATCTCAAGCGGAATATGTTGTTGCTCGGCCTCTTGTACAATCGCGGCTATCGGTGCTGCATCACGCTGACCCTCAGCCAGCAACACGCGTTTAACCTGGCGTCCAGAATGCAATGTTTCTAAAACGGGGTTACGTCCCCAAATATATTCAGGCATGGACTCTCTCTTGTCTTTTTGTAGGTAATTTTTACACGAGTATAGCACATGTGTCTCGAAGATAATACTTGCTATACATTGAATAGAGAAATGTAATACATACGCTGGCATAAAAATTTCATAAAGAAATCGTAAGCTAGCTAACAATGTACCTCAAAATACCTTGTAAAACGGGCAAGAATAGTGTATGCTTTTCTTCGGTATCCCATCTCGGTCTCGCAACACAGCGCTCGTCCAAGTATTCCATCCCACGCTGGTAGGGGGAAAGAACAACTGGTGAACTCTGCAGGGATATGGACCCGGAGGACTACCAACATATCACAAGGAGGCTTCTAGTTGAACTTCGCAGACAAAACCCTAAAGTGTCGTGAGTGCGGTAACGATTTCGTGTTCACCGCCGGTGAGCAAGAGTTCTACCAGCAAAAAGGACTAATGAATCAGCCTAGCCGTTGTTCTTCCTGTCGTGCGGCCCGCCGCAATGCGTCAGGGAGTGCAGGCGGACGAGCCGAGCGTGCTCCACGAGAGATGCACACAGTTATTTGCGCTGAGTGCGGTTCTGAGACACAGGTTCCATTCTTGCCAAAGAATGATCGCCCGGTCTACTGTAGCACCTGCTATGACAAAGTACGTGTAGCGCGAAACTAATATCGCTTCGTATCTTTTTCTAGTAGAGATACATCAGAACAGAGAGGCAACGTCAAGGGGTGTTCTTGGCTGTGCCTCGTTTTTATTACCATTTTTTATTTTCCCCTCTCCTGGAATAAGCCTTGTGTCCTTCGCTGTTTCTTATAGTAGAGAAATAATGCGGATACGTCGATTGTAGGGGTCTACTTCATTACACCCTGTTGGCGACTGATTCTGTCCCTACGATAGATGAGATGTTTCCTACATCCTCCAATATAATCCATTGCCAACAGGGTGTAATGAAGTAGACTCCTACAATGCTCAATTCTATTGTTTACCTCATCTTTTAGATAGGACTTCTGCTATACTGCTTGACAGGCGTTTAATCCCCTCTATAATAGGGACATAACATTTGTTAACACTTGTATTTTTATGTGGTTGTGCATATGTTTCATACGTTGTAGCATATACGTATACAATTGGACATTATTATGAACACAGTGTCGCGGGAGACGAAATTGATCCCATCACAGACTACGCTTGAAACCTTGTTAGCGGAAGCGCAGCAATACTTGGCTCCGCAAGACCTGGAGGGGATTAAGCGTGCCTACGACCTGGCAAACGAGGCGCATGGTGGAGCGGTCCGACGTTCTGGTGAGCCATACATTCAACATCCTCTTGAAGTTGCACTCCTTGTAGCACGGATGCGTATTGATGCTGATGGCATTATCGCTGCCTTGCTACATGATGTTGTTGAAGACACGTATCACACGCTTGAGGAACTTAGCGCATTATTTGGTCCTGCACTTGCCAATATTGTTGATGGCGTCACAAAGTTCGATGCCATTGCCGAAAAGCAGAATAAAGAACATGTTGCCTCACCGGATAGTCCTGCTCCTTCTCCCATTGATAAACGCCGCCAACGCACTGAAACGGTGCGCAAAATGCTGCTGGCAATGGCGGAAGACCCACGTGTGGTTGTGCTCAAACTGGCAGACCGTTTGCATAATATGCGTACCCTAAGTGCTATGAAACCGTCACAGCAGGAGCGTACAGCCCGTGAAACTGGTGAGATTTTCGCTCCTCTCGCACGTCGTCTAGGTATGGCGATTGTGCAGTGGGAGTTAGAAGACTTAGTTTTGAGCTATCTCGAACCAGAAAAATATGCATGGCTGGCACACGAGGTAGAGGTGGAGATGCAACGTCGTCAACCCTATCTTGACGAGGTGTGTCGCACACTGCGTGAAGAGATGCTACACGCTGGCATTCATGCTGAAGTAGGTGTACGCTGGAAAAATTTGGCGAGTATTAATCGTAAGCTAGAGGACATGCCACCACAAGAGGACGGCGACGGCAACGGACGTGTAGCACATAGTACACTAAGCCAAATTCATGACCTTGTCTCATTTCGCATTCTGGTTGATACCGATCATGAATGTTACCTTGCACTTGGACATATTCATGCCTTGTGGCGTCCCAAAGACGGGCGTATCAAGGACTTCATCGCGACGCCCAAACTGAATGGGTATCAATCACTTCACACAACCGTGTTTTGTTTGAATAACCGGTTAGCGGAAATTCAAATTCGTACATATGATATGCAACGTACCGCTGACTATGGTATTGCAAGTTATTGGTACCTGCGCGAACGCGTTGTGGGCAAGAATACAGATACAGACTCGTTGAGTAACTGGCGTCTTTCTTATCACGAGATGGTCGGGTGGATTGAGCAGTTGCGTGAATGGCAACGAGCCTTGCCTCAAAGTGCTGATGAGTTTGTCGAGGCAGTCAAGGGCGATATCTTTCAAGAGCAGATTTTTGTGTTTACGCCGAAGGGCGAAGTCAAAGACCTGCCGCGTGGCTCAACACCACTTGACATGGCGTACCGCATTCATACTGACTTGGGCGATCATTGCGCGGGTGCGCGCATTATTACAAATATGGATGATTCGGGTCGTCTTGTAACACGTCTCGTTCCCCTTGATTATGAGCTAAAGGGTGGCGAGATTGTGGACATTATGGTGAACCGCACCACTCATCCGACGCGTGACTGGCTCTCGTTCGCACGCACTGCGGCGGCTCGTACAAAAATTCGCCGCTATCTGAAAACGTACGAACGTGAGATTAATCTACAACTCGGACACGAACGCTTGGATATGGCACTCAAGGCCGCCCGGACACCAGGACTCAACGAGCAGATAGAGACACTCTTGCAGCGTATGTGTACTGATGATGTTGCAGCGAGTGATACACTTAAACAGTATGCCACATTGGACGATATCTATGTCGCATTGGGACATGAGGACCTGCTTGTAGAGCAAGTCATGAGTCTTTTAATGCCGTTTCTACAACAATACGACCTGCAACTGTTTGATGGTGCCAGGGCAAGCGATGAGAAAAATGGTCATGTTCACGATGGTGATGAGAGGCAACTGGTACACTCTGTAAGCCTTGCTCATTGCTGTTATCCTATTCCAGGCGACCCAATTGTTGGTTTATTCACGCCACGTAAAGGCATGCAGGTTCATCGTAGTGATTGTCGTATATTGAAACGTCGGCGGAGTAGTAAGAATGGGCTAGTCGAGGTCAACTGGCTTCAGATCGAACCAGATTCTTATCTAACGCCCGTTACAATTGTTGCTCATGACCGCTCTGGCTTACTACGAGACGTGGCAGCAGTAGTCGCCGATGCAGGCGTAAACATGACAATGGTAACGTCCATGACCAACGCGGCATTGCAGAAAGCCGTCATTACCGCTACACTAGAAATAGCGGCAGCGAACGGTGTGATTGACCAGATTGAGCGCATCTTCCGTCGTCTGCGCCAGGTCAAAAACGTGGTTAGCGTAGAGCGAGCTGTGAACGCGAAATGATGGTGCGTCTGAGAATGGGCAATAGGCATTTACGTATAACAACGTGTGTTGACGACGGATGTTTATGTGTGGCGACGAACGTTTGTGTAGTTCCATGACATTTGCGTGTAGTCCCACGGACGCCCACAAGGGGCGTCTCCATAGGCGTTCACGCAAGGGCAAAAAAGAGGTCTTTGGTGAGGCCAGGGCACCCGCAAGGGGATGCCCCT
>CAXUIS010000162.1:0-12054 GCA_964250915.1 uncultured Ktedonobacteraceae bacterium | reverse complement strand
GGGCGCCCTGGTTTGGGAGGGGCGTTCCCTTGCGGGCGCCCTGGTTTCGGTACCAAATGTACTTTGACAGACTACTACGACGCTCCTTTATGTATGGTGATATCTCCTGTGCTGACATCAACGGTGAGTACGGCAGGCGATTGAGTGGGAGCAGTGGCGTTGAGTGGGCCGCGATAACTTGCGGAACCACTACTGCTTGTGGCGGTGATTGGGAAGTCACTATGAATGGTGCCAACGTTCGTGTTTGCGCTCAACACAAGATTTGTACTCGTGGGAAGTGTCACATCAAGTTTGCCCTGTTCGCTCCGAATGACGAAACTGGCCTGTGTTGTTGTGTCATTAGGTGCCGCAACGATACCGTTGAATGTGATGTTACCCTGCCCGGTGCCTATGCTAGAACCACTAATCAGAGTAGAACGTGTCACAGTAACATTGCCACTACTTCCGACAATGTTGAGGATGCCGGTGACACCATCGACGGTTACGTTGCCTAACGCTGCTTGCACATTAAGTTGCAGGTATGTACTCGCTCTTGCGAATAGTTTTGGTGTAAGTGTGATTTTCATGTCAACCGCATCGCCTGTCCCATGTAGAAGACCATCACTATCGGGAATTGCGGTGTTGACAAGTAGCGCGCCTCCTGTTGCGCTTGCTACTGGTGTTGTGGATGCAGTTGGCGTGTCTGATGGAGTAGATGAGGCACAGGTGAGACTTTGCATTCCTGTAGTAGGTTGTTGTACAGAAACATTGATACGCCCAAATTCTTGATCGGCACTGGCCTTACTACTCATATGTACGATCTTAGTTGTTTGAATGCTTGCCGCATCAACACTAGGATCAACAACGATGGAGACATTGCCAATCTTATTGCATACCTGCATTTGCGTCAGGCTACTCAGCGTGATAGCTTGCGTTGTATTGCTAGTAAATGTTTGTGTACCGCCACCAATGCCTCCACCGATGATAGGAACGCCACCCGTTTGCGCGCTGCGAACGGTAAAGAACACAACCACAGCCGCTGCTATCACCGTGAAAAAAATACCAAGCGCGCAACCGCCGAGGAGCACAGGCCATACACTACGTCTGCGGCGTGGACGTGGGCGAAGTGAACGTGTTGGATTGCTTGCCCGACGTTGAGGTGCATATTGGCGCGAACGCTGTGGCGACTGCTGAATACGTTGTGTAGCACGAGAACGAGGACGCACTTGCCGACGTACGGGTGGTTCCTCCTCATATTCGGCATCGTCGTACTCGCCAGCATCTGCCTCTTCGTCTTCATAGTAGACCTCATCGCGTCTCCTACGTCGCGGTACTTCGTCCTCTGGTCTCATGCTTCCCCGACTCATACAACGCCTCCCCTTTCATGCGACAAAATTGGTTCTTATTGAACTATGACAAATGAATAACAAATATAGTGATGCTCCTGTACGGGTCTGCTTTAGCACACCCTCTCGCCAATCGACCACATTTGCAGGATTGATGAGACGTTTCATATGTTCTCTAGCATTGTGCGTCACCGAGAGGGTGTGCTAAAGCAGACCCGTACAGGAGTCCTCACACCAATACGTTTGCGTGATTACTCTCATTACTATCACTAGTACGAACGGGAGGCGAAGAGAGTTTTCTTCCCTGCAAAAAGAGGGCTGGAAGAAGGGCTACAAGGCAGATAACACCAGCCACCAGAAAAATATCGGTGTAAACAGTATGCGCCGCCGAGACAAGATAGTTACCGTACAGCGTGTTGTATGGCGCGCTGCCGAACTTGACGCCTGTAGGTGCTGTAAACAGAGTAGCAAGTGCGCGGAAACGGCCCAATCCCCATGAGGTAAGAGCGGCAAGGCCAAGAATCATACCAATCATACGCAACATGGTTACGATAGACGAGGCCATACCCATCTGTTGCTCGTTTGCTGCATTTATCGCGGTTGTGCCAATGGGAGCGATGACCAGACCAAAACCAAAGCCCGCGAGAAGCGTACTCTCGGTGATCTGTGTCCAATCAACGTGAAGCGACCAGAGATGCATAAGCCAGAAGCCGAGCGCGGTAGGCAATAAGCCAAGCAGTGCAGTCCAGCGACAGGTGATACGGGAGCAAAGCCAACCGCCAAGCAAGGCCCCAACAGGAATCATCGCGGTAAGACGCAAGAGCACAAGTCCACTCTCCAACGCCGGACGATTCAAGACAGTGGCGACGAAAATTGGAATATCAGCCATCGCAATAATGAGAGCGGCACCAACAAGTAAACTGACGAGGGCAGCAGCAGAAAACGTACTACGTTTAAAAAGTGAGAGTTCGATAACAGGCCATCCTGCACGTCGCTCACGGGCAAGCTCGAAACCAATAAAGCCTATGAGCAAGACCAGTGCGGCAGCAATCAACCAGGGATTGTTCTGTACAGGAGCACTACCAGCACTCGGAGTTGTGGGCGTTATCTGTGCCGCTTCTTGTGCTAAACCAAGACTGAGACAGGTCAGGGAAGCACCGAGTAGGAATGTACCTAGGATATCAATACGTCTCCGTGTATGTTGTGTGCTCTTTGTTGTGCTATGAGCAGGAATAAAACGCCAGACCAGGAAGAGTAGGATGGCAATAATCGGCAGATTGAGATAGAAAATCATGGGCCAACCTGCTAGCTGTACAATAAGAGAGCCATAGAGCGGTCCCAGCACTCCGCCCGCCTCTGTCACCATACCGATAAGACCGAGGGCAAAACTACGGCGTTCCCAACCATAAAAGTCACCTGCTATCGCCATTGCTACAGGGACAACAG
Organism: uncultured Ktedonobacteraceae bacterium; assembly: GCA_964250915.1. GTDB lineage: Bacteria > Chloroflexota > Ktedonobacteria > Ktedonobacterales > Ktedonobacteraceae > JBBQVS01. The sequence goes on along the minus strand of CAXUIS010000162.1, from coordinate 9,283 downwards.
CACCACCCCCAACGGCTTGTACAAATCGTGCCGCGACAAGCCAGATCAAGCCAGGGGCATCAATGTTGACACCTAGATACTGTAGAGGTGCAACAACCTGTGTACCAACATCACTACCGCCTAGCATGGGGGAAAGTCCACACAAAAGCGAACCTGCCGCGAAGATACCGAGACAGATAATGAGGACACGGCGGCGTCCGTACAGATCGGAGACACGACCCATAAGTGGCATAACAATGACATAGCCTAGCAAATAACCACTGATAATCCAAGCGGCACGATCAATCTGATTGATCGGTATACTCAGGTCGGTGACGATTTGTGGCAAGGCCGTCACGACAACCGTCTGGTCAAGCGCGGTAAGGAAGACCGCAATAGACGCCGCGAGAAGGGCAAGTCTACCTGTGTTTTTAGTCATATCAGGTCTCATATACATGTCAGGGTAAGAATGGCTAGGTTTGTAGTTGCATATCGAGTCATTGTCATGACAGGGGCAAGCCCTGTCATGACAACGCCGACCTGTTTTTTCTTCATAGCAGTGACGATGTATTTCTCTTGCTCGTGCATACAATGTCCTCTCGCGTTAGATTGGTGCAGCGATGCTGATACTTTCATTGAACTTTGAGAGCTTAAAGGTACGTACCGTTTTGTCGGTGTCGCCCTGTATGGCAATACCAGTGATACGAATCTGATAGGGCAAATTGTCGGATTTGCCGATACATGTTGACACATCATCTTTGGCATCGGCTGGAGTTCCACCACCTGTAATTCCTTGAATATCCTTGGCGTTGAGTTTGCCGTTGATATTCCAGCAAGATTTGCCATCAACGTTACTATCCGTTGGTGTGCTAGGATTTTGAATAAGTCCCAGGATAGCGATAATGCCGGTTTTAGAGTCTGAGAGAGTGCGTGGGTCCAGCAAGCCCGTTGTAGATTGCCATTTGCCACTCACAGGGTCGGTAACGTATTGCTTGTCAGCCAGAGAAATAATCTTCACCTTCACGATGTTTCCCAATACAACAGCGTCAGCGTTGGCCTGAAGTTTGTCAGGCACAATAGTATCACCATCAGCACTTTTTACAACCAGGAAACCGCCCGCACCTGCGCCCTCGGCGACGAGATTGAAGTGATAGGCCGTGACCTTTTGCAGAGCAGTCTGAGCATTTTTTATAAGTTGTGCTGCCGTTGGTGTGGACGATGCCGTATCACCGCCGCAAGCTGCTATGAGACATGTAAAACTGAGCAATAATATAAAGAGAGAAAGAACCTTGTGTCTGTGCATAAATATTTCCCTTTATGTATAAATAAGATATTGTAGTAGTGGAATACCATTGTACCATGTAGGGGTCTCATTCATGACACCCTGTTGGCAATGCACAAATTTAGAGGTATGTTGAAACGCTTGTACATGTTCTCTAACATTGTGCATTGCCAACAGGGTGTCATGAATGAGACCCCTACAATAGACGCAAAGGATGACGAAAATGAACAATAACACGAAAAATATGCTGAACTTTACTCACCACTATATTCCCCCCGCGCAAACGGAACAGCATAGACCCACGCTATTGTTGTTGCATGGCACAGGTGGGAATGAGAACGATCTACTAGACCTGGGACGTATGCTGGACCCAAACGCGGGACGCCTCAGTCTTCGTGGTAAGGTGCTCGAAAATGGTATGCCACGCTTCTTCCGACGCCTCGCTGAGGGCGTCTTTGATGTACCAGACCTGATAGAGCGCACACATGAAATCGCGGATTTTGTGGGAATCGCAAGTACAACATACAGTTTCGATGCCGAACGCGTGATCGCGGTTGGCTTCTCCAATGGAGCAAATATCGCGGCAAGTGTATTACTGCTACGTCCACAGACTCTTGCAGCAGCAGTATTGCTTCATCCAATGGTGCCATTTGTACCAGAGGAATTGCCGAAGCTTACAGACAAGCAAGTGTTTATAGGTGCGGGTCGCCGTGACCCGATTGTCCCAATGTCAAATACAGAGCAGCTCGTGCAAATGTTGCAGCAGGCAGGCGCAGCTGTCGAGACTTATTGGCATAACGGTGGACACACGATTACACACGAAGAGGTTCGTGAGGCTAAACGGTGGCTACAATCCGATTGAATAATTGTTGTCAGAGGATTGTACGAATGGCCTCTATCGCACTCATGGGCAATTGCCCATGAGTGCGATAGAGGCCATTCGTACAATCCTCAATTCTATGTTATTTCACAGTGATGGTGAAGGGAACCTCCGCAATGTACATGGGACAAAGTTGACCCTTTTTACACAATGCTTGCTGATGAAACTCAAGGTTGGTCGTGCCAGCGGACTTAGCGGTGAAACGCCATACACACACATTATCGGTTTTCCATGCGTAGCCTGATGGTTGCTGCATTTCCAAGCCCCCCACTGAAGCAGTCGGGCCTGACCACTTTTGACCAAACGGTAAACGAATCTCTACCACATCACCAACATGCGCGGCAATCGGAGTGTTCGTCTGACCCGGCTTCACCACTACATTTGCTGCTGAAGGCGCGGTACTCACAACCATATCACTGGGACAGCCCTGCGCCGTTCCATATCCTTTGACCGCCGTAGGAGACGGATTCGCAGGACTACTTCCTGTTCCACCAGTACTTGTTCCTGAACCCGCGTTTGTACCACATGCCGCAACGATACATGTCAAGGTAAGTAGCACAAGGGCGAGAAAGAAAGATGAAAGGGACCGCTTCGTATTTTTGAAAAGATGCAGAATAGGCATTATATGAACTCCTTTGATACTCTTGCAGTAAGTCGTATGTTCTGTTCTTTGTCAAGACGTTTCTTGTTAAGAAAAAGTTCCCTTTTCATAGAGGAAAGGGAACTTTTTGTAGAGAAACGAACGTTACTGCAAACTTTGCGGTATCCTCTTCATTTTCATGCCTACGTGGTGCTGGCCTTTTCTATGCTATGCGTTCTTGCCGATATCTGGAAAGTGCATCATCTAGTGATGGAAGAAGTTGGCCTCGTTCACTTTGCAGTATGCAAGAGAGAGAATAAGGGCGCGATTGCTGTTTTCTCAACATTCTCTCTTGAGTAAGAGTATGAATTGTCGCAGACCTTCTTGGCCTGTTGTCCGCAAAGCGGTGTAGATCTTCAAGACGGCTTTCATGTCCATTGCGCTTCAATTGGTCGAAGTAGGTATTGCCCACGCGATTGATCGTACACTTCACACCGCCCCACATCTCAAGTGGCGGAAGAGGATGGGAAAAGTTCATTGTCTCTCGTTTCCAGGTCTTGATCAGATAGCTTGCGAAACATGCTGAGTGCCTGTGCCACAACTTGATCCATGTTGTAATACTTATAGGTTGCTAACCGACCAACAAAATGTACACCTTCTGTAGCCTCGGCAAGGACTTTGTATTGCTTGTACAAATCCTTGTTCTCCTCGCGTGGAATGGGGTAGTAGGGGTCTCCCTCACAACGGGGATGCTCATAGACAAGGCTTGTCTTGGGATGAACCTGTCCGGTCAAGTATTTGAACTCGGTCACACGCGTGTAAGCATAGTCGTTGGGATAATTCACGACCGCAACTGATTGATGGACAGGTGTGTCCAGCGTCTGAAACTCAAAGTCCAGCGAACGATAAGGCAGCTTCCCATAACAGAAGTGGAAGAACTCATCAATTGGTCCCGTGTAAATTAATTCTTGATAGGGAATGAAGCTTTCAATCTCGCGGTAGTCTGTGTTGAGCATGACCTTGATATTGGGATGATCGAGCATACGCTCGAACATGCGTGTATAACCGTGCAGAGGCATTATCTGATATGTATCAGTAAAGTAACGAGTATCGCGGTTCGTCCTTGTGGGTACGCGAGCCGTCACAGAGGCGTCAAGTTCCGAGGGATCGAGTCCCCATTGTTTGCGCGTGTAACCACGAAAGAATTTCTCGTAGAGGCTACGTCCCACCTTGCTTACTACCACATCTTCCGAGGTACGAATAACGTCACGTGGCTCAGCGACAGAGGCGAAGAACTCTTCAAGCTGAAACGAGGTCAGGTTGAGTCCATAGAGAGTGTTGATAGTGTCCAAGTTGATAGGCATTGGCACAAGTTGACCATCCACGCTGGCAAGTACCCGATGTTGATATGGTCGCCACTGAGTGAACTGAGACAGGTAATCAACGACTGCCTCCGCATTTGTATGGAAGATATGCGGACCATACTGATGAATTAACAAACCGTCGTCATCATATTTGTCATAAGCATTGCCCCCGATATGCTGGCGTTTGTCGATCACAAGCACCTTTTTATCGAGTTGGCTTGCCAATCGTTCCGCAAGTACACTTCCCGCGAACCCCGCTCCTACAATCAAGTAATCAAACATGAATAATCCCTTTCTCTTTCTCCTCTATCTGACGGTCGGCAACAACTGCTTCAATCAACTGATTCATCTTGCTCCAAGTGGTATCCCATGACGTGTGCGCGAGGAAGGCATCGAACTTGGAGAGTTGTGCCTCCGTCTTCTCATTCAGCGCCTCTTACATAGCAGCAACAAACTCAGCCGCAGTATCGGCAATACGCACCAGCCCCTGTTCCCCATAAGGTGAGACAACATCACGGATGGAGGTGGAAACGATAGGTTTACCACCTGCTATATATTCAAGCGTCTTGGTGGGACTAATAAAGCGTGCGAACTGAGGTTGCATTCGCTCAACAACCTGCTTGGTCAGAGACAAATGTTTGGGAAGGAGGGGCGTGATGACGTAGAGACGCTCATCGCGTTGACTCACTTCAAGTTGGGCCGGACCATCAACAAAAATCGGCTCCTCAACGAAGAACACTCGTCGTTGCTTGGCATAGCGACTCAAAAGGTATTGTGGACGTTGATAGACAAAATCCCAGCGCAGATGAGAAAGACACACTACATCAAATAAAGGAGAGGAATTTTCTTCACCTCCCATTTCCAACGTATCACCTGAAACAGGATAGATCAAAACATACTTCCTTTCTTAAAAGATGGCAAAAAGCAAGTTTTTGCTGCATTCTTCAGCTACTGAAATGTCCTCTTTCACCAAATTTACAAAAAGTTACTCGATGTAGTTTGTCATCGAATGCTCATAGAGATGAATTTCGATATACACAAGCTGGGAATGGCTATGCGTAAGTTGGCTTTATGTACAGGAGTGGTGAGACATAGAGGCCATATTTTGATGTAGGCTAACTTAGATCGTTTCGGCTGCATATGCCCTATCGTTGTGCTTATGTATGTTCGTCATCGTTTGTCATCGAACATCACCCTCTTTTTATTGCATCACGATATGCATTATTACAGCCTTGTTCGCACTCAACATAGTGTAGACGAAGTATTGTAAAGAGGAATATTCTATGTATCCAATTTCTCTTGAAAGATTGGATACATAGAACAACACGAATAGCATGTGAGAAAAGTTACAGTGGGATGTGAGCTAGTAGAAAAAAGAAAGCAGTATGAAGTCGAGTATGACTCCATACTGCTTTCTTTTCCACTCAATCTTATTTCCCTACAAATGTCCCTTTACGTTTTTCGATGGAGGCAGAGATACCTTCTTTCGCGTCTTCGCTCTGGAAGCAGAGTTGTTGCAACTCACGTTCAAGGGCGAGCGATTCGGAGAAGGCCATTTCCGAGCCAGATTGTACGGAGCGTTTAATGCGTCCAACCGTCTTAGAGGCGCGGTTCGGTGGGCAAAATGTTTTCGCGTAGGCCATGACCTGCTCCCAATAGTTCTCAGACTCGTAGATGTAGTTAATCAAGTCGAGTTCCAGTGCATCCTCGAAACTGAACAAGCGGCCCTCGGTCATCAACTCTATCGCCTTGTTCTTTGGTAACGCACGCGCCATACGCTGTGTACCACCTGTACCAGCCATGACACCCAGACTGACCTCTGGTAGACCGACCTTGCCTGCACCACGGCGTGCAATACGAATATCGCAGGCGAGCGCGATCTCTAAACCACCACCAACGGTATGACCATTGAGCGCGGCAATCACCAGTTTGGGCGTTTGCTCCAGTCGTGTCAGCGTCTCGTTCGCGTGGAGACAGAAATAATACTTGAAGGTTGGCGAAACCTTATTCAGCATACTAATCTCTGCTCCAGCACAAAAGAACTTTTCGCCTGCGCCACGTATTACCACCACGTGAACGCTCTCGTCGAAACGAGCCTCCAGAATAGCGTGGTCGAGTTGCTGCATCATCTCATAGCTATACGTGTTAGCGGGTGCATTCGTGAGTTCGATAACCGCAATACCCTCAGTTACGGTGTAGTTTACCAGTGTTCGCTCTGTAGTTGTCGTCATGCTTCGCTTTCCTTTCGTGCTGCGTAGTCGTTCAGGACCTCATCATCCTTGATACGTTCAAACGGTGTGTGACAAGCATTACAATAATATTGTACTGTCAGCAGTTGCTGACCAAACAGCGAAAACAATTCTGTCTGATGCGAACCGCAATAGGGACAGAGAACCTGCGCACCTTGTGGTTCTAGTTCGCTCGCATTATAGCGCATATCCATTCATGCATCCTATCTCTGTAGAGACCGACTCATCACGTCCTTGTCGGCATGGTCAATCGTCAAGAGGACATGATAAATCGGTCCCTACACAGTGTTAAATCGTCTCCCCACATTATCCCATCGTCCCCAAGGTAACGCCTCATTTGCCTCCCATTGTTGCGTTGTTTCATTGAATGTCGCGGGAACATCAAAGCCCATTTGTTTTAGTGTTGGCATAACCTTGCGTAGATAACGACTTCGTAGTTCATCAGGCGTCGCGTCGATAACACCTTCTTGATACAAGTGTCGCATCGCAGGGTCATCGTTGGGACCGAACCAGCACAGAGTCTCGTTCCATAGTCGGTCAAGTGAGGTGGCAAGCGTTCTTTTTACAGCACCGCCAGCTTTTGCCAGGCGTCGTACCCAACCCTCGCCGTGCATCAGATGAATACGTTCCTCTTGCAGAATTTTTCGGGCGCGTTGACGTAATGGTTCGTAGGTCGAGTCCTGTGCAGTTTCAAAGAAGGTGCTCAGAGCGGTATCAAACAGAAAATTTGTGGCGACAAAATCGGACCAGCCCGCGAAATCCTTGTCCAGAAAGGCGAGAGAATAATGCAACGTGCGTGTCTCTGGTTCCACTTGTGTCGGGTCAGCCTCTGCCTGTACAAAATCGTCTAACAGAGGATAGAGCGTACGTGCATGGCCTAACTCATCCTGCGTCATGGCGGCAGCGGCAACGGCGGCCTCCAATGCAGGGGCACCATTGCACCAGTACGCATATCGTCGTCCAACTGCTTGCTTATTGTCTGCCAGCGAGGACAGAATAGCGAAGAGTGCTAGATTGTCTGTGCGCGTGCTTGTTGGATTATTCATGCACTCTATCCTTATGAGCTAATCACTGTAACGATGCTGTCTCGTGGGATAATCACCATTTCGACCCAGCTAAACTCGTCATAGATACTACGAGCGTACACCTTTGCTAGCTCGACATCATCTGCCATCACGTTGCCGATTTCGTGCAATGGCTCGTCATATTTGCGCCGTGCATAGACGTGCCAGACGACATCAGATATGGGAAGAGGACGCGATACATCGGTCCCTACAGATGTTTCGTTCATGCGGAGACTCCCCACGAACGCATGATGTCGATGCCCTCTTCGCTCAGACGGGCTTTCGTCCACACAGGTTCCCATACGATGTCGATATGGACTTCACGTACATCAGGCTCTTGTAACAGACGTTCACGGATATCATCCATGATAAATTCCATCGCAGGACAGCCCATCGCGGTAAAGGTAAGTTTGAGATCGACGGCCCCATCTTGTTGTGTCAGCGCGACAATTAAGCCCATGTCCACAACGCTGATGGGTAATTCTGGATCCATCACATCACGTAGTGCATCCCAGAGCGCGGGACACGCTACATCTTTTTCGGTATGTGTTTGTAAGGAAGGGTAGGTTGTAGTCATGCCGCTAGTCCTCTTGCTCCAACTGGCGCAGCATATCTTTTTTGCCACGCTGAATCATGGCGACAAATTCTTCGTTTTTAGGACCGCGCGCCTTCCAACGCTTCATCACATCTTCCCATGAGCAGGGACCATCCCAGTGTTTCGCTTTGGCATCGAAGTGTGCAGGGAAAGCACAATCAATGATGTATTTTTTCTGCTCGTCATCGTAGTGCGCGGGCACATCAATCTGCAGTTCATCGCAAAGAGGTACAGTACTTGAGAGCCAAATTTGACGTAGTTCGTCGTTGCTATGACCCTTGAAGCCATAATCAAGCTGCTCGCTGTGCTTCTTCTGACCATCGGGCAAGCCGAACCACTCAACCGTGAGCAAGAACATCCAGTTGACCGCTTGCTGAAGAGCTTCATGTCCACTACGATCCTTATTCAATTTGCGCATGCCTTGCTCACCATGCCGCAGGTGGAAGGTCTCTTCCTTATCAACCTTCACAAGAGCACGCTTCCAGGGACCGAAGGTTGTACTTTGATAAATGTCGCCAAGTAGCGTATAGCCTGCGCGATCATAAAATGCGTTGGCGACAATTAATTCGACCCAACTATCGAGCGGCACATCAAAAGCATAAGGATATTTGAAATTATGCGGCTCACGCTCGAAAATCAGTTTCTCGGTATCGACGCCAAGGTCACGCATGAGACGATAGGCAATGTGTGCATGACCCATCTCGTCCTGTATAATCGAGATGGCGGAACCAAAGGTGTTCAACGAGGGAGCGTGTATGGCGGCATTGTAGTACGCGGGAGCACTAATCAACTCTGTATCGGCAGAAACTGTGAGGATGCGCTTGATCCCTTCAAGATAGATTGGACTCATGTGCTCAAGAGACTCGACAAGTTGTTGCTTATGAATACGTGTTACCAGAGCCTCTTCACTCTGTAATGTCGGTGTAGCCATGAATGATTCCTCCTTAAGAGGTTGAGAAAACGATCCGCATTACATATTATTCATATCTCCATATGGATATATCAAATTGTACGTTGTATTCCACCAAAAGTCAAGGAAAGCAGAATAAGGACAACAAAAATGAGCATGTGCGGTGACACATGCTCATTTTTGTTGTCCTTATTCTCGTTAGATGCCCATAATTTTGTAAATATAGTTTTGAGTTTCGGCGGGCACGCAATTGAGCCAGCCGGCACCACATGAGCTTATCGCATTATCCAGGTTGCCACCACCTGCATTGTAGGCAGCGAGAGCTTTCGCATAATCACCATTGTACTGTATGGCGTAAGAGGCCATGAGGCGCGCGGCAC